>SLKS01000360.1 GCA_007134465.1 Kiritimatiellia bacterium | reverse complement strand
GGAGAACAGCTTGCAGAGATGCGCCCTAACACCCGATTGGTGTGGCCATAAAACTGCACAACTGTCTTTCTTTGCGATCTTTGTGCTCTTTGCGGTTAATCAACTGCTCCACTTAGGTTCAATGAAACGGGTATACCAAATTGTGCTGATCGGATCTGTGGCATGGGCTCGGTCCGAAATTCGGACTTGGCCACGCCAAGGGCGCCGTCAGCCGGGCCGCAGCGTTAATATCGCTGAGCCTGTTTGTTTTGCTGGCGGGAATACTGATGGCGCTAGGCAACAAATGATAGTCAAGGCGGGCTGCGCCCGCGCCCCAATGTCCGACCACGGACCGCACAGAACACACGGAACGGCGGTCAAGATTGCCGTGTAGACAAAGCAACCGGCACGCGATTTCCTCTTTGGACACCGTCGCCGAGGGATGCCGCCATGCGAATGCAAGTGAAAGTAACGCCGGGGGCGACGCGAAACGAAGTTGTCGGCCCCTACGGAGACGGCCTGAAAGTGCGGGTGACGGCGGCGCCGGAAAAAGGGAAAGCGAATGCCGCCGTCATCCGACTGCTGGCGGAACATTTCAGCGTGGCGCCGGCGCGGATCGCCATCGTGGCGGGCGCAAGTTCGTCGCGCAAGACCGTGGACATTCGGGAAACAGCTCCCAAAAAACTCGTTGAAGCTCGCAGCGGCAAATCTCGCTAGCCATGCCGGGCGAGCATGGCGGCAGCGGCAAGATAGCCCGTGGTCCAGGCGGCCTGCAGGTTGAATCCGCCGGTCAGCCCGTCCATGTCGAGCGTTTCGCCGGCAAGAAACAGACCGGGATGCCGCCGGCTTTCCATGGTCCGGAAATCCACTTCCTTGAGGCGGACGCCGCCGCAGGTGACGAATTCCTCGCGCCGGCGGCTTCTGCCGAGAATCGGCAACGAGAAGGCGGTTGTCTGCCGCGCCATCTCCCGCATCCCGGACAGCGGGCAGCGCCCCCATTCGCAGGTTGCCTCCACGCCGGCGCGCAGGAGCAGCAGCTTCCACAGCCGGGCGGCGAGCCCGAACGGCGACAGCGATCCGATTTGCCGGCGCGGGGTGTCGGCCCGGCATTTCGCCAGCGCATCGAACACCTGGTCTTCCCGCAGCGCGGGGCGCCAATGGATTGTCAGATCGAAAGAGTAGTTCGCGTTCGCCAGCGCGCGCGCCCCGAACGAGGACAGCCGAAGCACGGCCGGCCCGCTGACCCCGTCGTGGGTAATCAGCAGATCCCCCTCCCCCGTCGCGCCGCCGGGCCCGCTCGCGCGTACTCCCTTGGCGACAATGCCGGCCAGTTCCGTGAATGGACGGTCCGACGTTTCGAGGGAAAAGAGCGACGGCACGCAGGGCTCGATGGCGTGGTCCAAGCCCTCGACAAACGCGCAACCGCCGGTCGCGACAAGCAGCGTCCGGCACGTCTCGCAATTCTTCCCGTCCGTGAACGCCTCGAAACGATCTTCGCGAGGGCATACGCGAGCAACCGCCGTCTCCGTCCGGATTTCCGTTTTCGCGCGCCGCACGGTTTTCAGCAGAAGATTGACGATGTCGGCCGATGTTGTCGGAGCGGGGAAAGACGCAACCGTCTTCCAGCACGACCAGCGGGATCCCGCGCTGCTCGAACCACCTCATGGCGTCCGCCGGCCCGAAACGGTGAAAAGGGCCGATCAATTCGCGGCCGCCGCGCGGATAGTTGCCGACAAAAGCGCGAATATCTTCGCAGCGATGCGTCAGATTGCAGCGACCCCCGCCGGAAAGACGAACTTTCGCCAGCGGCTGCCGGCCTTTTTCGAGTACGAGCACGCGCAGCGAGGGCGCGTTTTCCGCCAAATTCGCCGCCGCGAACAGGCCGCTGGCGCCGCCGCCGACAATGATGATATCGTAGCCGTTCATAACCGGTACAAGCGAACTGCTCGCGCAACCCAAGGCGTTAGGCGGCAAAGCCGGGGACTTACCCTGTTCCGACGCTATCGGCGCGCACGGGATTCAGGCGGCGGATCGAGGAAGGTGTTCTCTTCCAGTTGCCGGAAGGCCGTTTCCAGTTCTTCGCGCGTGTTCATGACGATCGGGCCGCCCCAGGCCACGGGCTCGTTCAGAGGTTGTCCCGCAACGAGCAGGAAGCGCAAGGTCTGCGAGGCGACGGACTCGGCTTCGATCGTTTCGCCGGGGCCGAAACGAACGAGCGTGCCGTCGCCCAGCCGCGCGTCGCGAAAGCGTTCCGTATAGCCATCCTGCCGGATTTCCCAGGCGGCGGGATTGCGGCGCGAGTCGAAATAGCCTGTTCCCTCGAAGACATAGGCGAGCGCGTTATGCCGCGGCGGGGTCGGAAGGCGAACCGTTGCGCCGGACGGCACGGCGACATCCAGAAACAGAGGCGCGATGGCCACATCGGTTACCGGCCCGCGCGCGTCGCCGAGCGAGCCGCACACCACCGTGGCGGTCGCGCCGCCCTCGAGCGAAACGCGCGGAAATTCGGAGGCGGCGAATTCCTGATAGCGCGGAGCGATCATTTTTTCGGCGGCGGGCAGATTGGCCCAAAGCTGGAACCCGCCCATCCGTCCGTGCGGACCGGGCTTCGGCATTTCCTGATGGATAATGCCGCGGCCGGCGGTCATCCATTGCACTTCGCCCGCCCGGATCGTGCCGCTGTTGCCGATGCTGTCGCCATGCTCGACCGAGCCTTCCAGCATGTAGGTGATCGTTTCGATGCCGCGATGCGGATGCCAGGGGAACCCGGCCAGATACTGATCCGGCCGATCCCCGCGAAAGTCGTCGAGCAGCAAAAAGGGATCGTGCAATTGCGTGTCGTGGAATCCGAACGCGCGGCGCAGATGAACGCCCGCGCCCTCGATTACGGGCCGACTTCTGGATACGCCAATCACCTCGCGTACGCTCATGATGTTTCCTCCGGGTTGCCCTCTGTTCCGATCCGGCGCGTTGCCATTCTCCATTTGCGTCACCATAGCCGAAAGCGGGGAAAAGCCGCAAGCATCTTAAGGCGGGCTGCGCCCGCGACCAAAAGGAATTGAACAGAAGGCAACGAAGGGAACAAAGAAGGGCGGGCACACTTCGTTTCCTTCGTTATCTTGAGCGAAGCGGTGTTCAAACAATCCAGAGACAAAAGACACACGCAAAAACGTGTATCTTTGCCGGAAAGGCCCTAACGCCTTGTACGCTTCCCCTCCCCTGCAAGAACGGGATTGCCTGCTCGGCCCATCTTTGCTGTATTGGAAGAGAAGGCTACAGACAGCTATGCCTGTCTCGGAGAAACAGCATGAACGAGCCCCTGTTTCGGCCTCCGGCCGAAGCCGACAGCCTGATCCTGCAGATTGATCGGGGCTGTCCGCACAATCGCTGCACGTTTTGCGGAATGTATAGAGCCGTGCCCTACCGGCGCGGTTCACTCGATGCCATACACGCCCTTGTGCACCGGGAGGCGCGCCGCTTCCCGACCGCCCGCCGCGTGTTTCTGGCCGATGGCGATGTCATGGTGCGCCCGTTCGAGGAACTCGACACCATTCTAACATGGCTCGGCGAGGCGCTGCCCTCGCTGACGCGGGTCGGCCTGTACGCCAACGGCAGTTCGATCATGGCGAAATCGGACGGGGAACTGCAAGAACTGCGGCGCCGGAAACTGCACACGCTGTACATGGGGCTGGAAAGCGGCGACGATGAAATTCTCAAGGCCTGCGGAAAACGCGAAACAGCCGCCGCGATGGTTGACGCCGGGATTCGGGCGCAAGCGGCTGGATTGCGCATGTCGGTCATGATTCTGACGGGGCTGGGCGGAACCGAACGCAGCGCAGCCCATGTCGAGCATACCGCTGGCGCGCTGAATCGGATGCGGCCGCGCCTGCTCTCGGCGCTGCGCGTCATTCCGGTGGAAGGCACGGCGCTGTTCGCGGCGGCGGCGAACGGCCGGTTCGCGCCGCTGACCGAAGCGCAGGCGGTGCGCGAACTGCGCGAGCTGGTCGCGCGGCTGGACCTGTCCGGCACGGTGTTCCGGGCCAATCACGCCTCGAACGTGATGCCGCTGGAGGGGCGCCTGCCGCACGATAAGGAGCGGCTGCTGGCGGAGATGGACGCCTTGCTCCGTTCCGGCCGGCTCGACGAACAGTCGCCCGGCCGTCTTCCGTTGTGGTTGTAGCGCTCGGGAATCCCGCTTTGTCTAGCGGACCATTAAACCTGGAAAGAGCAGATAACCGCAAAGAACACAGAGAACACAAAGATGGAGAACAGCTTGCAGAGATGCGCCCTGACACCCGATTGGTGTGGCCATAAAACTGCACAACTGTCTTTCTTT
>SLKS01000334.1 GCA_007134465.1 Kiritimatiellia bacterium | reverse complement strand
GTTCCACCCGCTCGGGATCGATGTCCAGCCGTTTCAGACGGCTGCGGGCCAAACGCGCGTCGTCGTAGTTGGCCTCGTGCTGCATGCGCGAGGTCAGCGCCACCATGGCCAGGTTGTGCGCGTTGGCGATCGCGTCAATGTCCCCGGTCAGCCCCAGGGAGAACTCCGTCAGCGGGATGCACTGCGCCAGCCCGCCGCCGGCCGCCGAGCCCTTGATGTTGAACGTCGGACCGCCGCTCGGCTGGCGAAAGGCGCCGACCACGCGCTTGCCGATCCGGCCCAGCCCCTGCACGAGGCCGATCCCAGTGGTCGTCTTGCCTTCGCCCAGCGGAGTGGGGGTAATGGCGGTCACGTCTATGTACTTGCCCGGCGTCTTCTCGCCCAGCCGCGCCATGGCCTTGACCAGGTCAACCTTGCCCAGCCGACGGCCCATCGGGATCAGCTCGTCCTCTTCGAGACCCAGATCCCTGCCCAGTTTGTCGAACGGAACCATGGTCTCGAGCGCCGCTTCGGCAATTTCCCAGTCTTTCATCCGTGTCGGATCCAATGCGCTACCCATACCGAATCTCCTTGTTGTCCTGTTTCGGCCGAATATGCGCACAACCTACAACGAACGGCTCGGGGAACGCAACGGAAAAACGGGCAGACAATTTCCCGCTTGCATCGCGTACGCAATTCGTTACTGTATCTGCCCGTTGTTTGCGACAATCTCTCATAAGGATATACGGTAGGCGGGCGAAGCCCGTCCCAGGAAACGCCACTATGTTGTCCGCATTGTTCCAGCCCGAAAGCGTGGCCGTGATCGGCGCTTCGCGCTCGCCGGGAAAAGTCGGCTACGAAATTCTCGCCAATCTGATCCAGGCCGGCTATGCCGGGCGTCTCGTCCCGGTGAATCCATCGGCCGACAGCATTCTGGACATCCCCTGCTTCAAGCGCGCGACCGATGCGAAGGTTCGCGTGGACCTGGCTATGATCGCCGTCCCGCCCGCGCACGTGAAGGCGGCGACGGAAGATGCCATCGCGGCCGGCGCGCGGGCGGTCTGCGTGATTACCGCCGGTTTCAAGGAAGTGAACGAAGCCGGCGCGCAACTGGAATCCGAAATTCGCGACCTGTGCGCGCGCCAAGGCGTCCGCCTGCTGGGCCCGAACTGTCTGGGCCTGATCAACACGCACCACCGCATGAACGCTTCGTTCGCCAAGAAGATGCCGGCGGTCGGACATATTTCCGTGTTTTCGCAATCGGGCGCCATCTGCACAGCCATTCTCGACTGGGCCGCCGGCCGTCATCTGGGCCTGGCCAAACTGATCAGCATGGGCAACAAGGCGGACTTGAACGAAAACGATTTTCTTGTGGGATTGTCGGCCGATCCGGACACGCGCGTGATCGTAGGCTACCTGGAAAGCATTCTGTCGGGCAACGACTTTCTGCGCGCGGCGGAAACGGCCACGGCCCGCAAGCCGGTCATCGTGCTCAAATCCGGCGTCACGCAGGCCGGCGCCAAGGCGGCCTCTTCCCACACGGGCAGCCTGGCCGGCGCCGACATGGCCTACGGCGCCGCGTTCGGACGCTCGGGCATCATTCGCGCCGACACCTTCGAAGCGCTGTTCGATTACGCCACCGCCTTCGCCATGCAACCGCTTCCGAAAGGGAACCGGGTGGCCATTGTCACCAACGCGGGCGGGCCGGGCATCATGGCTGCCGACGCCGTGGAGCAGTCGGGCATGACGATCACTACGCTGGGCCATGGCGCCACCACGGCCCTGCGCGAAAAACTGCCGGCCGCCGCCAGCGTCGGCAATCCGATCGATGTGCTGGGCGACGCGCCGCCGGAACGCTACGTGGACGCGCTTGTGGCCGCGCAGTCCGACAAGTCCGTGGATGCGATCGTGGTCATCTTCACGCCGCAGGCCATGACGCGGCCGGCGGAAACCGCGCGCGCCATCGCCGCCTGCGCCGACGGCAGCAAGCCGATTCTCGTCTCGTTCATGGGCGGACAGGATGTCATGCCCGGCCGCGCCGAACTGGTCGCCGCCGGCCTGCCCGACTATCCCGCCCCCGAACGAGCCGTGGCCGCGCTCAAAGCCATGTGCGACTACGCCGCCTGGCTGCGCCGCCCGCCCCGCGTACTCACGCGGTTTCTGGTCAACCGCCGACGAGTGGAACGCATTGTCAACCGTCACGTCAAGACTCGCCAGCTTCAGATGGGCGAAGCCCAGGCCAAGGCGGTGCTGCGCGCGTACCGCTTCCCCGTCGCGCCCGGCGAAATGGCCGTGGACGTGGAACAGGCGCTGGATGCCGCCGACAGGATCGGGTTCCCCGTCGCCATGAAAATCGCCTCGCCGGACGTTGTGCATAAATCCGACCTGGGCGGCGTCAAGCTGAATCTGGACTCGCCCGAAGAGGTGCGCGACGCGTTCGACCTCATGATGCTGCGCATGCGCGAGCGCGTCCCCAACGCGCGCCTGGAGGGCGTGTATATCGAAAGAATGTGCCCGCGCGGACGCGAAGTGATTCTCGGCATGACGCGCGATCCGCAATTCGGGCCCATGCTCATGTTCGGACTGGGCGGCATCTTCGTCGAGGTCATGAAGGATGTCGCGTTCCACCTGGCCCCGATCACGCGCGAGGAAGCCATGCAAATGCTCGAAAGCACGCGCTCGTTCGCTCTGCTCAAAGGCGTGCGTGGACAGTCGGGCGTGGATGTGGGCGCGATTGCCGTCGCCCTGCAACGCATCAGTCAACTGGTCACGGACTTTCCGCGCATTGCGGAAATGGACATCAACCCCTTCATCGTGGGACCGCCGGGCGGCGAATCGGTCGCCGCCGACGCGCGGATCACCCTCAATCCGGACGCGCCCGCACTATGAACAACGCCTCGAAAACGACCTGGGACCGCGATTGGCGGACCCGCTACAGCGAATCCGTATGCACGGCAGACGAAGCCGTCGCCCGCGTTCGCGCCGGCCACCGCGTCTTCGTGGGAACCGGCTGCGCCCAGCCCCAGAGCCTGGTCGCCGCCCTGACACGCCGCAGCGCCGAGCTGATCGACACCGAAATCGTGCATCTGCTCACGCACGGCGACGCGCCCTACGCCACGCGCGAACTCAGCCAGCGCTTCCGCATCAACAGCTTCTTCATCTCGCAGAACGTGCGCGGCGTCATTCAGGAAGGGCTTGGCGACTACACCCCCATCTTCCTCTCCGACATTCCGCGCCTCTTCTCGTCCGGCCAGCTCCCGCTCGACGCCGCCCTCGTCCAGGTCGCTCCGCCCGACGAAAACGGCTTCTGCAGCCTCGGCATCTCGGTGGACATCGTCAAAAGCGCCGCCGAAAACGCGCGACTGGTCGTGGCCGAAGTCAACCCCAACATGCCGCGCACGCTTGGCAACAGCATGATCCACGTTCACGAACTCGACATGCTCGTCCCCAGCGAAACGCCCGTCGCCGAACTCGTTCCGCCCGAACCCGACGAGACCACTCGCAAGATTGGCGAATTCGTCGCCGCCCTCGTGGAGGACGAGTCCACCATCGAATTCGGCATCGGCCGCATCCCCCAGGCCGTCATGCCCTACCTGTACGCCAAAAAACATATCGGCATCCACACCGAAATGTTCAGCGATTCCATCATCGGCCTGGTCGAATCCGGCGCCGTGACCGGCGACCGCAAAACCATGGATCGCGGCAAAATTTCCGCCAGCTTCTGCATGGGCACGAGGAAGCTCTACGACTTCATCGACAACAACCCGCTCTTCGCCTTCCATCCCACCGAGCACATCAACGATCCTTTCGTCATCGCCCAGCAGCATAAGCAGGTGGCCATCAACGTGGCGCTGGAAGTGGACCTCACCGGCCAGGTCTGCGCCGATTCGATCGGCTCCCGCTTCTACTCCGGCATCGGCGGCCAGGTGGATTTCAATCGCGGCGCCGCCCGCTCGCCCGGCGGCAAGGCCATCATCGCCCTGCCCTCGACGGCGACGAAGAACACCGTCTCGCGCATCGTCTGCCGTCTCTCGCCCGGCGCGGGCGTCGTCACCACGCGCGGCGACGTGCACTATGTCGTCACCGAATACGGCGTCGCCTATTTGCACGGCAAAAACGTCCAGGAACGGGCCATCGCCCTGATTTCCATCGCCCACCCCGATTTCCGGGAGCGCCTGATCCAGGAAGCCATCGAAGCCAAATACGTGCGCGCCGAACTGTTCGACTTCAAGAACGCCATCGTGTCCAGCCCGCCCCAGTTCCGCACCTCGCACGTGCTGGACGACGGCACGCAGGTCCAGTTCCGGCCCATCCATCCCACGGACGAACCGCGCGTGCGCG
>SLKS01000312.1 GCA_007134465.1 Kiritimatiellia bacterium | reverse complement strand
GCAGCGTCGGCCTCGGCCCACGCCGGGGGCCTGGTCTCCGCTCTGCCTCGGAAGTCTGTGTTATGAAAACCATCTCTATTAACAACCAAAAAGTGTCAAACGGAAATCAGGACGTGACAAGGAATATGCCAAGAAGCGAACGGCGGAAAAAGCCCGATTAGGAGACGATTTCATGCGCTTGTTCAAACGGAGTCTCGCGTTGGCGGCCTGGCTGGCGCTGGGCGTTTGCCTGGCGCAGCCGGAAGTGCGGATTACCCGTCTGGACGCTTCCGGGACGATGGATTATACGTTGACGCCGGAAGATGGAGTGTCGCAGTATGCCTGCACGCTCGAATGGACTTCCGATCTTCGCACCTCCTGGACGAATGGATGGTACAAGCCCTTCGAGACGGTTTATACGCAGAGCAACGGAATCTATTCGGCGCCGATCCCCCGCTTCTTTCGGATTCGTTGCCGGACAAACGGATCGGAGCCCGTCTCGAACGACACGCGCTATGTCGTCACGGCCGTGACGCCGTCGGCGACGAGCAACGGCGTCATTTCGTGGGCAAGCGTCGGTGGCGACGCGCCGGTCTATCACGTGGAATTTTCAACCAACGCGATCGGCGGCTGGTCGGGCCATTGGGCCTATCGGACCAATCTGACGGCAACGTCGCTGACGACCAATTCGTTTCGGTTGCCCATCTTCTACCGTGTCGTGACGATCCGGCCGCACGAGGGCTCGGAAGATCCCTGGTTGCGGCTATCTACTGTTTCAGCATGGTTTTCGCCTCGCGTCCGGCGGCGGTATCTGTGTAGAGTCGAATGAAACCCTGCAAGCGGTGGTTGCGCATGCGCTCGTTCGTGAGTTCCCTGATGGGCGCGAACTGTTCCTGCGCCATGGCCTCGTACATTTCGCGCGCGTCGTTGGCGGCGCGGGTTTTTCCATAGCGGGCCAGGAATCTTTGCAACTGCCGGGCCCGCTCGTTTTCGTTGCCGACGGCGCGGATTTTTTCGAATGCATGTCCGGCCGCCTGTTCGTCCATGTCGGCCGCGATCCGTTTCGCTTCCTCGACAGGCTCGCCCACTTTCCATTGTTCGACGAAACGGCCCAGATGATCCCGGCGCATGGCGGGGTTCGGTACGGCCTTGATTTTTTCGAGTTGAGCCGCCGCCATCGGTTCGTAGGCGGCCAGCGCCGGTTGTTCCGCCTCGGTTCCGGCCCAGTCTTCGATGAAGCGCAGCAACATGGGCGGGGTCGGCCGGCCGGCCAGCATTTTTTCAAGCTGTTCCCGGGCGAGCGTTTCGGCTCGGGCCTGCACTTCGGCGGCAACGGGCAAGCCTTTCATGGCGCGGGCGAAGTCGCGTAACCGTTCCGCGGAGGCGCCGCCGTCCAGCAGGCGGCGCGCGGCGTCCCGGGCATGGCGTTCCGCCTGTTCGATCGTCTGCGCAGCCCGCTTCTTTTCCGCTTCGTTTCCATACGACAGCGGTTCGCGGGCCAGCGAAATGGCTTCCGGGATTTGCCTGCGCGTCAGGGCGGACTCCATGGCGGCGACAGTCTCCGGCATGTCCCGGCGCAGCACATGCTCGTGAATCCATGCTCTCATTTGGGGATAATAGGAGCGGTCCACCCCGTGGCCATGTCCCTTGAAGACCATGAACGTGATGTCGACCCCGGCATTTCGCGCTTGTTGATGCAGGCTCTTGTAGCCGCCAAACCTCGAGTCCTGGTCGCCCATGAAAATCATCATGGGGCGTCCGCGCAGCGTGTCGAGCCCGCCCATGTTCCACCCGGCGCCGCCGGGCATGATTCCCCAGAAATGCTCTTGGAATCCGCCGTTGGAGTTGCCCAGCAGCCAGCAGATCATGGCGCCGCCGGAAGAGAAGCCGGCGGCGATTCGCCGTTTCGGGTCCACGTTGGGAATCCGCTGTTCGATCCCGTTGACCATATGCAGAATCGTCTTCCAGGGTGTTTTCCAAAGAATATCCTTGGCGTATGGCAAGCCTGCGCAAATGAATCCTTCGCGTCCGACCATGCGAACCGCCGCGCTGGAGCGATGCCCGCCCGCCCCTCCGCCAAACCAAACGACCAAAGGGAACGAACGGTCCGGGGTGTAATCGTCGGGAAGGAACACTTGCGACCGCATGGTTCCTCCGTGATTGGCCTGGCCCAGCTCGGGAAACTCGATCGTGAACGTGGATCCGGGCCGCAGCGGCTTCGGCTCGCTTCCGAATACGCCGACGGCAAATGCGACGAGGAAAAGCAGCGAAATCGCTTTCACAAGGAACCTCCGGCGGTCGGGCGCCAAGCCCTG
Organism: Kiritimatiellia bacterium; assembly: GCA_007134465.1. GTDB lineage: Bacteria > Verrucomicrobiota > Kiritimatiellia > UBA8416 > SLMC01 > SLMC01. Next base: position 13,344 of record SLKS01000312.1, on the reverse strand, counting down.
CCGTTCCCGGGTCGTGTCGCCGGCTACGGGTTGCAATCGGCTCTCGTGTTGCGGTTGCCAGTCGGGCAGAGAGCGCCAGCGGGCCAGCATCTCGTCGAACCGCCGTTGCAGTTCTTCGGGGTTGGCGGCGCGGATCAGCAGGATCAGGCGTTCGGTCCGCGTTTCGAGCAACGGCGGAACCAGCGCGCTGCCAACGACGCCAGTTGCCCCGGTGATGAAGAGTGCGCCCATGCCAATGGCTCCCTGTGCCTCGCAACGGCAACGTATCCCCTATCTATAACCGAGTGGCGATGCGCCCGCAAGGTAAATCAGAAATGAACGAAAAACAACGCGTGCGTCTTCCGCTTGTTTAGAGCTTTTTGGCAATTCGTCCACGTCCGCAAGGCGCCTACGTGAGTACGCGTTTTTTCGGTTTTTCTGCATGCTGCAGTATGCAGCGCCCATGTTTTTTACGTTCGCCTTTCTGGTTCGCTGTTAATTGCAAATCTTTGACCATAAATCATTTGATCTGTTTTGTATGCTGTAGCCGGTTGTTGGCCTGCATCCTGCTACTATTAATTGGCAAGAACAATTTGAGATTTTTCCAGTTGCGAGGAAAAGCAGAAGCCATCGGGGAGGCGATACTATGGGGATGCGGATGGGTGGCGAGATATGCGAGCGGTACCGGCGCGACATTTCGCGTTGCGAACGGATCAGCGAAGAGCGCGAGGAGGCGCTGTCTCGCATCATTCAGAAAGGCAGATCCGTCCGCAAGGTGGAAGCCGCCATTCAGGAGCTGGTCGAGTCGAATTTGTTTCTTGTTTTGCACTGCGCGCACGATTTCGACACGTTTCTAGCTTCGTCGGCCGTACGGATTACGCGCATGGATTTGATTGCCGAAGGCAACATTGCGTTGCTGATCGCCGCGCGCCACTACAATACGGATTACTGTTCCTCGGTTGCGCGCAAGCGAGTGCGGTTCGCGGGTTACGCATGCGGCATTATTCGCAACCGCATGCGGCGCGCGATCAAGATGGCGCGGATCATTCACATTCCCGAGCAGCATTTTTCCTATTGGGGCCAAATGCGGCGGCTTGAGCGCGACTATGGAGAAAAACTGACCGACGACATTTTGATGGAAGAAATGGGCGTAGGCGAATCGAAGCTGAAAAAACTGCATGGCAGCATCGGCGTGGATGTGTCCATGCTGGAAGACATGGCCTGCGCCGAGGGCATCAGCCGCTGGTCGGAGACCATGGCCGACGCGAACGCAGTTTCCCCTGAAAGCGAAGCGGACCGCCGGGACATGAACGAGTTTCTGCGGCGCGAAATGGACCGGCTTCCCAAACGGACGCGAGCGATGATCTCGCAGGTCTACCTGTCGGACGAGGGTGCGTCGCTCGGCGATTTGTCGAAACGGTTCGGCGTGTCTCGCGAACGGTGTCGGCAAGTGCTGGCCAAAGGGCTTAAAACGTTGCGCCGGAATCTTGAAGGGCGTTGCGAAAGAACGGTTATGCGTACGTCCGTAGCCTGGAGCAACTAGAACCTACGCTCGTTTTTCATGGCATAGGCGCGTACGCATGGCCTTGTTCTAGGAGATGCGCGCTTTCTCGCGTATCGTATCCGCGTATTCCCCGACCATGGTCGTTCTCCACCGGCAATTCAACCTCACGACTACGGTGCGGCGCCGAAGGCGAGGACGGCGTTGTAGCCGCCGAACCCGAAGCTGTTTTTAAGTGCGAACGGGCGCTGCATCGGTTCGCATGATGGACCGGCAAGTCGCACTTCGCATGCGGGATCGGGTGTGGCGAGATTGGGGTTGGGCGGGATCGTGGCCTGTTCCAGCGCCAGGATGGCGACGGTGCATTCCATGGCTCCGGCCGCACCGAGCAAATGGCCGAAGAACGATTTGCTTGAACCGACGGGAATGTCGTCAGCGGCTTTGCCGAATGTCAGACGGATGGATTGGCTTTCGCAGAGGTCGTTGGCTTTGGTTGCGGTTCCGTGGGCGTTGATCCAGCCGATGGCGGAGGGGTCGAGCGAAGCATCGGTCAGAGCGGCGCGCATGGCCGTTGCCTGGCCTTGGGGATCGGGGCGCGTGATATGGCCGGCGTCCGACGATTCGCCGAACCCGAGCAGTTCGGCCCGGATGCGCGCGCCTCGCGCGCGTGCCGCGTCCTCGGCTTCGAGCACGAGCATGGCGGCGCCTTCGCCGAGCACGAATCCGTCGCGGTTCGCGTCGAAAGGGCGGCAGGCGGTTGCCGGGTCGGCGTTTTTCGACATGACCCCCAGATTGTTCCACGAGGCGAACAGCGACGGAACGAAGGCCGACTCGGAGCCGCCGCACAGAACCTGGTCGGCGTAGCCATGCCGGATCATGCGCAAGGCCGTGCCGATGGCCGACGTCGAGGATGTGCAGGCGGAAGCGATGGCGTAGTTGGGGCCGGTCAGCGCGAATTGCATGGACGTTTGCGCGGATGGCGCGTTGAGCATGGCGCGCGGGATCGTGGTCGGCCGCGGACCGCGCGGTCCGTTTTTGAAAAAGCTTTCGTAGCCGTCGTGTATGGCATGGGACGGGCCGTTGCCGGTTCCCACAAGCACGGGCACGGGCAACGGGGCGAACGGCGGGCTTGTCTCGGGGTCGCGCAACCCTGCGTTGGTCAGCGCCTGAAAAGACGCCGCCAATGTCATAGTCGTTACGCGATCGCCGCCGGGAGCGACAAAGACCGGCAGGACCCGGGCCACGTCCGCCTCGGTCGTTTCGGCGCCGCACACGGTTTTGAAGCCTTCGGCTTCGGCCCAGGCCAGCCGTCGCACGCCGGTTGTGCCGTTGGCCAGCGCGTTCCAGAAGGTTTGTTCGTCCGATCCTAGCGGGCTGACGAATCCCAATCCCGTAACAAAAACCTTTCGGTTCACAAGCGTTTCCTTTGCGCATTGAATAGTTAAACATGCCAGGTTTTAAACACCCGCTTCGCTCAAGGTAACGAAGGGAACAGTCTGTTGCCCCCTTTCGTTTCCTTCGTTGCCTTTTGTTCTATTCTTTCAGGGTGCGGGCGAAGCCCAGTGAAGCTATTCGTGTCCATTCGCGTTCATTCGCGGTTCAACAGTTCGGTTGCGGGCGCCTTAGCCTCCCATGCCCAGTCCGCCGTTCACATGAAGGATGTGGCCTGCGACATAGGCGGCGTCGTTCGACAGCAGGAAGGAGACGGCCGCGGCGACTTCGTCGGGCCGGCCCAATCGGCCGAGCGGGATGGCCAGCGCTTCCCGCATGGTCGGTGTCAAGGTTGCGGTCATATCGGTTTCGATCATGCCGGGCGAAACGGCGTTGACGCGGATGCCGAAGCGTGCCGCCTCGAAGGCCAGGCTTCGAGTCAGACTGGCGAGTGCGGCCTTGGCGGCGGCGTAATCGGCGCCCATCCATTGGCCGGGGCCGTGTGCGGCCAGCGAAGCGATGTTGACAATGGCGCCGTCGCGTTGCGAGCGCATGGATCCATAGGCAGCTTGCGAGGCTAGCAGGGCGGCTTCGACATTGAGGGCGAAGGATTGGCGCCATCCTGCCAGAGAAAGCCCACGAAAAGCGCGGGCTTTGCCGCCGCCGGCGTTGTTGACCAGCGCGTCGAGACGTCCGGCTCTGGCGAGAAAGCGTTCCGTGACGCGCGTTGCCTCTTCCGGGTCGGCGAAGTCGGCGGCCAGCGGGATGGCACACCCGCCAAGCGTTTCGATTTCGGTGCATACGGCGCGCGCGGCCGCTTCGGTTCGGCCGTGAATGCCGACGAGTGCACCCTGTTCCGCCAGGAGCAGGGCGATGGCCCGTCCGATACCGCGCGTGGAGCCGGTGACGAGAACAGTCTTGTTGGCGAAGTCGGGCATGGTCCGGGACCGTTACACAAAAACTGGGTTGCGGGCGCTGTTCGCGTCGCGTCAGGTGGCCAGAATGCGTTTGCCTTCGTCGAGGAAGATGCCTTGCAAATTCATGCGCAGCGCTTCGGGGTTGGTGGCGAAACGCATGCCTTCCTCTTCGCTGATGGTCCCGCTCTTGATGTGGTCGTAAATGGACTGGTTGAAAGTTTGCATGCCGTCGTCGCGGCCGGTTTCGATGGCGGCCGAAAGCACGTCGAGCTTGTTCTTCTCCAGGAGTTTGCGCACGGTCGAGGTGTTGACCATGATTTCGACGGCCGGAATGGCCGTGCCTTTTGTGTCGGGCACGAGCCGTTGACAGACGATCGCATGCAGATTGGCGGCGATGGAGAGGCGTATCTGATCGTGATCTTCCGAGGGAAAGACGTCGAGCATACGGGGCACGGCGAGGTCGGCGGTGCCCGCGTGCAGCGTGGAGAGGACGAGATGCCCGGTTTCGGCGGCCAGCAGCGCGATCATGATGCTCTGCTTGTCGCGCATTTCGCCGATGAGAATGACGTCCGGGTCCTGACGCATGAGGTGCTTCAGTGCATCCTCGAACGAGACGGTATCGAGACCGACTTCGCGTTGCGAGATGACGGATTGGTCGTCGGCGAACGTATATTCTATGGGGTCCTCCACCGTGATAATGCGGCGGCGCTGGGTTCGGTTGATTTCGCCGAGAATGGCTGCCAGCGTGGTGGATTTTCCGCTGCCGGTGGTTCCGGACAGCAGGATGATGCCTCGATGAACATGGGCCAGGCTTTTCATTTGCGGCGGAAGCCGCAATTCCTCGAAGGTCGGGATGTCGGCGCGCACGAGCCGCATGGCGATGGCGGGCACGCCTTTCGACATGAAGATATTGATCCGGAACCTGCCGACGCCTTCTTCGACCATGGAGAAATCGGCTTCATGCGTGCGCGTGAACTGCTCGGTCAGGTAGGGCGGCAGAATGTCCTCGATGATCTCTTCGAGATACTCGGACGTGAGTTGTTCGAATCCGCTTTCGGTCAAGTTTCCGTGTATGCGGAAAAAAGGTTCCGCGTCGGCTTTGACATGCACGTCGGAGGCGTCGCGCTCGACGGCGGTTTCCAGCAGTTCTTTAAGGATGGACATGGTTCACTCCGTTTCCTGTTCCGGCAGGTCTTCCGTTTCCGGTTCCACGGTGGTGGCGGCCACGAGTTTGTCGCCTTCGTCGAGATGGATGAGCCGTACGCCCTGGGTGGCCCGGCCGATGACGCGCAGGTCGGCAACGGGCTGCCGGATCATTTTGCCGTTGGCGGTGACGAGCATGAGCGCATCGGTTTCGAGCACGGCGTGGGCGCCGATCACGGGACCGTTGCGTTCCGAGGCGCGAATGGTCATGATCCCCCGTCCGCCTCTCGTCTGGACGCGGTATTCGTCGAAGACGGTTCGCTTTCCGTATCCGTTTTCGGTGCAGGTCAGGAAGGTGGCTTCGGGCCGGACGACTTCGATGGTTTCCACCTCGTCGTTCTTGGCCAGGGCGATGCCGCGCACGCCGCGGGTGGCACGGCCCTGGTCGCGCAGGGCGCGTTCGCGGAAGCGTATGCTCATGCCTTGCCGGGTTGCCAGCATGATGTCGTCGTTGCCGTCGGTCAAGCGCACGCCGATGAGCGCGTCGCCGGGATCGATACTGATGGCGATGATGCCGCCGCTGCGCGGATGCTGGAAAGCGGAAAGCCGAGTTTTCTTGACGACGCCTCTGGCCGTGGCCATGACGAGGTATCGCGTGTCGGGGAATTCGCGGACGCGGATCATGGCGGCGATTTTTTCTTCGCCGCCGATGGCCAGCAGGTTGACGATCGCCTTGCCGCGGGCCGTGCGGCCCGCTTCCGGGATTTCATAGACTTTTTCCCAGTGCACGCGTCCGCACGAGGTGAAGAACAGGATGTAGTCGTGAGTATGGGCGATGAACAGATGTTCTACGTAGTCTTCTTCGCGTGTGGCCATGCCGGCCACGCCTTTGCCGCCGCGGCGCTGCGCGCGGTAGGTGTCTATCGGTACGCGCTTGATGTAGCCGGCATGGCTGACGGTGATGATGCAAGGACGGTCGGCGACCAGATCCTCGATGTTGACTTCGCCTTCGGAGGGGGCGATGTCGGTGCGGCGCATGTCGCCGAATCGTTTCTTCAAATCCAGCAGTTCGTCCTTGATTACGCCGTAAATCTTGGCGTCGCTGGAGAGCAGGTCCTTGAGGAAGGAGATATGCTTGATGAGATCCAGGTATTCCTGTTCGACTTTGTCGCGTTCGAGGCCGGTCAACTGGTACAGGCGCATGTCGAGGATGGCCAGGCTTTGCTTTTCGCTCAGGGCGAACAGGTCCATCAGGCGTGTTTTGGCTTCGTCGCGGCTGCGCGCGGCGCGGATGGTTTTGACCACTTCGTCGAGTTGGTCCAAGGCGATTTTGAGGCCTTCGAGAATGTGCGCGCGCGCTTCCGCCTTGGCCAGGTCGAAACGGGTGCGGCGCACGACCACGTCGAACCGGTGGCGCGTGAAGCAGCCGATGAGTTCCTTGAGGTTCATAACGCGCGGCTTGCCGTTGTCAATGGCCAGCAGAATTGCGCCGAACGTGGTTTGAAGCTGAGTGTGCTTGTAAAGGTTGCTCAGCGTTACCTTGGGGATTGTGCCGCGCTTCAGGTCGAGAACGATGCGAATGCCTTCGTGGCTGGATTCGTCGCGCAAGTCGGAGACGCCGTCCAGCGTTTTGTTCTGCACGAGTCGGGCGATGGATTCGATGAGGTTGACCTTGTTGACAGCGAAAGGGATTTCGGTGACGATGATGCGCGCCTTGCCCTGCGGCGTTTCTTCGATCACGGATCGGCCGCGCACGGTCATTTGGCCGCGGCCGGTACGGTACATGGAGAGAATGGGGGCGGTCCCGCAAATGATGCCGCCGGTCGGAAAGTCGGGGCCTTTGACATGGGTCAGCAGATCGTCCACGGTCGCGTCCGGATTGTCGAGCAGCGTCACAATGGCGTCTACGATCTCGTTGAGGTTGTGAGGCGGGATGTTCGTGGCCATGCCCACGGCGATGCCGGTTGAACCGTTGAGCAGCAGGTTGGGGAACTTCGAGGGCAGCACGAGCGGCTGGGTGAGCGATTCGTCGTAGTTGGGGCCGAAATTCACCGTGTCTTTTTCGAGGTCGGCCAGCAGTTCTTCGGCCAGTCGGTCCATGCGCACTTCGGTATAGCGCATGGCGGCTGGCGGGTCGCCGTCGATCGAGCCGAAGTTGCCCTGTCCGTCCACAAGCGGATAGCGCAACGAGAAATCCTGAGCCATGCGCACAATGGTGTCGTACACGGCGGTATCGCCGTGGGGGTGGTATTTGCCGATGACATCGCCGACGACACGCGCGGATTTCTTGTAGGGCCGGTTGTGGGTGTTGCCCAGATCGCGCATGGCGTAGAGAACGCGGCGGTGCACGGGTTTGAGCCCGTCGCGGGCGTCGGGCAGGGCCCGGCCGACAATCACGCTCATGGAATAGTCAATATAGGAGGATCGCATTTCCTCTTCGATATTGACAGGCATCAGCTTGGCGTCGGCGTCCGGGGCCGGGTTTTCGGTCGTATCCATGAGGTCAAATGTCCAAATTGCGCACGTTCAATGCGTTGGCTTCGATGAATTGGCGGCGCGGTTCCACTTCGCTGCCCATGAGGGTGTTGAAGATCTGATCCGCCGAGATGGCGTCTTCCAGCACCACCTTGAGCAGCTTGCGCCGAGCCGGATCCATGGTGGTTTCGAACAATTGGCCGGGGTTCATTTCGCCGAGGCCCTTGTACCGCTGAATGGACATGCCTTTGCGGCCGATTTCGCGTACGGCGTCGAGGAGTTCGGGAAGGGAATGGATTTCGCGCGCGCCTCCGTCCGTATCCTTGAGCGTGCACAAGGGCTGGCCGTTTCCGCGGTAGTGTTCGAGAGCAAACCCTTTCTTCTCCAGAGCGGCAATGGTTTTGGCCAGAGGGCCCGCATGATGGATTTCCACCCAGCGGAAAAAGGTGTCGGGGGTTCCTTCGTCTTCCTGTTCGTCGGACAGAATCTCGAAGGTGCGGCCGAGCCGCTTTTCCACGCTTTCCCGCAGCGCTTTGAGATCGGCGTCGTCGTACACGAAATGACGCTGTTCTTCGCCTTGGACGCCCAGCGTGACGAGGAAGCGAGGGAAGCGACCCGACTGCGGGTGGCGCCGTCCCATATAATCCTCCATGTCCAGTCCTTTTCGGCTCAGGCTGCGGGCGATGGCTTCCATGTCGGCCAGGTCGTTCAGTACGGCGCCGAGCGTTTTGCCCTTGAAGACCTTGCCGAGGGACGGACAGTCCGCTTCGACATTGTCGGCTCCGATTTCCAGGAGTTTGCCGGTCATTCGGTCTTCGGAATCGACGTATTCCTCGTGTTTCTTTCGGGTGATTTTGTAAAGGGGCGGTTGGGCGAGGAAAATGTAGCCGCGTTCGATGAGCTGGGTCATTTGGCGGTAGAAGAAGGTGAGGAGCAAGGTGCGGATGTGGGCGCCGTCCACATCCGCATCGGTCATGATGATGATTTTGCGATAGCGCACTTTTTCGATGTCGAAATCGTCTTCGCCGATGCCGGCGCCGATCGCGGTGATCAGCGTACGGATTTCGTTGTTGTTGAGAATCTTGTCCAGACGCGCCTTCTCCACATTGAGCACTTTGCCGCGCAAGGGCAAAATGGCCTGGAACTCGCGGTTGCGGCCTTGTTTGGCCGAACCGCCGGCGCTGTCGCCCTCGACAATGAACAGTTCGCATTTGGCCGGGTCGCGTTCGGAGCAGTCGGCCAGCTTGCCGGGCAGGGAGGCGGAATCGAGGGCGCCTTTGCGGCGGGTCAGGTCGCGCGCCTTGCGGGCGGCGGCGCGTGCGCGCGAGGCGACCAGGGCTTTTTCGACGATTCGGCGGGCGACGGAAGGGTTTTCCTCCAAGAAGGCGCCGAGTTCGTCGTTGACCATGGATTCGACAATGCCCTGCACCTCGCTGTTGCCGAGCTTGGTCTTGGTCTGGCCCTCGAATTGCGGGCGGGCGACCTTGACGCTGACGATGGCGGTGAGTCCTTCGCGAATGTCGTCGCCCGACATGCTTTCCTTGTCGTCCTTGATCAGCTTGCTTTTTCTGGCGTAGGCGTTGACCGTGCGCGTGAGGGCCGAACGGAACCCGCTGAGATGCGTGCCGCCTTCGATCGTGTTGATGTTGTTGCAGTAGGAAAACACGCTTTCGGTATAGGCGTCGGTGTACTGGAGCGCGATTTCGATCTGCACGCCGTCTCTGACCTTGTCGAAAGCGATCACTTTGGGGTGAATCGGTGTTCGTGTCGCGTTCAGATGGTGAATGAATTCGACGATGCCGCCTTTAAAGAGGAATGTTTCCTGGCGCGCAGGCTCTTCCTGCTCAAGCTGGATCTCGATGCCTTTGTTCAGGAATGCCAGCTCGCGAATGCGGTTGGCGAGGATGTCCCATTCGAAACGGGTTGTTTGGAAGATTTCGGGGTCGGGCGAAAAGGATACCTGAGTGCCGGTTCCCTTGGTTTGACCGATGACTTCGAGTTTGGAGACGACATGGCCGCGCTCGAACCGCTGGTGATAGACCTGGCCGTCCCGGCGCACTTCCACCTCGAACCATTCGCTCAGCGCGTTGACGCAGGAAATGCCGACGCCGTGCAGGCCGCCTGAAACCTTGTAGCTTTCGTTGTCGAATTTGCCGCCCGCATGCAGGGTGGTCAGGACCACTTCGACGGCTGGTTTCTTTTCCGTGGCGTGCATGTCCACGGGGATGCCGCGTCCGTCGTCGTTGATGGTAATGGATCCGTCGAGATTGATGCCGACGCGGATTTTCGAGCAATAGCCCGCCAGCGCTTCGTCAATGCTGTTGTCGATCGCTTCGAATACGCAGTGATGCAGGCCGCGTGCCGCCGTGTCGCCGATGTACATCGCCGGGCGCATGCGCACGGCTTCGATGCCTTCCAGCACGGTGATTTGCGTGGCGTCGTATTTCTTGGGGTTGGTCTCTTCAGACATGGAAAAAGTCGCCTGTCTTCTTGCACGTATCCAAAGTTAACCCATACGAAACGCGAAGTCGAAACGCAAGCTAAAAACGACGAAATACTGAAAAAAGTTCGCTTGGGAAACGCTGCTGTTTGGCCATGGTTCACAATATGACGGAACACGACTACGGCGACGACTACGGGGGACGATCTCCCGTCATTCGTAATCCGTCCCGACCGCGAAGCGCGTCGGGATCGCCGTAGTCGTCCACCGAATCCTCTTGTTTTTTGACGCAGCAATGGGGGAATAAGGCGTCAACGCGCATGGGCGTACGGGGGCGGAGGGTGCAGGTAGAGGGGGGCGAGCGGAGCGTCGGGTCGGTCTTCCTGGCCGAGGCGGGGCGCCAAGAGGCAGGCCGTGGCGGCGGAGGGGACGGCAGGTTCTTCCCATACGTGAGCCGTGGCGGGCGCGCTGGATTTAAGGCGTGGCGCCAACGCGGGCCAGTGCGGTGTGGCAACGGCGGCCATGCCCTGCAAGTGATCGGGAAGTTCGGGCCATGATGCGAGCCGGATCGGGCCATCCATGACCGGTTCGCCCGGCTGGCGACATGCGAAGCGGGCCAGCCAGCAGCGTTGGCGGCGTGCGTCGCCGACGAGGGCGATGGACGGGAACGAATGGGTGCGGGTCAGTTCCCGAGCCGCGAGGAGCGGGCTGGGCAGTCCGTACAGCGGCTGCTTGCCGGGCAAGGCCATGGCGCGGGCGGCGGCCAAGGCCATGCGCAGGCCTGAATAAGAACCGGGGCCAAGCCCGACCGCGTACCGTTCGATTTTCTCCGGGCCGACGCCGGCTCGCTCCAGCAGGCCGTCCAGTCGCGAGAACAGATCTCGGCCGCCAGTCGTATCGGTTTGCCATGCGCATTGTGCCAGAATGGTTTCGTTTTGTGCCAGCGCGAGGCTGGCGGGCGAGGCGGAGAGTTCGAAAGCCAGAGTGATCATGATGGGGAGTTAATAGCGGTACCGGCTACCGCCGATGAACTCGCGAAGCAGGGAATCGGCGGGGATGCAGGCATCGTTGCGCACCGGTTTCAACGGTCGCAGCAGGTCGCAGATGCGGTTGACTCGGATATGGGCGTCTCGGCGCCGGGGATCGTCGCGGAAACGGTTTTTGGCGGCGGACAATGTCCTGTACAGTTGGCTTTTGAGGACCGGCAACTCGTAGGGCAGCGCGCTGTTGACGATGCTGTCGGCATGTTTCAGGAACGGAATAATGTAGCGCAATTCGCTGCGGCGCACGTAATGCCAGTGGGCCAGCGTTTGAACGGGCTTCAAGTTGCGGTGGTCCTTGTCGCGCAGCATGCGGCGCAACAGCCGGTTGTCGGCCCAGCGCAGGAACGAGCCGTCGGCGGCGCGCATCTGGCCGAGCGTCTCGATATAGAGCCGAAAGATGGCGTCCTTGGGAATGCCGGCGGTCATGGCTTCGTGCAAGCCGTGCAGGCTGTCAATCAGCAAAATTTCGTTCCGTTTCAGCGTCAGGGGTACGGCGTCGAGCGTGCGGATGCCGGTTTTGAAGCTGTAGCGCGGGGTCTTGACGGTTCGGCCGGCGAGCAGGTCGGCGAGATGTCGGTTAATCAGTGTCATGTCGAGCGCCTGCGGCGGCTCGTAGTCGTAGTCGCCGAATTCGTCGCGGGGATGCCGGTCGAGATCGAAGAAGTAGTTGTCAATGTTGATGGCCTTGAATCCTTTGCCGGCGGCGGCGAGTTTTTCGCTCAGCTTGTGGGTGGTGGTGGTTTTGCCCGAGGAGGAGGGGCCGGCGATGATGACGATGCGGATGCGGTCGAGTCGGTCGAGAATGCGGGCGGCGGCGGCGTGCACTTCTCTCGCGTAGCGTTCGTCGGCCGCGCGCACGAGTTCGGGGAACCGGTTTCGGGCGATCAGGCGGTTGAGCGCCGGAATGGAATCGCAGCGATGGTCCATGTTCCAGCGCAGCGTCTCGTAAATGATCTTGTAGGGGACATGGTCGGTGACCTGAAATTCGCAGGCGCGTGCGGCGCGGGCCATGGCGCGCTGGTGGCGGTAGACGATATAGAGGCGGGCGATGCGGGTAAGCCGGTTTTCGATGAGCACGCTTTCGACAACGTCCTGGATGTCTTCGACCGAAGGCATGGCCGAGTCGCCATAGGTCAGCAACAGAGCCGCCTCGACCTTTTCGGCCATGGCGTTGGCCAGTTTCGCGTTCGCGTTGCCGGCGGCGGCGGTCGCCTTGAGAATGGCGTTGGCAATGCGCTCGCGCTCATAGGGCGCGAGCGCACCGTCCCGCTTGACTATACGTTGGATGCTGGAAGGGCCGCTGCTCATGCCGCCTTGCTGCCGGTTGCCGTTGCGGGGAAACACAGGCGCCGATCCGTTCATTCGACGCCGACGCCAAACCCGCCGCCGCCCGGCGCGACCTGTATTGGCAATTTGTCGGTGGCGTCCAGCGCTTCCTGCACGGGGATTTTGAACGCGGCGCGCAGGCTCGATCCGTCCAGTGTGATGGAGAGCCTCTGGATGAGTCTGGCCAGATCGGGATTGTCGGCGTTTTGCATCTGTGCCATGGCCAGAAAACCTTGGGCCATGGCATGCATTTGCGCGGCCGTTTCGGCATCGGCGATGTCCAGCATGAGATGGAGGTTCAGGTTGTCGAGCGATTCGCCGATGGCTACGCGTAGCGTTTTGACGTTGTCGAGCATTTCGTTCTGTTGCGGCAGCGCTTCCTTGATGCCCGCCATGCTTGCGTTCAAGCGCAGATAGTTGCCCGGCGCGGCCTGTTCCATGCCGCGCAGCAGATCGGGGTTGGTCAGCGAAGGCTTGCTGCGCGCCAGTACGTCCAGCGCATGTTGCGCGGCCGTCAACGAGGAGGAAAGCGCGAGGAGTCCATCGCCGCGAAACGAAAGGAACATCGGTTCGCTTTTCTGTTCTTCGCCTGCCGCATCCTTCTTTTCGTTTTGCCATTCGTGGATCGAAGCTTTGCCGTGCCGGTGCTCGCGGTAGGTCGGATTGGCCTTGAGAATGGTCGCGATATGGTCGGGCTTGAATCGGCCGTGCACGAGCGCAACGCCGTCTTGCGGGTTTTCCGCGCGTCCGTACAGGGTGACGGCCGCGATGTCTTTGGTGGGGTCCAGTTGGAACATGGCGCGAAAGGCGGCCAACTGATGCGCGGCGTCATGTTTTTCCATGGTCTGCGCAAGTCGTTGGCCGAGTCGCGATTTGAACAGGGCGGCCACGTCGCAATGCAGCGTCCAGGCGGCGTCGGCGGCCACATGTTCCTTGCGGAACGATTGACTGCGGGCGGACGGCGCGAGGGCGCAGACGAGCAGCAAGGCGGCGAAGAATCTCATGGGGGTCCTCCTGTCTGAAACGGTTGGTTGAATTGAACGGGCATCCTCGGGCGCCGCATCGGTTTTGGCAAGCGAAAATTTAAGG
>SLKS01000376.1 GCA_007134465.1 Kiritimatiellia bacterium | reverse complement strand
TTCCTCCAACGCAAACTGCCTCGTAAACACCGCCGATTCCAGCTCCGTCGTCACCTTTGCCGTAAACTTCAGCGACACTGGTCACTGATCATGTGTTTACTGGCCACTGGACACTGGTCACTGTTCACTGGTCACTGGTTGCGGGCGAAGCCCGCCCCCTACTCAGGCCGTGTCGTTTCCACCAGCTTGTCGAGCGCCTGGCGCGCGCGACCGCTGTCTATGGATTCCTGGGCCAGCGTCCAGCCCTCCGGCAGACTGTCGGCCTTGCCGCCGGCCACGATGCCCGCCGCCGCGTTCAGGCAAACGATATCGCGCGGCGGACCTTTTTCGCCCGCCAGAACCTGGCGCACGATCCCGGCATTCACCGCCGGCTCGCCGCCCGCCAAGTCGGACAGGTTCGCATAGTCGCCGACAATGTCCAACGGGCAGAACTCGTACGTGCGCACGCGTCCGTCCTTCAGCTCGCTGATGCGCGTGGACGTTGTGGTCGTAATTTCGTCCATGCCGTCCTTGCCGTGCACCACGAACGCGCGCCGACAGCCCAGCACGCGCAGCACATCCGCGAACGGTTCCGTCAATTCCGGCGCGAACACGCCGATGATCTGGCCTTTGGCCCCTGCCGGATTCGTGAGCGGGCCCAGCATGTTGAAAATCGTCCGCACGCCAAGCTCCCGGCGCGGCTCCATAGCGAACCGCATCGCAGGGTGCAGCTTCGGCGCGAACAAAAACCCGATCCCCGCCTCCCGGATGCAGTTCTCGACCGCTTCCGGCGTCACATCCAGGTTGACGCCCAGCTCCGCCAGCAGATCGGCCGATCCGCATTTGCTGCTGATCGCGCGATTGCCGTGCTTGGCCACCGGTACGCCGGCGCCCGCCACGACAAACGCCGCCGCCGTAGAAATGTTGAAGGTGCCGGTCGTATCCCCGCCCGTGCCGCAGGTATCCACCACCGGCTGGCCGCCCGTATCAATCAGCACGGCATGCCGACGCATGGACGAGGCGGCCCCGGCGATCTCGTCCACCGTCTCGCCCTTCATGCGCAAGGCCACGATGAATCCCGCAATCTGACACGCCGTCGTCTCGCCCGACATGATTCGGTCGAACGCCGCCAGCGTTTCCGACTGCGTCAGATTCTGCCCGGCAAGAAGCTTGTCCAAGTAGGCTCTCATACGCTGGCCCTACTCCGGCATGATGCGGGGCAAAACATTGCGGATACGGGTTTTCAGCACGGGCAGAGCCTCGTGTTCCCTCATGCCGATCTGACGCGCCCAGGCCGTCAAGCGCACGCCATGCGGGAAATAGTCGGATTCGCGCTCCATCGCGGCCGAGGTTCGGGTTCGGTCGTGCGCGGAACCGCCCGTGGTCTGTCCGTCCACGCCGGCCCGGCCCGTATGTGCTCCCGTATGGGCGCGGCTGGTCACGCTGCGGTCGGAGGCGACGGTGAATTTGATCGGCTTGTCCAGCTTCTCTTCCAGCACCAAGTCCACGATCAGGTTCCATTCCCGCACTTTCATGCGGTTGGACATGGCCGTGCTGGCAAGCGACGCCGTCGCGAGACCGGCGCCAATGCCCACGCCCGTGGTCAGCGACCGGTTCGCGCCCGCCGCCCGCGCCAAGTGCGCCGTGCCCACGCCGGCCGCCACGCCCGTGGCCGCCCCGCCAACCGAACCGAGACGATTGGCCAGCGCACGGCCTTCGTCGGCCGCTTCGTTCTCGCCGAAATAGCGGATGGTCGCGCGCAACCGGAAGTTGGCCTGGGTCGGATCGGCCACCAGCGTATAGCCCGCCGCCTGGATCGCCTCGCGCACTTCGTCGCGAAGCTCGATCGTGTCGGCATCCGAAATGTTGCGCACGCTCACATACGCCGTACGCTTTTCCGGCGCCGGCGGCGGAATCTCGGGCGCCGGCACGTTCCACACCGTGCCGGACCGAACCTGCGCGTCCTTGCTGCCCATGAGCCCGCCCATGGCCCGGCATCCGCTCGATACCGCCACAAGACTGCACGCCATCATCGCAACCGCACCCGCGCCAACCGCCTGCCGCCATCCAGTCCGCACCTGTCGTGAACTCGTCATATTGCCTCCTTGGAGTTAATGATCTTGAGCGCATTCCCTCAAAACAACAACACGCACAATACCGGCCGCAAGAGATATTGCAACATTTAATTACCTCGGGGGGCGGGCTTCGCCCGCAACCCAATTTGTTTCAACTACGAAACACGCGAAATACGCGAAAAGATGTTCTTCTATTTTCCCTTTCGCGATTTTCGCGTGTTTCGTAGTTTCATCCTCCGGAAATTATACACGCAAAAGCGTGTATCTTTTTGAAAAAGGGTCAAACGGGCGCATCTGCGATTTGGCGACCTATCGTCCTCGTCGTCGTTCTCGTTCTCGTCCTCGATTTCTCCCGTCCCTTTCTTGGCGCGCTTTGCGCCGCTACGCGAAAACCGCGTGCAGCGCGCGGGCCAAATCGCGGCCGAACTGACGGGCCGTGGTCTGGTTCACTTCCCGACCGCGCGCGTTGGCATAGGGAATCTCCAGCGGCGCGGCGAACCGCATGCCCGGCAGCGTTTCCGCCCAGGCCGAATAGCCGCGCAACCGTTCGGGCGCGCGATACGGCTTGCCGTCCCAGGTCGAAAACTCTTCGCCATCCGCCTGCCGATAATCGAGCGCGCCGGATTGAACCGTTTCCAGCGCGGCGAAAAACGGCGCCATGCGCCGCCAGTTCTCGGGCGAACGCACGCGACAGGGAAACAGGACCACCTCGTGAAAACGGCCGCGCGGACCCGGACAATGCAGATCGAGCGCGCACGCCGGAACCCCGTCCAGCCATGCCGGCGCCCAGGCGCGCAGCGCCGCCGGTTCCGGATAGACCGTGTCCAGCCCGTAATCCTGCCCGTGATCGTGCGGACGCCGGTTCTTGCCCTGGTCGCCATCCTCCACACCGTCCTTGTCCACGAACGGTATCGCCGCGAATTCGATGTTCCGTTGCAGACAGCGGCCGGCCTCGCTGTCGGAAAGAACTTCTTCCGCCAGCCCTTCCAGCACATAGTTGGCCATCATCTCGCAGGCATGATGACGACAGGTCAGCAACACTCGCGCCGCCGGAGTTCCCGTCAACCGCCCGAACCGGATGCGTTCCACCGGCCGCCCTTTTCGGCTCGAACACAGCGTGTCGGCAACCAGCCGGTCGTCGCCGCGCCAGCGCGCCAGGAATCGTTCGAAATCGGCTTGCACGTAGGGCATGCCGAAGCTGAATCGCGCCTCGCGAACGCCGGCGGCCGCTTCGTACCGGAACGAGCCGTCGCCCGACCCCGCGCCCAGCCAGCGCCACGTCGCCCCGCCATCCTCGCTGACGCCCGGCCCGCGCACGCCCAGCGCCCGGCGATCGAACACGAACCCGTACGAACCGGGTTCCGGATTCCGCAGGCGAAACTGCCAATAGAACCAATGGCCTTCCGTATCGCGCAGGTCCGGACGCAACCGCATCTCGTTGCCGTCCGCCGCCTCCACCAGAATATTGCCGCCCGCAAAGGCGGCATCGGGCATGACACTCATCTCAACTCCTCTTTTCGGCGCTTCGTGCGCCGCCACGGCCGCCTCGAACGGCGCGCGCCGCTCGAACCCGCGGCGGGCGGCCAACATCGAACCCGCAAAAGATGGCACATCCGGCCGCGCCTGTAAACCTCGTATGTGGCCCCCAGGAAGAAGCGGCTTGATTCTCCGGCGGATTTCCGGCATTGTCTTTCTCATGAATCTTGCGGGGAGCATAGGCAGTTCGGTCCGCCGGCGCTGGCAGGGGGCGGCAACGCTGGCCGGCGTAGTGGCCGCGATAGCGTTCCTGGCGCTGCGACCGCGCTACTGGCCGCGCACGGTACGCAACGTGCTGGTCCGGCAAATCTTCTTTACCGGCGTCGAAGCCACCCGCTTCATCGCGCTCATCGCCTTGGCGGCTGGGCTCGGCGTGGTGCTCCAGGCGCAGGTGTGGCTGACCCGCGTCGGCCAATCGGCGCTGATCGGCCCGCTGCTGGTGGCCGTGATCGTCCGCGAACTTGGCCCGCTGCTCACCAATTTCGTGGTGATCGGCCGCAGCGGCACGGCGATCACCACGGAACTGGCCACCATGCGCGTGAACGGCGAAATTCGCACGCTCGATGCGCAAGGCCTCGATCCGTTCCCCTATCTCGTTCTGCCGCGCGTGCTCGGGGTCATGGTTTCCGTCTTCTGCCTCACCGTCGTCTTCATCGCCGTTTCGCTCGCCAGCGGCTACCTGGCCGCCATGGCCATGGGCGCGGCGCCGGGCGGGCCGGGCCTGTTCGCGCAAGGCGTCTTCTCGGCGGTGGCCCCGGCCGATATCGCGAATTTGATGGCGAAAACCGCCGTCCCCGGCATGCTGACCGGCGCCATCTGCTGCCTCGAAGGCTTAAGCATCGAAGGCGCGGCCACCGAGGTGCCGCAGGCAGCCGGCCGCGCGGTTGTCCGTTCGGTCGGCGCGCTGTTTCTTTCGTCGGCCATCGTTTCTGTATTGACGTATTTGTAGTTTCCGTATTCGATTGCGCCTTATGCCAACGTCCGAACCCATTCTGGAATTTTCCGATGTCGCGTTGCCTGCCGCCGCCGATGGCGGACGCGGAATCGACGGAATCGCCTTCGCCCTGCGCGCCGGCGAAACGGCCGTCGTGGAAGCGCAGCCAACGCGCGCGCCGGCTCTGGCCGACGCGGCCCAGGGCCTCTCGGAACCCGAGCGCGGCTCGATCCGCTTCCTCGGACGCGCCTGGCCGGAACGCGGACCCGACGACGCCGCCGCCGCCCGCGCGCGTATCGGCCGCACGTTTCAGCGCGGCGGCTGGCTCGCCAACTTGGACGCGGACGAAAACATCACGCTCAAGGAACGGCACCATACCGCCCGCCCCGCGCCCGACATCGAAGCCGAAGCCGTCGCCCTGGCCAGCCTATTCGGACTCGACGATCTGCCGCGCGCACGGCCGGCATGGCTCGCGCCCGAAACGCTGGCGCTCGGGCAATGGGTGCGCGCGCTGCTCGGCGCGCCCGCGCTGCTCCTGCTCGAATTCCCCGACAGCCTCGCCAACCCAACCGCCCTCGCCGCCCTGCGCGACGCCGTCCGCCAACGCGCGCGCAACGGCGCCGCCGCCCTCTGGATCGTCGCCAACGCCTCGTTCCTTTCCGATCCGGCCGACGGCGCCTGCGCTCGGTTCCGCATCGAGGACGGCCGCTGGTCGGCCCGCAAGGAGCCTTGCCCATGAAGAAACCGTTCAAATTCCGGTATGTGAACGAAATCGTCGGCAGCTTCGTCCTGCTGGTCGTCGCCGCCCTGCTGGCCGGCGTCATTCTGGCCGGCATCGCCCAGCAATGGTTCGAACCACGCTTCGAGCTGATCGTAACCTTCCCGCCCGAAGGCTCGGCCGGCATCGAAAAAGGCGCGGAAGTCGCCATTCTGGGCACGCAAGTCGGCACGGTGGACCGCATCGTCGTGGACGACGAGGGCGGCATGGAAGCCGTGCTCGTCATTCAGGACCGTTTCGCGCGGTTCGTGCGCGAAGATTCGCAGGCGATCCTGAAAAAGAAATTCGGCATCGTCGGCGACGCGTTCGTCGAAATCACCCGCGGCCGCGGCGCGCCCCTGCAAGACAACCGGCTGCCCCTGCCCGCCGTCCAGGACACCGAGCTGATCGCCGCCGCCCAGGAGCTGCTGGAACAGGTGCAAAAAGCCGTGGAAGAATACGCCGCGCTCGCCGCCGACCTGCGCCGCGACGACGGACACGTGCAAAAGACCCTGGCCCATATCGAAGCGCTCACCGCCGGCCTGGAACGCGGCGAAGGCACCGCCGGACAACTGCTCAAGGACCCGTCCGCCAGCGCGCAATTGAACGCCATCCTGGAGACCGTGAACAAAACGCTGCTTTCCGTGCAGGCTCGGATCGGACAAGTGGAAACGATTCTCGAATCCGTCTCGCAAGCGGCCCGCCCGCTGCCGGAAACCCTCTGGCAGACCCAGGATACGCTGCGCGAAGCGGAAACGCTGCTGGAAGGCGTCCAGCGCCATTGGCTGCTCAGAAAATACATGGACGAACCCGCGCCGCGCGACCGCATTTCGCCCCTGGAAATGGCGCCTACGCAAGGAGGCGCGCCATGATTTCGCCTGCTTCGATTCGCCTGCACGGCAGCATGTTCAAGAAAATTCGCAGGCTCTCTTTCCTTCGGACTTGGGCATTTCGGATTTCGGACTTCCCTTCCCCTTCCTCTCTTCGCCCTGCTCTCGCGGCGCTGGCGACGGCGTTGGCCATCGGTCTGGCCGGATGCGCATCGGCGCCGCCGGCGGTCCGGACCGATCCGCAAGTCGCCGCAGCGGCCCGGCGCGGACGGCAGGCCTTCGAGGCCGGCCGCTTCGAAGCGGCCGCCGACCATTACCAAGCCGCCTTGCGTCAGGCCCGCCTGTTGGACCGGCGCTCCGAAATTGGCGACAGCGCTGTCGGCCTGGCCGCGAGCCTGGCCGCTGTGGGCCGGCACGAACCGGCGCGCGCCGCCTTGCGCGAAGCGTTGGCGGAATTCGAACCCGATACGCCCGAACAGGCCGACGCGCTGCTCATGATGGCGCGTATCGCCGAGCAGGCCGGCGACACCGACGAAGCCATGGCCTGGCTCGACAAAGTTCTGGCGCTCGGGCTCCAACGCAAGGATCGCGCGCGCGCCCGTTCCCTCGCGCATCTGCGACGCGGCGCCTTGCTGTGCGAAACCGGCCGCATCGAGCCCGCCCGAGCCGCGCTCGACGCCGCGCGCCGCGCCGCGCGCCGCTTCGATCCCCCGCCCCTGTTCCGCGCCGAAGAGCGCATGCTCGACGGCGCATTGCTCCTGCGCGAGCGCCAGCCGCGCCGCGCCGCCGAACAGTTCGATGCCGCCGCCGATCTCTACCGCCGGACTGGCAGGCCCGCCGAACTGGCCCGCGCCCTCGCGCGCGCCGCCGAAAGCCTGTCGGCCGCACGGGAACCGGCGGCCGCCGCCGAACGCCATCTGCGCGCGGCCCGCAGCCTGTTCGCCCAAAACCGCCACGCCGACGCGCTGCGGCAAACGGACGCCGGCTTCGCCGCCGCGCGCGCGGCGAACAGCCCCGAACTCGAAAACCGACTGCGCGATCTGCTGGCGGAAATCGAGAATACCCTGAAAAAGGAGGCAGCATGAAAAGTAAAAAATCAGGAACGGCATGGATATGCGCGGCGTTGCTCGGCGTTGGCCTGGCGGCCGGGCCGGCATACGCCAGACCCATGAGCGTGCAGGTGCGGCAGGGCCCCGTACGCGCGACACCGTCGTTCACCGGCGCCGTCGTCGCCACCCTCGCCTATGGCGACCGGGTGCAAACATCCGAAACGAAGGCCGGCTGGATACGCGTCGCGTTCGGAGAACAAACCGGCTGGATGCATCAGTCCGCGCTCACCCGCCGGCGCATCGTGCTGAAAGCCGGCGAGGAAACCGCGCAGACCGCCGCCTCCAGCGAAGAGCTGGCGCTGGCCGGCCGCGGATTCAACTCCGAGGTCGAAGCCCAATACCGGGAACAGAACAAGCAGGCCAACTACGCGGCGGTGGATCGCATGGAAAAACGGGCCGTCTCCCCCGAGGAACTGGCCGCGTTCCGCAAACAAGGCGAATTGAAGTAACGGAAAGGGTCCCGACATGACACGCATGCGATATGGAATGCTGGCTCTGGCTCTGGGCGCGCCCTTGCTCGTCGGCTGCGCAAAAATCACGCAACTCGGCGCCGCCGTCGGACAGGCGACCGGCACGCTCTCCCCGCAGGAAGCGCAAGCGATCACCCGCACGGGCGCGGCGGTGGAAAAAACGTTCGCCGACATTACCCCCGAACAGGAATACTTCATCGGCCGCGCCGTGACCGCCACCGTGCTGGGCCAATACAGCGCCTTCGACAACGAAGAAGCCCATCGCTATCTGACCGCGCTAGGCCGCATGCTGGCGGAAGCCTCCGATCTGCCCGAAACCTTCGGCGGCTATCACTTCCAGATCCTCGATACGGAAGAAATCAACGCTTTCGCCGCGCCCGGCGGCTTCATCACCATCTCGAAGGGCATGCTGCGGCTCTGCCGCACCGAAGACGCGCTCGCCGCCGTGCTGGCGCACGAAATCGGACACGTCCAGGCCCGGCACGGCCTGCGCGCGATCCGGCGCGGCCGGCTCACTTCGGCGCTCACCGTGCTGGCCGTCGAAAGCGCCAGAACCTACGGCCCGCAGGAGCTGGCCCAGCTGACCACCGCCTTCGAAGGCTCCATCTCCGACATCACCGGCACCATGATGAACAGCGGCTATGCGCGCGCCCTCGAGCGCGAAGCCGACCGCGCCGCCGTCACCATCATGCAACGGGTCGGCTACGACCCGCACGCGCTCGTGGACATGCTCGCCGAAATGGAGAAAAACCTCAAGCCGGGCGGCCGCGATTTCGCCAGAACCCATCCCAAGCCGTCCGATCGAATCCGCGATGTCAGAAAAATGATCGGGAAACAGCCGCCCCAGCCCGTTTCCGCCGCACGCCAACAGCGGTTCGAACAGGCCATGGCACCCATTCTCGCAACGGAATAAAGCGGAGGGGGGGCGCCAACATGGCGCTCGATGTCCTTCTTGATCGAAGGCCGTAGCCGAAGCGGCGGCCCGAATCTTCTCGCTTGTTGCGCATCCGCGGCGGACGCTCTACCGCGCGGGCAATGTCGCGTGCGCCCATTCTTCGCCGCCGAACGGGCGTGCGTATTACGCCCCAATTGGGCCACCTTGTTCAGATGAGCCTCCAACGGTTGCCCATGCGATAGATATTGGGGGGGGGCAGTTCGGATGCGTGCCCGCAAAGGCCATCGTTTGTTTTCTTCCTTTACGCTGTTCTCGTTCCCCCGTTTCCGCGCGAACGCCCGAGCTTGTCGCCGAGAACCGCATCAAGATTGAGCTTGTCTTTCGGATAGAGCGAGATCAGCCGTTTGCCGGCGTGCTGATACATCTGCTGCTTGATCAGCATGCCGATCTTGTAGTCGAGCGTATCCATGCCCCAGTACTCGATATACACGTCGAGCTCTGGCAGATAGAAATCGGGGCGCACCTGGCGGCCCTCGATGATGCGCAGCCGGTCGTCGTAGCGATAGGCGATGTCGCGCGCGGCCAGCCATTCGGCAATGCGGCGCTCGCCGTCCGACTGCACCAGCTTGCCGTCCGCCGTGGAAATGGTCTTGTTGATTTCCACTCGCGTATCGAAATTCCGGCGCTGAATATACGTCTCGTCGAAGCAGTGATCGCACAGGGTTTTCTGGAACATCTTGCGCGAGCGCGCATACTCGTCCGCGGCGACCGAACGCGAGCAGCGCGCGCAGGCATGCACGGCGTTTTCCTCCGCAATGCGCAAGGCTTCGCGAATGGTTTTGCCGGCGGTCTTCACCGACCGCTTCACATAGTCCTTTTCGGCAGGGTTCCTATACAGGTCGCGCAAATCGGGCAATGTCTTTTCGGCGGCCGTGCCGAACGCCCCCAAGGCCTTGGCGGCATACTGGCGCACTTGCGGATGCGTATCGGCCAGAAGCGGGCGCAGCAAGTCCACGGACGAAGCGGAGTCCGCAATGCCGGCCAGCTTGCCCGCCGCCGAGGCCGCCAGCCGCCGCACCAGCGGCGATTCCGAGGCGGCCAGCTCGCGAAGCCGGGAGAAGGCGCCCGGATCGGCGCTTTCGCCCAGACACTTGGCCTCGGCCGCCAGCATTCGCTCGTTGGTCAGGTTCATCGCAGTATTCTTTGTGTTTTTCGCTTGTTGCGCATCCGCGAAGGATGCTCACGGCGTTGGCCTCCCCCCGGCCAGATCCCCTTTCGCAAACGCGAACAGCATCTGCTCCCCAACCGCCGGACCGGGCGAACGGGCAAGGGTTCGCCGCGCGCAGGCCGGGCGCAAGATCAGCAGCCGCCGCCATCCGCCGTCTCGGCGCGCGGAGGCGTGACGCGGCACAAGCCCGAACGGCCATCGCACGAACGCGCTCATTCTCCCGCCTCCAGGCCCGGCAGCCGCAGCGTAGCCAGAAGCCGACGCACGCGCGCAACCTCGCCGTCGCCCGGCAGGCGGCCGACCGCCAAATGAAGCAAATCGCCCAGCCGCCCGTTCGGCGACAGCATCCGGCGGGTGGCGTCGGGCTCGGCGTTCCCGTGCGCGCGGTAATGCGCGCGCAGACTTCGCTGAAAACGCTTGCGCAACACGGACGTCACCAGCCCCAGTTCGTCGAGCCGATACAGAAACGATTCGGCCGAAACCCCGAACCGATGCTTGAGCCGGTAAAGCAAAGCCAAGGTCCAGCCGTCCGGCGTGACGCCCGTTTGCGCAACGGTCGCGCGCACGGCGGCTTCCGGCATGAGAAACAGCGCGGCAAACCGCCGGGCCAATCGGTCGGGATCGAACGGCTTGCCGCGCCGGTCCAGCCCCGGCTCGCCGCAACAATCTGCCCGCCCCGGCGCGTGCGCGTACAGTCGGCCCAGCTCGTAGCCAAACCGAAACAATTGCCGCTCGGCGTTCATGCCGTCGGCGCAGGACACGAACAGAAAGGCGTTGCCATGTCTCGCATCGTGAAAGGAAACGCTCTCCCAGCCGTCCGGCAAGGGCGCAAACACGAGCCGCAGCCCGGCAGTCTCGAGCAGTTCGACCACATCGAAGATCACGGCGTCGTTCACGCCCAGCAGTCGGCGCACACGCTCGGCCAAGCCGACCAGTCCCGATTCCGTGCGTTCGAACGGCAGGATCAGGGGCAGCAGCGCGCTCTTGGGCGCGCCGCAAAGATCTTCCAGCGCCAGAAACGCGTCGGCCAAGGACGCTGTCGTCGCCAGCAGCGGCTCGGGGATGTCCGCCTGCTCCTCGCCCGTGCGCGCGGGCCACGCGCACGGCCGCGCCGCAGGGGCGGTGGCAGTGGCGGACGGCCCGCCGCCCGATGCCTCGGCCGAAGCGGAGGCCGGGCAGTCGAAATAGCGCGAGGGCATGGCGGCAAAGAACGCGTCGATCGGAACCGCCAAAATTTCCGACAGCCGATGCAGAACACGCGCGGAAGGCAAGTTCTTGCCTTTCTCGATGCAATTGACCGGACCCGGCCGCATGCCGAGCCGCCGCGCCAGCTCCGTCTGGGTCATGCGCCGACGCCGGCGCAAGGCCCGGATGTTCTCTCCCACATGCGCCAGCGACGGATTGGTTTCTCGTTTCATGGCGCCCTTTGTTTCATGTTTTTATGAAAGCGTCAAGTGTTTTTTTGTTTTTTTTCAAAAAGTTGCGGCACAGTATCCCATTGACAAAATCCGCGCGATTCGGGCAGACTTGCTTATCTGTTGAATTCAGATAAATTCAGGGGGAGCCAGAGGGCCATGGGGCATTTCCCAAACATGGACCGGTCGCGCACCGTATCGCTGCGAATGGCGGACGCGCGGACCAACGATATCGTTCCGGGAACGCCTGCGGAACGAATCGGGCTCGTCTGGCCGCTCACCCGCGAAGTCGCATCGCTGAGCAAACGCCACAATGTTGAACGAAGATTACAGAGACATGTTACAGGCATTGGCCGACGAGAAGGTTAGATGTCTTCTTGTGGGCGCATACGCGCTCGCCGCTCACGGCTATCCTCGGGCCACCATGGACATCGACATTTGGGTGATGCCCGAGCCGGCCAACGCCGATGCCTTGTTGCGGGCCCTTCGCCGCTTTGGCGCGCCGCTGCGCAATGCCACCAGAGACGATTTCGAGAAAGAGGGAACCGTTTTTCAGATCGGCGTGGCTCCGCGACGAATAGACATCATCACATCCGCCTCGGGATTGCGTTTCGAGGAAGCGTTCCGAAATTCGGCTGCGGTGGACATCGAAGGCATCGAGGTGCGCATACCATCGGTAGCCGACCTCGTTCGCAACAAGCGGGCATCGGGCAGAGCCAAGGATTTGGCCGATGCGGAGGCCTTGCAAGACCTTTACGGATCCGATGATCGGCATCGTTAACCGCAGTTTCAGGCAACGCTTGACATAGCCGCGTCAAGCGACTTTTCGTTCGCTGTTGCACAATGAAAAAACGATTGCTATACGGAACGCTGTGCGGGGCGGGCGCCGCCGCGCTGGCGCTGAGCCTGTGGGCATTCGGGCTGCTGGAACGTCTCGAATATCCGACCTGGAACTGGCGCGTGCAGAAACTTGCCCGGCCCGGCCCCGCCACCGATCGCATCGCCGTCGTCTTGCTCGATCAGCACAGCCTCGACTGGGCGAGCAAGACCATGCACCTGCCTTGGCCATGGCCGCGCGAAGTATACGGCCCGATCATCGCCTATTGCCGGCGCGGCGGCGCGAAAGCCATCGCGTTCGACGTGCTCTTTCTCGAACCGTCCGTCCACCAGGTGCATGACGACGAAGCATTCGCAGCCGAGATCGGCGCCGCCAAGGATTTTGTCGGCGCCGTCTTCCTGAGCGACCGAACGGGCGCCCAATCCGCATGGCCGACCGACCTGCCGCAGCCCCCCGCCCTGCCCGACGGATTCGCGGAATGGCATGCGGGCGCGGACACGGCCCGCGTATCGGCGGCGCGCGCCTCCTTTCCCATTCCCGAAGTGGCCGCGCAGGCGGCGGCGCTCGGCAACGTCAGCGACAGCCCGGATCGCGACGGAGTCTTCCGGCGCACCTCCCTGTTTCGGGTCTTCGACGGCCGACCCGTCTTCTCGCTGGGCCTGGCCGCGCTGCTGCCGGGCGATCCCCCGAACCGGCCAGTTTTCGATGGCGATACGCTGCGAATCGGAACCGGCCACGCGCCTCTGGACCGAACCGGCCGCGCGATTCTGCGCTATCGCGGCCCGTCGCAAACGCATCTGACATTCAATGCGGCGGCCGTGTTTCAGTCGGAGATGCGCTTGCGCGAAGGCGCGGACAACCCGCCCATTCCCGATCCGGCCGTCTTCAAGGACCGCTACGTCCTGTTCGGCTTCAGCGCCCCGGGCCTCATGGACCAGCGCGCCGTGCCGGCCAGCGACAAGCCCTATCCCGGCGTGGAAATCTACGCCACGGCGCTCGACAATTTTCTTTCCGGCGATTTCTTGCGCGATATGCCGCCCGGCCCGGTCGCGCTAACCACGCTCCTGCTCGCCCTGCTGGCCGGCCTGGCCATGATCGCCAGCCGCAAAGCCTGGCAAAGCGTGGCGGCCTTCGCCCTGTTCCTGCCCGCGCCGCTCGCCATCGGTTTCGTCGCCTACGAACGCGGGTTCTGGTTTCCCGTCGTCGTCCATACGCTCGCCGCGCTTGTCGCGCAAATCGCCGCCGTCATCGTCAACTACGCCACCGAAGGCCGCCAGAAAGCCTTTATCAAACAGGCCTTCCGCCATTATCTCAGCCCGCAGGTGATTGACAACATCTTGCGCGACCCCTCGCAGCTCCGGCTGGGCGGCGAACGACGCGAGCTGACCCTCTTCTTCTCCGATCTGCAAGGCTTCTCGAGTCTGTCCGAAAAACTGGACCCGACCGACCTGACCTCGCTGCTGAACGATTACCTGTCGGACATGACCGACATCGTTCTGGAGGAGGGCGGCACGCTCGACAAGTACGAAGGCGACGCCATCATCGCCTTCTGGAACGCGCCGCTGTCCCAGCCGGACCATGCCGTGCGCGCCTGCCGCGCCGCCCTGCGCTGCCAGCGCAAGCTGGCCGAGCGGCGCGCCGCGTTTCGCGCGCGCTGCGGCACGGACCTGCTCATGCGCATCGGCATCCATACCGGCGATGTCGTGGTCGGCAACATGGGCTCGCGCGAGCGGTTCGACTACACCGTGCTCGGCGACGCCGCCAATCTGGCCTCGCGGCTGGAGGGCGCCAACAAGGCGTTCGGCACGTTCCTGATGATTTCCGAAGCCGTACGCGCGCAAACCGGCGGCGCCTTTCTCGCCCGCGAACTGGCGCGGCTTCGTGTCGTCGGCCGCGCCGAACCCGTACTCGTGCACGAGCTGGTCGGATTCGCCGGCGAACCGCGCCCCGCCCCGCTCGACGGCTTCGCGCAAGGCCTCGCCCTGTGGCAACGGGGCGAGCTGACCGCCGCCATCGCCGCTTTCGACCGCACGCCAAACGATCCGCCCTGTCGCGCCTACGCGGCACGCGGCCGCGCCCTGCTCGAAGCCGGCGCCGCGCCAGCCGACGGCGTATGGAACCTCACGGAGAAATAACGCATGAAACTCTACGCAGGCGGCGCCAGAGGCACCCACGCGACACCCGATTCAACCTATGCCGAATTCGGCGGCGACACCACGTGCTTTCTGGTGACAGGCGCCGACAACTATCCGGCACATCGCGGCTGGGGACACAGCCGCTGGCTGGATGTGCTCGAAGCGGCAGAGCGAGCCGGCATCGCAACGCCGCTCGTCATCCATCACGACCCGAATTGCTCGGACGCCGTTCTGGCCGAACGCGAACGGGAACTGACAACCGCCTGCCCCCGGGCCCGTCTGCTACGGCAAGGCGAAGAACGGGAGGTGTGACAACATGCGATACGCCACGCTTGGACGAACAGGATTGCGCGTAAGCGAAATCGGGTTCGGCGCCATGCAGATCAACGGCAAGCCCGTCTCTGCGTCGAAAGCGACGCCTTCGACACCATCCAGATTCATGTCAACGCCTTGCATCCGTTCTTTGCGAAGACCATCCTGCCGCTCGCCAAGCGCCGTCGCATGGGAACCATCGCCATGAATCCGCAATGCGGCGGCTACCTGGCCAAGCGCTGTCCCGACCCCGCGCGCTACGATCTCTCGTTCCTGGCGAATACAGGCGCGACAACGCTGCATCAGGCGGCGCTGAAATGGTGCCTGTCGCTCGACGAACTCGATGTGGCCATTCCCGGCTCGAAACAGCCCGATCATATTCGCCGGAACTGCTCCGTCTCCGACGGACGCCTCATGACTCCCGAGCAAAGGAAACAACTGGAAACGCTGCTCGCCGACAGCATAGACACATCCGACGACTGGGACTGGACACCCCCGCACACAAGCGCGGATTAACGACTTAAGGCGGGCTTCGCCCGCAACCCAGAGGTCGAAGGTCAGAGGGCGGAGGTCACGGAACAACGCGCCGATATCCTCAACGCTGTTGTTCGCATTCTTTCCGTTTTTCCGTCGGCAACCGTTGGGCCATTCTCGCAACCGTTCGCTCAAGCGGGTCGTTCCAGTGTAACCAAGCAAGGGTGGCGGTGAAGTGTACGCCTAAGAGGGCGATCAAGCGTTCGGAGCGCCGAAGGCGCTCTTACACTTACCCGTACACTTGATCGCACTCTTCACCGCCACTCTTTAGCGGTTACGCTTCATCCACCCGCTTTGTCGTTCTTCGCTTTTCATTGCGAACTTTGTCTCGATCATCGTCCCGATCATTGGCGACGACGATCAAGACAAAGATCGTGACAACGATGAAGCCCACCGCCGATTCCAGCTCCGTCGCCACCTTTGCCGCAAACGACACGCGACACCGGATACTGTCATGTCCACCGGTCACTGTCCATGTCACGTCCTGATTTCCGTTTGTCACCTCTTTGTCGCCAACCGTTGGCCGACACGCTTTGCACAGGGCAATCGAAGCAGTTTACGGCAACGTTTACGGTGGAGTTAGTTTCGATGCGGT
>SLKS01000152.1 GCA_007134465.1 Kiritimatiellia bacterium | reverse complement strand
TGGTCAACGAAAGCGACGAACCGCATCGGCAATATTTCTATGTGGACGGCGAATCCATGCCCGACCTGCCCGACGACATGGGCTACGCCCATGCCGAATTCCGCCGAACCAACCCGTTCTCGGGATGGGGGCCCGAAATCGCCGTCAACACGCCTCTGGCCGACATTGCTAACAAAGGCCGCATGGCCTGGGACAACAACTATGTCATTCTCGATGCGAAAGGACGCGGACACTATATCGGGTGCAACCTCAGCGTCACCAATTTCCGGGGCGACTGGTGGGGCGAAGGCGACGACATGATCTGGGTGGACGGCTACAAATGGCCGCCGGACCTGCACGGAACCGGCTCCGAAGACTATCTGAATCAGGCGTGGGGCATGCAGGACAACGCGTTCCTGCGCAATGGCAGCTCGATCTTCGAAGGCCGCACCACGCTGGCGCAGACGCTCCGTCCACGGGGCGAAGGCGGCTACCAGACCAGCTATGTCTTTCACCCGGAGAATCCTGTTCGCTTTCAAAAGGCGATCAAAGTCACGATCGAGCACGGACACGGCAATCATCTGGCCAACGAGATGGCCTCGGTCGCCTACTGGTATGCCGACCGCCCGTCGCCGGCCGTCGCGCCGCCGCCGGTCGCCAAGCGGCTTCCGGTTCTGCGCGACAATCAGGGCCGCTGGCTGTACGACCGGAAGAACCAATGCCCCGGCCGCCCCGTCAAGCTCAACGCCGAAATGAAAAAGATGAAGAAGGCGTGGGCGAAGCAATACGGGAAGAAATGAAGGAATCCGGAAAAGGGGGAGGCGCGTCCGTTCCGACCGACTCGCTGCGCGTGTCGGTCGGAACGCGCCAA
Source organism: Kiritimatiellia bacterium (assembly GCA_007134465.1). Lineage (GTDB taxonomy): Bacteria > Verrucomicrobiota > Kiritimatiellia > UBA8416 > SLMC01 > SLMC01. The sequence goes on along the minus strand of SLKS01000152.1, from coordinate 14,793 downwards.
GTTCAATGGGAAGAAAAGACTAGGTTGTCTTTCGGAAAGTCGGGGCCTTGCGGGCCTGCGGACCACAGCCGATAGCTCGAATGGGGCGAAAGAGACTCGTAATGGTATTCTCTTCCCCAAGGATCGAGTACGGTCGCAACCGAATTGGTCCAAGAGGTCGTGATGCCCATGGCCGCCGTGCTCGTATGCACGGCCGTTTGCACTGTCAGAAGCCCTTCGAGATGCGGAGCCCAAAGGCTTTTGGCTTTTTCGTCGCGGGCTGTGTCACGATCGTACCAATGCGCCTGCCCGCTTCCTTTCCGACGAGGCCACAAATAGGAAACCAGCCCGTACCGGTAGCCCAGCCCCCGATCGAACGCCGGGCTTTCTGGCCATTTCCCAGCTCCTCGTATTTTGTCGGGGAAAAACGTCTTCGGGTCGTTCGGATCGCTGCGAGGCGGAAGCCATGTATCCCTGAATTCGGCCGATTGATGGTTTGCGCTGTTGTTTTCATACTCGTAAGCCATGAATTCTGCCGGGGGATAACTGCCGTACTCGACAAAAAATTCGCTCAGCGCATGCCGAATCTTTTCCATTTCCGCAATGGCCTGAAGACGGAGGCTGTTGACGGGCTCGGCTTGCGCGGGTGGCTTCACCATATGAACCGCGCGGTTCAACACAAGAGGAACAAGCTTGTCGCCTTGCCTTAACGTGAGAACGGAAACATCCGCTTTTTTGGGTCGGGAAAATCCCGGCACGACTTGTTCCTCGAATTTCTCCTCGAATGCGAAAAGCTCGAATCCTTCAGCGGATTCGCCGAGTCTTCTGAAGTATGTGCGTCCGTCCATTGTCAACTGGAAGCGGTCCGATCCATCAGGCATGCGCATTCGGCTTCTGAACTGCACAAAAGACTTGCCCGGGGTCTCGGCGGGCTTCGCCGCAACCGAAACCGCTTGTGCATCCATTCCCGCCGGTTCGCGCGCGGCGGAGTCGCGCCGCACCGCGACCGAGCCCGCAACCCCTGCGCCCGCAACCAATACCGCGCACGCCGCCATCCCGATCGCCTGCTTCCATGCCATCGCGTTCATCATTGCGACCACTCCTTCCGTTAAGCTCGCTACGGAGCCGCTGACGGCTGTTCCCGTCGCCGCACCGGCGGCGACAGACTGGGAGACAGCCTTGATGGATGAAAGGAGCGCTTGCGGAACAGCCGCCTGGGCTTCCGCCTCGAAGAGAGACGTCAGCAGCGCGGCGCCGACAGGCAACCCGCGCTTCGCGAAGAACTTGCGAAGATTGCGCAATCCGTCGCGCGTGCGGCCCGCCAGCGTCTCGGCGGCGCATTCGGCCATAACCGCCGCCTCGGCGATCGAACGGCCTTGCAGATGCCGCAGAACGACGGCATCGCGCTGTGCCGGCGACAGTTTGGCCAGGGCTTCGTCCAGCAGCGCCAGCGCCTGTTCGCGGCTGGCGTCGTCCGGAACCGCCCCCATGGCGGCAACTGTATCCATGGCGGCTGCCTCCTCTCGCTTTTGGCGGCGAATCCTGCCGCGAAGCGCGCAGAGGGCCGTCATTCTGGCCGCGCCGTGCAGCCAACTGCCCAAGGACAGGCGTTTGCGAACGGATCGGGCTTTTCGCGCCAGAACCGCGAACGTGGCCTGCGCCGCGTCTTCGGCTTCGTGATGATCACCCAGAATCCGGTAGCAAACGCGATAGACCATCGGGCCATGCCGCTCCGCGATCTCCGCGAACGCGGCCGCATCGCCGTTACGAAGATAGGCGGACAGCAGACGTTGATCCGTCCGCGTCGCCACCGCTGTTTCCGGGCTGTTCGCCATCCGTGCGCACTCCTTTCATGTGGTAGTTGCCGCCACAGGCGATATTGGAGATGCTTCTTTTACGGAATGCGACGAACGGCTTCGATCCGGCGCAAGACGGCCAGCCGCCAGCCGTCGGGGGTTTTCGTCCATTCCGCCTCGAACTCGACGAACTCGCGGCCTGCGCTCCGATCCTGCGCGGCGATGCCGCGCACGTCGGCCGTGCCGGTCATGATCGCCTGCTCCCGCGAGGGATCCACGGTCACCGACAGATCGTGCAAGCTCACGGAAATCCGCTGCGCCGCCGCGCGCGCATGGAAGATCGCCGACCGCGCCTCGCTTCGCGAGTTCCAGCGGGCGTCCATACCGAACCCTGCGATCGCGGGATTCGCCGTCAGGATTTCGGCCACCCGTTCCGCCCGGCGCGCGGCGGCGATCGGATTCTCCGGCCCGTCCTTCTCCAAGGCGAGCGCAGCCTCGCGCAAGGCGCGCCGAATGATGCGCTCGTCGTTTTGCGACAGCAACAGCCACGCCGCAACGCCCAGCGCCGCCAGCGCGATCAAGCCCAGCATCTGTTTCCGCCGCGCGACACGGCGCAAGAGGTTTGTGTTCATACTACGTCTCAATACAGCAGTCCGCCCGCGATGCGGTCGCGCCGTACCGCGCCTGCCACATGCGCGGGCGGCGGCAATGCGCGATTGTCGCCGGCCACGAAAAACTCGTCGGCGGCCAGCGTCGTTTCCGCGAACGTCCAGTCCCCGTGAAACTGCACATACGGTTCCGGCCGCACAACGCCGTTCACCCGCAGGACGCCGTTGGAAAACGCGATGCGGTCGCCGCCCGTCGCCAGTACGCGCTTGAGATACATGACGCGCCGGCCCGCCATGCGCACGGCGACAATATCGCCCGGCTGCGGGTCGCGCCGGGCATAGCGCAACAGCGCCACGAACCGAAACGAGCGGTCCGGCACCGTTGGCGCCATGCTCTCGCCGGCCACCCAGGCCGGCCGCCAGACCCGCCCGAACACCAGGCTCGCGACCAGCGCAATCAGCGCCGCGCGCAGCGCCGTCCGCCGCGGATGACGCCCCGCAACCGCAACCCGTATGATGCGTGCCATGCTCGCCATCGCCCTCGCGCCCGTCATTTCAACAACCCTTGCCTTTATCCCGCAATCGGCCCGGAATTGCAACCGCATTCGCGGCTGCTGTGTTTACGCCGCCCCGCTTCCCATCGTTCCTGTTCCTGGCGCAGGGCATCCAAAATGCGAATGGCCGGGCTCAAGGCAAACAGCCTTGCTTTTTGCGGGCGAAAATGGTTGAAAAGAAACAAACGCCCGTGTGAACGAGGGTGCGGCGGCTGAACATCCAGTCGCAGCAGGGCGTTTACGCCCGTGGCCAGGAGCGTTGCCGAATGAATTGCCGCAGCCCATTTCAGGATTATCGCGCGCCGGCATTCTACATGATCACAATGACCGCGTTCGAGCGCCGTCCGCTCTTCGCCCGCTGCGCAAACAACCGTTCCACCCTGAACGAGGAGGGCTGGCTGACATACAATCTCTGGCATGCCATGCCCCAATCCTATCCGGAGCTTGCCACTTCGACCTTGGTGATCATGCCGGACCATCTGCATGGGATTGTTCGCGTGAAGGAAAGAATGGCGCAAAGCGTTGGCGTGCCGTTGCGCGCGTTCAAATCCAAAGTCACCAGCGCGTTGCGCAAGAAATTCGGCAACCCCGATCTCCATGTGTGGGAACCGGACTACCATGACCTGTGCGTATGGCGAAGAGGGGCGCTAAAAGCCTACACGCAGTATCTTCGCGACAATCCGCGCCGGCGCTGCCTCAAGAAGGCGAACCCCGATCTGTTTTCGCGCATCAACAATTTGCGGCACGCAAAACTGCCCAAAAACGAACGCTGGACAGGCTACGGCAACTTGTTTCTGCTCGACAGGCCCGAGATAGACGTTCTGCAAGTGTCGCGGCGGATCGCAGACAGCGAACTCGACGCCTTGCGTCGCCGCGTACGGAAACGGGTTGATGAAGGCGCCGTTCTGGTTTCTCCCTTTATTTCGCCCGGAGAAAAGGCCGTTGCCCGGGCCGCCCTGGATGCCGGCGGCGCGGTTATCCTGATCAAGCCCGACGGATTCGGCCCGCACTTCAAGCCGCACGGCCGGTATTTCGACCTCTGCGTCGAAGGGCGGCTGCTGATTCTCGCCTGTCGGCCGCCGGTGGAATTTTCCGCCAAGCTCACGCGCCGGCAGTGCCTCGACATGAACAACTGGGCTGCCGCCATAGCGAAGCAGGCGTTGATGGCGCCAGCGGTTTCCGGCACAAGACGAGAGAAGGCGGCCGTGTGAACACGGCAACTGGGACTGGATACACAAAAACTTAAAGAAAGGAAGAAGATGCGTTTCGAACCCGCCGTTTACGAGCATGCCGCAGGCCTGATCGGAGCGACGCCCTGGCAGGCGTCGCGCGATCCGGACCTGCTCTTCGAAGCCCATGCCACCGCCTGGCGCCGCTACCGGCACCGGCCCGTAACGGTCGGCATTGACCTCTACAATGTGGAACCCGAAGCCTTTGGCGCCGTCATCGCGCCGCCGGACGGACTCGCCATGCCGTCCGTATCGGCGCCGATCGCCGACACCTGCGCGGCCTTGCTGGATTTGCCCGTGCTCGATCCGGCCCGGTCGGGCCGATTCCCCATGCTGCTCGATACGGCAACGCGCCTTGCCCGAACGCTGCCGGACGCCGCCGTGGTCATGCCGGTTGCCGGCCCGTTCTCGATGGCGGCGAACCTGATCGGGCTGGAAAACCTGCTCTGCGAGACCATGGTCGAACCGGAAACGGTGCGCGCGGCCCTGAACGCACTGGTCGAAAAGCAGGCGTCCATTCTGCGCGCGGCTGCGGAACGGGGATTGGGCATCTCCATCTTCGAATCGGCCGCCACCCCGCCCATGCTCTCGCCCGACGCGTTTGTCGAAACGGAAATTCCGGCGCTCGCCGCGCTTGTGCGCGCGGCCGCCCAAGCGACCGGCCAACCGGTCGCCTGCGTGCTGGGCGGCAATACCGCGCCCGTTCTGGAACCGCTGCTCGGCATCGGAGCCGACGCGCTCATTTGCCCTTGCGAAACCGATCAGGCCGGCTTCCTGAAGGTCGCCGCCGCGTGCCCGGACGTGGCCATCCGGGTGAACATGCAATCGTCCATTGTCGCGCGGGGCGACTGGCCCGCCATTCGCGCGGAACTGGACCGGGTCGTCGCGCTGGCGGCGACCCATCCGAACGCCTGCGTCGGCGCCGGCGCGATCCCCTACGAAACCGTGCCGGAAACCGTCCAGGCCATGATCGAACACGTTCGGTAAACCGCCCGCTCACGCGAACCGCGCGGAAACGGCCGCGAGAACAGCCAGCCCCGCCGTTGCCGCCAGCGCGCCATACGCGGCAAGCCCCACCGCCCGCTCCCTGTACAGGCGCTTGTTGAGCCAGTAGCCGTACGGCAGGATGGCCGCGCCTGCCAGAACCGCCAAGACGGTAAAGCGGGGGCGTACCGGCCCGAACGCCCCGCGAAAATCGTTTTCCGCATCCCAGAGCAGATACGGCACAGACGCGTTCGCCGTATCCGCCAACGGCACAAGAAACAGCCAAACGAAAACGAATGTGGCAACCCAATACGGCCACGGACGCCGACGCAGAGCCAGCAGGCCGGCCAGCAAACAGAAGCTTGCCCAGAACAGGTAGGGGCTCAGCGCTATGGCGGCCTCGCTGTAGCTGGCCTCGGGCGCAAAGACATAGCGCATATGGCCCCATTCCCCGGCCGACGGCAGCCAGACAAAGGCGGTTACCCGTCCGCCTTGCAGCCACACGGCCACGCAATGCGCGAACTCGTGCAGCGCCGTAAAGGCGACCGCCGCAGGCGCAGCCACAACCAGATGCGGCCAATGCCCTCGGAAAAAACGCGCGATGTCATGAATCATCTTGCTACTGGTCACGGGTCACTTCTTCCCCAGGGCCCCTGAAGAATGTCGGAGACCGAAAGCGAAGCGGCGCCAAGCTTGCGGTTGGCGTCGGCGAGCTTCTCGCGACTGGACACGACGCATACGGAGGCGCGCGGCTCGGCGTCGGCCAGCGTGCGCAGGATCGTATCGCGTACCGTGTCCGGCGTGGCGCGCAGCATGGCGGCATAGCGCGCTTCGCGCAGCGTGTCGCTGTCGCCGCGCACATGCCGGACCAGCGCGGCGCTGGTGGCGTCGCCAGGCCGAATCGGCTTCTCGACCTCCTTGGCGCTGCCGATAATGGCGCGGTCAATGTCCGTCTGACTCCAGCGTTGGCTTTCCAGCCACGCGCGTACACCGTCGAAAACGGCGAGGGTTCCCGCAATGTTGGGGTCGCGAAAACTGGTCAGACACAGCGCGCCGCGCGCATCGTCATGGCGGAAACCGGCGCCGTAGGCGTTGCCTTTGAACCGGATTTCGGGCAGGCAATAGTCGAAATTGGCCAGGTACGCGCCCAGCCGCAGCAGAGGCGTGTCCGGATGCGCCAGATGCGGTGCAGGCATGAGCTTGGCGCAATGCGCAATCTTCATCTCGCCCGCCAGCCCTTCGCGTGGCGGAACGGCGACCGGCGCGAAAGGCGGCAACGCGTCCGCTTCCGGCTCCTGCCGGCGCGCGCGCCATTGTTCCAACCGTTTCGTCAACTGCCGAAAGACGCTGTCGCTGCCCGTGAAACTGAGCGTCCATCGCGCGCGCAAGGCCAGGAAATCGCGCAGACGCTCGATCGTCTCCATCAATTCGTCCGCGCGCGCATCGAAGGATTCCGCCAGTGTTTCGAGATCGCGCAACGTATCGGGACCGCCCTGCCGATGCTCGAGCGCGGCGGCCAGGCTGTGCGCGCGCGCCGCCTGGCGCTGCGCCGTGCCGGACCCGTCGTTTACCAGCAGCGTCCGATAGCCCGCGCGGCTTTGCACTGTCGCGTCGCGCAACCGTTCGCGATCGCGCGGGTCCAGCGAGAACAGCAGGTCTTCGAGCAGCCCGAACGCATCGTCGGCTTGGCTGTCCAGCGTCTTTAGCCCGATCGAAAACCGGCGCAAGGTCGTGGCGGGATCGGCGGCATGCAGCCAGTAGCGCGCGCCGGCGCGAAACGCGCCCGTGCACGCCGCGCGCCGCTCGGCGATGCTCGCGAAATCCTGGCCGGCCGCCCCCAGCTTTTTCAGGGCCTCGGCATAGCGCGGCAGCCACGGATACAGCTCCACCGGCAACCCCGCCAAATCCATGTCCAGTTCCAGGTAATTGACGCCGTTGGCGAACACATCGTTGCGCAAGAGGGTTACGTCGGCCACGACACCTGTTTCGGTGGGAATCGCGCGCGGCTTGGCCGGCAAATCGGATGTCTGGAGCTGGGGCAGAGTGGCCAGCGCCTCCGGCGTGTTGGGCACGCTCTGCGCTGCCGCCAGATCTGCCGCCTTGCGCGCGATTTCAGCCACCTGCTCCTCGCTTAGACGCGCTCGCCTTTCCGACATCTGTTCGGCAAACGAGGCGTCCGCCCGCCCCTGCTCGGCACGGTCGGGCCGCAAGACCGCCAGCAGACGGTGCGGATTGTCCAGCAGCCCCGTGCGGATCAGGCGGTTGAAGCAGGCCGGATCGGCGGCATGCCGGGCGCGACAAGCCTCCCAATGCTTCCGCATGTTCAGGAACGTCAGTGGATCGCCTTTGTAGGGCCAGGCGGAGGCCACCGCGAACATCCGATGCAGCGGAAACAGCGTCTGGATTTCCAGCGTCTCGTAGGCCAACTGCTGAAACGCCGCCTCGACGCGTTCCGGTGCGAACGTATCGGCGGCCAGCCGTTCCAGCGTATCGAGAACCAGCGCCTCGAACGCGTCGGCACGGTCGCTCTCGCTGCCCTTGATCCCCGCATGAAACGTCAGCTCGGTCGCGTTTTCGGAGGAGCCGGCATAGAAAACGTCCGCGCCCAGCTTGGCGTCAATCAGCGCCTTTTTCAGCGGCGCCGCATCGTTCCCGAACAGCAGGGCCGACACCATTTTCCAGTCCATCACCGCATCGGGATCGAGCGCGTCGCCCACGGCCCAATTGAGCGTCAGAAACGCGCGCGCGTCTTCGCGCTCTTCGGCGCCGATCGGATAGGGGCGCTCGATGCGGCGCGGGGCGTCCCAGCGCGCCGGCCGCGCAAACTCCGTCCGGACCTCGCGCCGCTCGAATTCGCTCAGAACCGGGTTCAGGAAGCGGCCATGCTCGAGCGCCGGAATATCGCCATAGGTGAACAGCAGCGCGTTGCTCGGATGATACAGATCCCGGTAGAAACGCTGGAACGACTCGAAGGTCAATTCGGGTATGCGTTCGGGATCGCCGCCCGAATCGCGGCCCAGCGGCGAATCGGGGAACAACCCGTTTTCCGCCAACTGGAACACAAGCCGCTCCGGCATGGACGAGGCGCCCTTCATCTCGCTGTACACGATCCCCGACAGCTTCAGCGGCGAGGACAGGTCGGCATTGTTCTCGAGCGCAAGATGGTGGCCCTCGCGCCGAAAGATGTCTTCCGTAATCAGAGGATGGAATACGGCGTCGAGATAGACTTCCACCAAGTGGAAGAAATCGCGTTTAACATTGCTGGCCACCGGATAGACCGTGCACGCCTGCATCGTCATCGCGTTGAGAAACGTGGCCATGCTGATCTTGAGCATTTCGAAAAACGGTTCGCGCACGGGGAACTTGCGCGAACCCGCCAGCACGGCGTGTTCGAGAATATGGGGCACGCCCGTATCGTCCGGGGGCGGCGTCGGGAACAGCGCCGCGAAACAGTTTTCGCTGTCGTCCGGCGCATGCAGATGCAGCCAGCGCGCCCCGGAACGCTCGTGCAGGGCGCCGATCGCCGTCGTCCGCCATTCCGGCATCGGCACGACACGCTCGATCCGAAACCCTTCCATTTCCTGCCCGACCGCCACCCCGCTCTTCGCATCGTCCGCGTATCTCATGGCCCGTTCTCCTTGGCTTTGTTCCCTGCGGCGCGCGCATGCGCGCGCCAACCAGACAGGGGTATCCGTGCCCGCCCGATTCGACTGCAACGCCCGCTTCCGCCGCGAAACAAACCGAGTTCGAAAACACTCGGATACCTGCCCCGCATTGTCAAGGCCCGAGTCGCAAAACTCAGCCGTTCCAATCATGAACAGGACCCCTGCCGCCTCGTGCGGCAGGAGCCGGAGATCGGGTGGAAAGGCGCGCCTTTTCACCCCAATCTCCCGTTCCCGCAAGCAAGGTCGCGGGGGACGGCGTCATAATGCGAATTCCTGCGCAAAACCGCCCATGCGCCAGACAGGCGGGGCTGTGCCGCTTCCCCCTTGACTTTTCGCGCGGAGCCCGCCAGTCTTTTCCCGATGGCCAATGAACTTCTTGGCGGCGGTTGAACAGGAGACCCTTATGGAAAAAATCAGGAGCAGCGGAGGCTATCGCGAATTGCGCACCTTCCAGACCGCAACCGTGATCTACGATGCAACGTACTGGTTCTGCGAGAAGTTTCTCGATCCGCGCTCGCGCACGGTCGACCAGATGACGCAGGGCGCGCGTAGCGGTCGTCAGAACATCGCCGAGGGCAGCCGGGCAGCCGCCACGTCGTCCCAGACCGAGTTGCGGCTGGTCAACGTGGCCCGCTCCAGCCTCGAAGAACTGCTGCTCGACTACGAGGATTTCCTGCGCCATCGCCGCCTGCCACAGTGGCATCCCGACAGCGCGGAAGCCTTGGCCGTGCGCGAAATCGGGCGGCGTCCCTCCGCCCCCGATGATCCGTCCGATCGGTCCGATCCGTCCGATCAGCCTCCGGCACAGGCCCTCACGCGCATTGCCGACGACCGACGCTATGCCGCCTACGCCCCCTGGCTCGACCACGCCGACCCCGCCATCCGCGCCAATGCGCTAATCTGCCTCATCCACCAGGCCAACACCCTGCTCGACCGCCAAATTGCCGCGCTGGAACGCGACTTCATCGAGGAGGGCGGCTACAGCGAACAGCTTGCCACCGCACGCCTCGCTCACCGGCAGGGGAAAAGCCAAGCCGACCCCGTTCCGCCTTGCCCGCAGTGCGGCAAGCACATGACCCTGCGCACCGCCAACAAGGGCAAAAACGCCGGCAAACAATTCTGGGGCTGCACCGCCTACCCCGATTGCAAAGGAATCGTTGACATCTGATTGATCCGTCCGATCCGTCCGATCGGTCTGATCGGTCCGATCCGTCCGATCAAAAAGGGAAGAAAGAAGCAAGCCCGGAGAACAGCGCCATGACCGAACAGACGACCGAACGACAGGAATGCGAACAGGCATGGGCGGCGCTGGCCGCGCATGGCGAAGACATCGGCGGCAAACATTTGCGCGAGCTGTTCGCCGACGATCCGACCCGCGGCGAACGGATGACGCTGGAGGCCGCCGGCCTCTACCTGGACTACGCCAAGAACCGGGCGACGGACCTCACGCTGGAACTGCTGTGCGATCTGGCGCGTGCCGCCGGGCTGCGCGAAGCCATCGAAGCCATGTTCGCCGGCGAACGCATCAACGCCACGGAGAACCGGCCCGTCCTGCATGTCGCCCTGCGCAACCGCTCGCACACGCCCGTTCTCGTGGACGGCCAGGACGTCATGCCGGCCGTGAACGCCACGCTCGAACGCATGGCCGATTTCACGCGCCGCCTGCGCGCGGGCGAATGGACCGGCCACACGGGCCGTCGCATTCGCCATGTGGTCAACATCGGCATCGGCGGCTCCGATCTCGGCCCGGTCATGGCCTGTCGCGCCCTGCGCGCCTTCGCCGACCGCGCTCTCACCTTCCGTTTCGTGTCCAACATCGACGCCACGCATTTCTTCGAGGAAACCCGCGATCTGGCGCCGGAAGAAACGCTGTTCATCGTCGCCTCCAAAACCTTCACGACGCAGGAGACCATGACCAACGCGCGCACGGCGCGCCAATGGCTGCTGGATGCGCTGCGCGACGAACAGGCCGTGGCGCGCCATTTCGTGGCCGTCTCCACAAACGAAGCGGAAGTGGTCAAATTCGGCATTGACCCGGCCAACATGTTCGGGTTCTGGGACTGGGTCGGCGGCCGCTATTCCATGACCTCGGCCATCGGCCTGCCGATCATGGCGGCGATCGGTCCCGAACGTTTCATGGAAATGCTCGACGGCTTCCACGCCATGGACCGCCACTTCCGCGAAGCCCCGTTCGAGCGCAACATGCCGGTTCTGCTCGCGCTGCTCGGCGTCTGGTACAACAATTTCTTCGGCGCCCAAACCCATGCCGTTTTGCCCTACGACCAGTATCTCGAACGCTTCCCCGCCTACCTGCAGCAACTCGACATGGAAAGCAACGGCAAAGGCGTGACCAAGGACGGAATGCCGGTCGCGCGACAGACCGGTCCCATCGTCTGGGGCGAGCCGGGCACGAACGGCCAGCATGCGTTCTACCAGCTCCTGCACCAGGGCACGAAGCTGGTTCCCGCCGATTTCATCGGCGCCCTGCGCCCCGCCCATGCCCTCGGCGACCACCACGCCAAGCTCATGGCCAACCTGTTCGCGCAAACCGAAGCGCTCGCCTTCGGCAAAAGCGCCGAAGCGGTACGCGCCGAAGGCGTCCCGGACGCGCTCGTCCCCCATAAGACCTTCGCGGGGAACCGGCCCTCCAACACGATCCTGATGAACACGCTCGATCCGCATGCGCTCGGCGCGCTCGTGGCCCTCTACGAGCACAAGGTCTTCGCGCAAGGCGTGCTCTGGAACATCCATTCGTTCGACCAATGGGGCGTCGAACTGGGCAAGGTTCTGGCCAACCGCATCCTGGGCGAGCTGACCGGCCCGGCGCCCGATCCCGCCGCGCACGACAGCTCCACCCGCGCCCTGATCGCCCGCTACCGGCAGGCGCACGGGCGCATATGATTCCTGGCGGGTATTTCGTCATTCGTCATTTATGGCGCGAAACCAGAGCTTGTGCTGTCCTAAAACGTCGCAAACTAAGCGTCATTCCCCCGCGCCCGTTTTCCGCTTGACCTCGGCATGGAAAAAGCGGACTGTTTCTCCAATTATTCAAAACTGGCTGTTTGCGAAGAAAGGACGGCGCCATGCAAGACTTGCGCGTACCGGACAAACTCGAAATCGAAATCGTCAAAGGCGATGCCATCCGGCAGCGGTTCGACATCGCGCCAACCGACACCGGCCCCGAGCTTGTCGCGCGCGTGTTCGATCCGGCGGACAATACGACCTGCGGCTATGTGGCCGTGGACAATCTGGTCATGGGGCCGTCCCTGGGCGGAACGCGACTGGCCCCGGACATCTCCGTGCAGGAAGTGTACGGGCTGGCGCGCGCCATGACCCTCAAGAACGCGGCGGCCATGCTGCCTATCGGCGGCGGGAAAAGCGGCCTGATCGGCGATCCCGTTCTCTTCCAGGAGCATCCGGAAGCGAAACGTCGCCTGATTGAAGCCTATGCGGAGGCGCTCTGGACGCTGCCCGAATACATTCCCGGCCCGGACATGGGCACGAACGAAAACGACATGCAGCTCATGTACGACGTGTTCACACGCCTGAACGGCAAACCGTATCACGGCCGCGGCGGCGTAGGCCGCCCGCCCGACAAGGGCGGCCTCCCGCTCGACGAGTGGGGCCTCACCGCGCACGGGCTGTTCGCGGCCGCCTGCACGCTGGAAAAGCGCGATCCGGCCTTCCGCATCGCGGACGCCCGCGTCATCGTCCAGGGCTACGGCAATGTGGGCGCCGCGCTGGCCCGCAAACTGGCCGGCGCCGGCGCCCGCATCGTGGGCGTGTCCGACATCCACGCCGGCCTTTACCGCGCCGACGGCCTGGATCTGGACGAACTCGACCGAATCCGCTTCGCCAAAGGCGGCCTCGGCGCCTACGCCGCCCCGCTCGACCGCCAATACGGATCGGACGCGCTCGAACGGCTGCTCGAAGAACCCTGCGACATCCTCGCGCCGGCCGCCCGGCCCGATGCCATTACCGACCGCAATCGCGCCGCCATCCAGGCCCGCTTCATCCTGCAAGGCGCCAACAATCCCGTCCGCCCGGACACCGAAGCCTGGCTGGCCCGCGAGCGCGGCGCGGTCAATCTGACCGATTTCATAGTCAACGCTGGCGGCGTCATCGCCTGCGCCGTGGAATTGCAAATGGATGCCGACGCCGATTTCCGGCGCCGCGTTCTGGCCGAAGACGGCTGCGGCCGAGCCTATATGGAACAGCTCGTGTACCGTATCGTCTCGGCCAACGTCGAAGCCATTCGCGACCGGCTCGAAGCCGATCCGGCCCTGCTCTGGCGCGACGCCGCCCTCGCCCTGGCCAAAGCGCGCCTGGCCGACGGCCCGGACAAGAACCGAAACTCGCTCGTGCTTTAAACTGAACACTAACACTGAATTCCGATCACTGTTCACTGGCCACTGTTCACTGGCCACAACCGACGGGCGCAGCCCGTCTAAAGGAGGCACACATGGATTCCTGCAAAACTCTGCTCGTTACCGGCGGCGCCGGCTTCATTGGCGGCAACTTCGCGCGCTACATGCTCGAAACGCATGCGGACATGGCCATCGTCAATTTCGATGCGCTTACCTATGCCGGCAATCTTGAAAGCCTGGCCGACCTCGAGAACAATCCGCGCTACGCCTTCGTGAAAGGCAGCGTGGCCGACAAAGCCGCCGTCGAACGCCTGTTCGCCGAACACCGGTTCGACGCCGTGGCGCATTTCGCGGCCGAAACCCATGTGGACCGCAGCCTGACCGACGCCGAACTTTTCATCGAGACAAACGCGCTCGGCACGCAACGGCTGCTGGACGCCGCGCGCGCGCACGGCGTGAAGCGGCATGTGCAAATCTCGACCGACGAAGTGTACGGCTCGCTCGGGCCGCAAGGCGAATTCACCGAAGCCAGCCCCATCCAGCCCAACAACCCCTATGCGGCCAGCAAAGCCGCCGCCGATTTCCTGGTGCGCGCCGCGTTCAAGACGCACAAGCTCGAAACCGTCATCACGCGTTGCTCCAACAATTTCGGCCCCTTCCAGTTCCCGGAGAAACTGATCCCGCTCATGATCGCCAACGCGCTCGAAGACAAGCCGCTGCCCGTGTACGGCGACGGCCTGCACGTGCGCGACTGGCTCTACGTGCTCGACCATTGCTCCGCCATTGACGCCGTTCTGCACAAAGGAAAGCCGGGCGAAATATACAACATCGGCGGGCACAAGGACGTGCCCAACATCGAAGTGGTCCGCACCCTGCTCGGCATTCTCGGCAAGCCGGAATCGCTGATCCGGCATGTGCAGGACCGGCCAGGTCACGACCGGCGCTACGCCATGGACTCGACGAAAATCCGGCAGGAACTCGGCTGGGAACCCGCCCACAACTTCGAGGACGCCTTGCGCCGAACCGTCGAATGGTATCTCGACAATCGCGCCTGGCAGGAACGCGCCCGCAGCGGCGCCTATCAGGACTACTACAAGACCATGTACGAAGAGCGCCTGGTTAACGCGTCATGACCGAAAAGACCTTGTCCAGCCGAACCGTGTTTCGCGGACGTTTGCTGGTCGTGGAAACGCTCGAAGTCGAAACGCCGGCCGGCCGCCGCGCCACGCGCGAGATCGTGCGCCATCCCGGCGCGGCCGTCATCCTGGCCCGGCGCGCCGACGGCCGGTTCGTCCTCGTGCGTCAGTATCGCAAGCCGGTCGAATGCGAACTGCTCGAAGCCATCGCCGGTAAACTCGACCCGAACGAACAGCCGGAAGACTGCGCCCGCCGCGAAACGCGCGAGGAAACCGGCTATGCCGTCCGCCGCCTGCGCAAGCTGGGCGAGACGTATTCCAGCCCGGGTTTCTGCGACGAAATCCTGCATGTCTTTTTCGCCGAACTCGGCGAAGCGGGCGCGCCGCGCCCCGAAGACGACGAATCCGTCGAACCCGTCTTCCTGACCGCCGCCGACATCGAGGCGCGCATCGCCGACGGCGCCCTGCGCGACGC
>SLKS01000004.1 GCA_007134465.1 Kiritimatiellia bacterium | reverse complement strand
GTTAGTTTCGATGCGGTTGACGGAACAGTTTACGGAACAGACGAAATTGCCACGCCTCTTCCTCCAACGCAAACTGCCTCGTAAACACCGCCGATTCTAACTCCGTCGTCACCTTTGCCGTCACTGTTCACTGTTCACTGGTCACTGTTTACTTGTCACGGGTCACTGGGCGCCGCTTGCTTCGGGTTGCGGATGTCCGTCCGCCTATGGGCTCCGAATCCCGCCATGTCGCCCCGCGCGGGCACGAGCGCGGGTTTCAGCGTTTTCACGCCTAGCGGGGACAGCGTATTCTTCAGAGCGTCGAACATGGCTTCTGATTCGTACACGCCGACAATGGCGCCGCCCGACCCGGTGAACTTGGCGCTGGCCCCGACCGACCGCGCCGCTTCGACCATTTTCAGATTGCCGTCGCCGATTCGGCACAGCGCGGCGCGCCGGTCGAAGTTGGCGTTCAGCAGCGGACCCAATTCGGCTCCGCGCCCTTCCAAAAGGAGCTGTTTCGCCTGGTCGGTCAAATCCGCCCAGAACCGCATGGCGTCCAGCGTGGCCGGATCGCCCCGCTCGAAACGCGCCCGCAAATCGTTGTGAAACACGTCCGACTGTTCCGAGAGGTCGGCGCGGTAGGCGACGTACAGCGGGGGCAGCAGGCCATGATCGATTTCCTCGTACAGGCCGTAGCCGTCGCGCTCCATGATGGCACGGTCGAAATCCATGTGGACCAGCCCTTCGTAGACCTGCACGACCCGGTCCTGCAAGCCGGCGGAGATGCCCAGTTCGTCCTTTTCCACCGACAGGACCAGATTGGCCAGTTCGGGGCGGGGAATGGACACGCCGTAGTATTCCATGAGCGCGCGCATGCAGGCGACGATGATCGCGCTGGAGCCGGCCAGGCCGACCATGTGCGGGATGTTGGAATGGTAGCGGATGGTGAAATTGCGGTCGTGCAACGGCAGGTCGCGTTCGCGGCAACAGTCGCAGAAGCGTTTGATGGTCGCTTTAAGCAGGCGAATGCCTCCATAATAGCCGTAGAGCTTGACGTCCCGCACAAGTTCGTCCACGCCGGAAAACTCGGAATGATCCCGGACATGCGGCAGGATTTTCAGTTCGGGCGTTTCGTACAGCACAACCTGCGCATGAAAATTCGAAAACGCGAACGACAAGGTCTTGCCATGATAGCCGTCCGACGGATTGCCGATCAATCCTACGCGCGGATACGCCTGTTGCCGGATCATCATGCGATCGCCTGAACCCTTTCCCGTCCTTGAAACAACATTCGGCTTGCTTTTTCTAGCGAGCCGGGCATACTGTGCGTCATGAATTGGATAAAAGTCAACGGTATTTTGGGACTGGTTCTTTGCGGGAGCGTCTTTCTGCCGACTCCCTGCCGGGGCGCCGGGACGCTGGGACGTCTTCAGGCCATTTACGAGCAGTCGGTGAGAAAAATCGAGAGCGATCATGCCGAAGAGACGCGCGCGCGACCCAAGCAGTATCGCGCCCTGCTGCACGCCGCCTTGCAAACCTATCAACGGCAAGGCGATTTGAACGCCGTACTGGCCATTCAGGCCGAGCAAAAAAGGTTTGCCGCGACCGGCTCCGTTCCCGATGCTTCGGATACGAAAACGCCACCCATTGTCGCCAACGTGCGAACCGATTGGCGCGAGCGAAACGAACAAGCGGACCTGGCCCGGCATCGCGCGATCGCGAACCTGGCCGACAGATACACCGCTCGCTTGGAAACGCTGAAGCGCGAACACACCGTGCAAGGCCGCTTCAAGGACGCAGTGGCTGCGCAGAAGGAAATCGATCGGGTCCGCGGCAGCGCCCCTGTAACAGCCGCGCAGTTCGCGCTGGCGCTGGCCGAACGCGAATCCGCTCCGCCGGAACCGCCGCCCGAAGCGGAACCGGCCCCTGTTCCGGTCGCCCCGCCGCCACCGCCCGAGACGCGGCCGCCCACAGCAACGGCAAAACCGGCACCCGTGCCTTCTGTCCGACCCGGCGTCTGCACCCGTTGCGAGGGAACCCGTCGCGCCGACAACGATTGCCCGGCTTGCCAAGGCACAGGCCAATGCCGCAACTGCCAAGGCACGGGCCAGCGCCGCAGCGGCATGCGCGGCGTCCGCGGCACCGTCGGCTGCGTGACCTGCCGCATGACCGGCCATTGCCGCAAGTGCGAAGGAACCGGCAAACGGCCCGGCCCATGCCCCGCATGCAAGGGAAGCGGGCGAGCAGGGCCAGAATGAAGACGGTGACCAGTAGCCAGTGATCAGTACGGCAAAGCTGACGGGAGAAGTCGAGAACGAGAACGATAGGTAGGCGAAACGGCAAGGAATTGAACAGAAGGAAACGAAGGGAACTTGGTTACACCCGCTTGAGCGAACGGTTGCGAGAATGGCCCAACGGTTGCCGACGGAAAAACGGAAAGAATGCCACAACAGCGTCGGGATATCGGCGCGTTGCCGCGCCGAATCCTCACACTGAGCGAACCCCCCCTTGCCCGGATACCGCCTTCTTGTTTCACTCTGCTTTCAGAACGAGTTCGTCGAAGGCGATCAGGGCTTTGCGTATGCCCTGCGTGACGGCGCGCGTGCCGACGGTGGCGTTGGCGCCCTCGGGATCTTCGAGCGCGTCGGCATCGGCGATGGACACGTTCGCGAACTTGTCCAGGAAGGCGGGGTCGCGGAAGCGCCGGTCGCGTTCCCGCTGCCGCTGAATATAGAGGCGCACGATGCGGCGGTCCGGGTTCAGGCCGAACACAAACTCGATGGCGCCGAATTCGCCGCGTTGCGTCATGGCCTGCGTATAGCCGATGACGGCGCCGTCGCCGTCGAGCATCTCGAAGTACTGAAACTGCTCGCGCTGGCCGGGCAGGACGGTATCGCCCAGCCGCTTCTCGATGCGCGCGAGCGCGTCGGCGGAAATGGCCAGCGACACGGTGCGATAATCGCGCGCGTCCGGAAAGAGCCGGGTCATCGTGCGTTCGGGATTGCGCCAGACGCAGATAAACACTTCCTGCGCCAGGCTTGCGCTACCGGGAAACAGCAAGGTAGCGATACAACTGAACAACCACAGCATGTTCTTCGTCCATATATTTCATCATTCCATGATTCCGTGGAATGCGCATTCATGATATTCAATGGTTTGTGCCGATTTCCGACCTCCAGTATTCCATATGTGTTTTGAGATGGGGCAGCCCCTATTCTCCGCGCAGCGGAACGAGGGACGCGAGCGGCCGCGACATTTTTTTGCCGCGTACCGTCATATTGAGCGAAAGGCGGCGAATAAGGCTACACAGGAGGATGGTTCATGACCGAAACGGATTCAACGGCACAGGCCATTGAGAAGGTGCTGCGAGGCGATGTGGAGGCGTTTGCCGAGCTGGTACGCGAATGCGAGCCGGCCGTCCGCGTCTTCCTGGGCGCCCGGCTCGCCGATGCGGCGCTGGTGGACGATCTGGCGCAGGAAACCTTTATCGCCGGGTTCCAGAGCCTGCGCTCCTATCGGAACGATCTCGATTTTTCGGCATGGATGCTCGGCATTGCCCGTCACAAGCTGGCGTCGCACTTCCGGAAAACCTACCGGGAAGCGAACCGGCTCGAGCAGATGCGGCGCGACATATTCGAGCAGGCCGAATCGCGCCTCGTGGAACGGGCCGGCGCGTTCGTCCTGGCGCAGGCCGAACGCGTGCGGGAATGCATGGACAAACTGACCGCCCGGGTCCGCAAGATTGTGATCGCCAAGTATTTCAACAGCATGCGCGTTCAGGATATCGCCGAACGCGCCGGACTCCACCCGAACGCGATCAGCGCCGTACTCTTGCGCGCTCGCAAGCAGCTCGAACAGTGCCTGCGTTCCGCATCGGCTGCCATGGAGGCGAACCATGACTAAGCGCGAAGCGGAACTGATCGAGCGTTTTGCCGAAAACTCGCTGGACGAACACGAGACGAGCGAGCTGCGCGCCCTGATCGGAACCCGGCCCGATCTGCTCGACGAAATCGCCGACGCCCTGCTCATGACCGGACTCGCCCGCTGGAGCCGCAACCGGCGGGAACGCAGCGAGAAGCTCCAGCGTTTGCTGCGAGCTGCCCTGGCCCCCGACGCCTCCCCGGGCGATACCGAGCGCCGCGTGATGAGCGCGGTCCGTTCTGCGCATGCCCGGCAGCGTTTCCGAAACCGGTTCCTTCCGCTTGCCGTCGCCGCCGGCCTGCTGGCCGCGCTGGGCGCCGGGCTGTGGCTGAGCCGGACAGCCCTGCAAACGCCCGCGCCCTATGGCGCCGTCGCCCGCGTGGAAAGCGTTCAGGGTTCCGTGTTCGGCGTACAGGACGCCG
>SLKS01000013.1 GCA_007134465.1 Kiritimatiellia bacterium | reverse complement strand
GCGCCTTCGTCGGCGCCGCCTGGGAAACGAAAAGCGATCAGGGCTACGGCGGCGAAATCCGCCTCATGATCGGCGTCCGCGCCGACGGCGCGGTCCAGGGCATCGACATCCTGCCCGGCCACCGGGAAACGCCGGGGCTCGGCGCCAAAATCCGCGACAAAAGCTTCACCGGCCAGTTCGTCGGCAAGCCGATTCGCGACACCGTCTGGAAACTGACGAAGGATGGCGGCGCCATTCACGGCATCACGGCCGCGACCGTCTCCTCCAAGGCCGTGACCGACGCCGTGGCCGCCGGCCTGGCCGATTACGAACGGCACGAGACACGCCTGCGGGAAACGCGCGGGGGTACTGTTCAAAGTTTTATGGGCAAAAGCATGAGAACGGGCAATAACTACCAGACCGATTGAATATCCAACAGCCAACCCGCCTCCGCAAGGCCTACGGCGAGGCATGGCAAGGAATCACCAATGATCAAGGAAAGAGAAGATGAAACGTAGATTGCCGCACAACTGGGGCAGAATTCTTGACAGATCGGCGACAGCGATTCTCATTATGACGCCGTCCCCCGCGACCTTGCATGCCGCGCCGTAGCTTCCGATCGAAGGCGGGCGTCGCGGGAACGGGAGATTGGGGTGGAAAGGCACGTCATTCCACTCCAATCTCAGGCCCCTGCCGCGCAAGGCGGCAGGGGGCCAAGCCATAATTCGAATGGCTGAATCGGCGAGGGGATGATGGAAAACCCTTTCTTCAGCCTGCACAGGAGATGTTCATGACCGACCGCGACATCATAGCCGCCAGCGAGCGCTTGCTTAAACCGTACCGCATTCCGGCATCCTCCCCCTATCTGAGCGAGGATCAGCGCGAACTGAGCCTGCTCGACATCCAAGGCCGTTCGGAATGGATGGCCGAATGGCTGGAGCTTGCCGCTACGCAACATTCGCTTCCACCGACGCAAGGTCGGCGGGCAGCGCAAATGCGGAGTCGAGCCCGAATTCGAGTTCAAGGACGGAAAACACCTGTTTGAAGGAGACAAGCCCGATGAAAATGGTCAGTGAATTCGCGAAAGGCATCTGGAAGGAAAACCCGATTTTCCGACTCGTGCTCGGCATGTGCCCGGCGCTGGCGGTGACCACCTCGCTTGAAAACGCGCTGGGCATGGGCATGGCCGCCACGTTCGTGCTCGTCTGCTCGAACGTCGTCGTCGCCGCCTTGCGCAAGGTCATTCCGGCCAAAGTCCGCATCCCCTGCTTCATCGTGGTCATCGCCACGTTCGTGACGGTCGTGGACCTGATGATGAACGGGTTCCTGCCCGAGCTGCATGCCGCGCTCGGCCTGTTCATTCCGCTCATCGTCGTCAACTGCGTCATCCTCGGCCGGGCCGAAGCGTTCGCGTCCAAGAATACGGTGGCCCTGTCGGTCGCCGACGGCCTGGGCATGGGGCTCGGCTTCACGCTGGGACTGGCCATTCTCGGCGTTTTCCGCGAGGTTCTCGGGGCCGGTTCCATTACGCTCTGGGGCGCGCTGCAATGGCAGTTCGCCGAAAACGACACCATGATTCTCTTCATTCTCGCGCCCGGCGGCTTCATCGCGCTCGGCAGCCTGCTGGCCCTGATGAATCATGCGCAATCCGCCCTGGCCCGCCGGAGCGGCGGCACGTTCCAGCCCCCGCCCCATCTCGATTGCCGGCATTGCGTCCTCTGCCGGTGGGGCGAAACTAAAGGATAGCCATGCGTTTCGCTCTGGTATCGGACCTGCACGCCAACTGGCAGGCTTGGAACGCGACCTTGCTGGACATTCGCAGCCTGGGCGCGGACGCCATCCTGTGCCTGGGCGACATCGTAGGCTACGGTCCGCAACCGGCCGAAGTCCTGGAATCCGTCCACGCCAATGCGGACTACATCGTGCTGGGCAATCATGACGCGGTGATCGCCGGCAAGCTCGATCCCGACCTGTTCAACGACACCGCCCGTTCCGTGATCGAATGGACGCATACGCGCCTGGGTGACAACGCCATAAAATTCCTGCGCCAACTGCCGCTTTCGATAGACGCAGGCGATTTCCGCTGCGCGCACGGCGACTTCTCCAAGCCGGCCGCGTTCAACTACATTCTGGAACCGCTCGACGCGCTGGCCTCCTGGCAGGCGGTGCCGCATCCGCTCCTGTTCTGCGGGCACACGCACGAGCCCGCCGTCTTCGTGCTCGAACCCGACCGCTCCATGCGCCGCGAAACACCGGCCGATTTCGCCTTGCGGCCGGAGCGGCGCTATCTGGTCAATATCGGATCGGTCGGCCAGCCGCGCGACGCCGAGGCGCGCGCGAGCTATGTCCTGTACGACACCGACACCTGCTCCATCGCATGGCGGCGCATCCCGTTCGATCTCGACGCCTATCGCGCCGCGATCCGGCAGGCGGGCATATCCGAGGAGGCCAGCCCGTTCCTGACCCGCGATCCGCGCCTGGGCAAGCCGCCGGTGCGCGAGCGCATGAATTTCTCGCCCGCCACCTCGCCGCGGCAAAGCGTGCAGGACACCGTGGAGGTACAGGAAATTCGCGCCTTGCGCCGACAAGCGAAACGCTGGAAACGGCTTGCCGCGACGGCCGTGTCCGTTGCCATGCTGGGCGGCGGCGCAGGCGGCGGGGCCTGGTGGCGACACGCTTCCCGCTCGCTCGACATCGCCGCGCCGCCCCCGCCCGCATGGCAGGCGCATGTCGCCGCCGCCGAACCCGACGCCAATCTCCTGCCGCCGCTCGCGGTTGGTCCCGAACGCGCGCCGATTCCGGGCTGGACCGTTCGGCTCGGCGACAAGCGCGCCCAGACGTTTCAGGTCGAGCCCGCCGCGGACGAGGAGGATAACGGCGGACTGCGGCTGCGGCTGGACTCGGCAACCTTGCGCGACGACATCGTCCTGTCCAGTCCGCGCATCCCCGTCCGGCCCGGCATGCGCTTGCAGGTGACCGGCGCGTTCCTTGCGGCGCCGGATTTCGACGGCTATATCGGCATGATCGTGTCGCTGGAACGCGAAGTCGAGGACGGGCCGCAAACCGTGGACCCGTTCCTCACCGCGCCGCCGAACTTGCGGCGGCGCAACAACTGGATGGCCGCGCAACGCTCGTTCACCACACCCGCAGGCGCGCGCGCCGTGCAAGTCCACGTTCGCGGAACCTTCGTCGGCCGCGTCGCCTGTCGCGACCTGGAATTGCGGGTGCGAATCCTCCCAAGTTCGGAATGACAAAAACTCCCCTTGGAGAGAAGAAACATGACGGTCCTTGTGCTCGCGGACATGTTCTACCGGCGTTATCCCGGAGACGAGTTGAGAAACGCCATGGCGATCGGCTACATCGCGCTGGTCCTGCTCGGCATCGCCCTCCTGCGAGCCTCCAGAAAACGACGGCTGGCGATTCTAGCCGGCTTGATTGCCGTTGCCATGAGCGTCATGCATGTGATCCTCAAAACGCACTACGATCCGGTGAAGCGGCGCGCGTCCGTCTACTGCGGGGCCAACCTGTCGCAAATCGGAAAATCGTGCATCATGTATTCCATGGATCACCATGCGTTTCCCGCGTCGTTCACGAATCTCGTTCCGTATGGATCGGACCAGGCTCGCCTGTTCATTTGTCCCGCGTCGGGGAAGAAACCCGGTTCGTTGGAAACGATAGACACGTGGACCGATTACATCTTGGTCGCCAACGTACCTGTTCCCGAAGGGGTAGGCAGGCATTCCGAAGCCGACAATCAGGTGTGGGCCTATTGCAAAGTTGGACACCAGTTGGGGAGCGGCACAATGGTTTTGTTCGCCGCCGGCAACGCCAGATTGGTAGGGACAAACGAGTTCCCAGCGCTGTCGTGCGACATTGCCGGGCATTCGAGAACCAACAGAGTCCGTTGAATGTTCCCGGTTGACAGGCGCCCGGCCATGCGGTTGAATGCACAAGTTTCCGACAGGGTGTCGGAGCGCAAGCGCGGGAGAGCAGGATTCACAGAATGCCGCAGGATGGCCAAGAGGTTGTCATTCCGAGCCTGCGAGGAATCTCGGCGGAACGCCGCGAAAGAGCGTTGTATCCCAAGCGGGAACGCGCCTTCGGCGAGACTCCTCGGCAAGCTCGGAATGACGCTTGTCTACGAAGCGCTGCCATGATTTGAACCATGGCGAAGTTGTCGGAAAGGCGGGACGGAATGACGGCCAAGCAGTTCTACGATTGGCAGACCGCAGGCGGCACGGACGACGCAATGCGCCTTGTGGACATTCTGGAACGGGCCGATGTCGCCTGGTGCGCCATCGGCGGCATCGCCGTGAACCATTGGGCGAAGCAACCCATGGTTACGCAG
>SLKS01000295.1 GCA_007134465.1 Kiritimatiellia bacterium | reverse complement strand
GCGTCGGCCTCGGCCCACGCCGGGGGCCTGGTCTCCGCTCTGCCTCGGAAGTCTGTGTTATGAAAACCATCTCTATTAACAACCAAAAAGTGTCAAACGGAAATCAGGACGTGACATGTCGCTCCATGGAATAATGGAACGGGGGAATGTTGGGACAATGATAGCAAGTCGAAACAGTGGTTTCCTCTATTCCAACACTCCAGAGGCTTCTGGATAGGGGAGAGTGTTTCATGTGCGGGATTGCCGGAGCCATGGACGCGGGCCTGGCCGGAAGCGCGGACGCGAGAGAAGCGGGCGCGGCATTTCTCGAAGCGGCAGCGTCGGCCACGCAGGCCGCGCTGGATGTCATGGCCGCCCGCGGGCCGGACGGGCAGGGCTTGTGGCGCGCGCCGGGCGTCGTGCTCGGCCATCGGCGGCTGGCGGTGCTGGATGTGGCCGGTGGCGCGCAGCCCATGACCGACCGCGCCACCGGCGTGGCGCTCGTCTATAACGGCGAAATCTACAACTATCGTGAATTGCGTACCGAGCTTGTCGCGCTGGGACACGCCTTCGCCACCGCCTCGGACACCGAAGTTCTCCTGCGCGCCTGGCTGCAGTGGGGCGAAGACGCGCTGACGCGGCTCTCGGGCATGTTCGCCTTCGCGCTGTACGATCCGCGCCGCCGCGCGCTGTTCCTCGCGCGCGACCGGATCGGGATCAAGCCGCTCTTCTATGCCGTGCAAGGCGCGCGCCTCCAGTTTGCCTCGTCCTGTTCGGCCCTGTTGCGTTATCCCGGCGTCGGTCGCGCTCCGCATTGGGACGCGGTCTCCCATTACCTGTCCACGATCCGCGCCACGCTCGGACGCCAAACCCTGTATCGCGATATTCAGTCGCTTTTGCCCGGCGAATGCCTTTCGTTCGCGGCCGGAACCGATGCGCCATCCGTTCGCCGCTACTGGGATTTCCCGATCGTGCCCGCCGCCGACAAGCCGCGCCCGGATTTCGACAACGCGGCCGAACATGTGCGCGAACTGCTGACCTGCGCCGTCCGCGAACAGCTTGTGAGCGACGTGCCGCTGGGCGGATTTTTGAGCGGAGGCGTGGATTCGTCCGCGCTAGCCGCGCTGGCCGCGCGCGAGACGGGCGGCGCGTTCACCGCCTATTCCGTCGGCTACGAACGCGACGGCTACCATGAATGGGACTACACCCGCCAAACCGCGCGCATGCACAACGTCGCCTGTCGCGAAGCCGTGCTGCGCGAAGCCGATTTCCCCGGCCTGTGGCGCCGCTTGATTCGCGAGAAGGGGTTGCCTTTGTCCACCCCGAACGAAGCGCCGATTTTCGAACTGTCCCGAGCGCTGCGCCGGGAGCTGACTGTGGCGCTCAGCGGCGAAGGCGCCGACGAAATGTTCGGCGGCTATGTCACGCCCTATTTTTCCGCGTTCGACTACGACCGCGCCCGGCGCGTCGCCCCGGCGTCCGGCGAAGAGCTGACGCCTACCGACCGCGCCCTGCAACGGCTCTATCGGCGCCCGTACCTGCTGTGCCGGCCCGATCATTTCTTTCTGGTCAACACCTGGATGCCGTTCGACGCCAAGCGGAACCTGTTGCAGCCCGATGTCTGGGGCATGACCGACAGCGACGCCGCCGTGTTCGGCTTCTACGAAGGCTGGTTCGACCGCTTGCGCGACTGCACCACCTTCGACGCCTATCTGCACGTCCACGCGCGCGTCAATCTGGAAGGCTTGCTGCAGCGCGTGGACTCCAGCTCCATGGCCGCTTCCGTGGAAGTGCGCGTTCCGTTCACGGACCATCGTCTGGCGGAGTATCTGTTCACGCTGCCCGACGACTACAAGATGGATTTCAAAGCCCCCGCCAGCCGTGCCGCTGCCGCCGAGATGAATATTGCCGAGATTGATCGTGCCGGGCTGATCGAAAGCAAGCGACTGTTGCGACGGGCCTTCCGGCAGGAAGTGCCGCCCGCCGTGCTCGCGCGGCCCAAGGTCAGTTTCCCCGTGCCGTTCCGCGAAAATTTCGCCGGAGCCTGGCGCGCGCTGGCGCGCGAGGCCTTCGAGCGCTCGACCCTGCCGGATACGCTGTTTCGCCGCTCCGCCCTTGAATCCCTGCTTGATACCGCCGACCAGCCCCAGTCCGCCCTGGCCCTGTGGCCCGTGACCAACCTGTGCCTGTGGGAAGCGGAAGAAAGGGCTGAGGGATGAAACCTGAAACCTGAAGGGGAGAGAAGCCCGAAGCAGGAAACACCTGCGTGTCGCGGCGTAGCGCGAAGCGCGTAGGCGGAAGGCTTTGCGAAGGCGGGCATGCCACGCCGTAGCTGTTCTTGCGAAGGCGGGCCCTCTTGTCGGGCGTCGCGTGCCGGGCGTCGGGAGTCTGTTTCGCCTTCGCCAAAGCTACGGCGGGAGCGGTCCGGTCCGTCGGACAGGTCCGACTTGTCCGACCGCTTCGCTTCCGCCATGGGGGAAAAAGAGGAGCATCGCCCGGGGCGGCGGGGACGCGAACCGGCGTGGAGAGCGGCAGGCCGGACTATTGCCTGTTGTTCATCCCGAGCTGTTGATTCAGCCATTCGGTTTCCTGCTGCATGCGAGCCATCGCTTGCTCCATGGCGGCGAATTGCGCCCAGAGCCGCCGCTCGTAAGCTTCCAAGTTCCGGAGCAGCCTTTCGATTGTTTCGTCCGTGTTGCCGATTCGGTCCTGAATCGCATTCACGCGTCGGGCGATTTCGCCGGTCATCGGCGAACTGACATTGTCCGAGTAGGCGTACATGGTGCGGGCGACACCGCCGACATTCGCGCCCGCCTCCTCGTCGTACACGCCACGGAACACCTGTTCGACCTTGTCGAACTCGTTGGCCAGCAGATAGGACAACCGGCTTTCGTCCTGAATGGCGATACGGTTGGTCCTGCCGGACATGCCGATGCCGAGCGCCGACAGACTGTTGGCGACGCCGGTCTGCCCGCCATACGAGAAGGCGGCATTGTCCTCCGTGAGTTCGTCCTGGATTCGCGTGGCCAGTCGGCGCATGTTCTGCAAAATGTTCCAGGTCAACGGATCGCCCTGCAGCGGACCGGCTCGCGGATTGTCCGGATCGCTCAGGTCCACGTCGCTGAACGCCTCGATCTTTTCGGCGACAACATTGTAGTTGGCGATGAAATCGTTGATTGCCGCCATGGGCGTTTCCGTGTTGTTGCGAACCGTCAGCGTGGCGGCCATTGCCGTTTCGCCCAGCAAATTCAGCGTAACCCCGGCAATCACGTCCGTCACATTCGTGTTGCTCGACCGAACCACTGCCGCGTTGTTGACCGTGAATTCGGCGTCCTGCGCCGTTATCAGCTCGTTTTGCCAGCCGCCCAATCCGTTCAGAATGCCCAGCGCTTCCAGAGGGCTGCCTTCGACATCTTCCAGCAGCAGTTCCGTGGCGCCGGTTTGCTGCCGGGTCAGGATCAGACGATGGTCCACGATCGTCGCCTGCATTTTGGCGTCGGCCTCTTCCAGCGTCTCGGACGCGGCGTTGATCTTGTCCGCCAGCGTTTGCAACGTGTCGCCTTCCTCGATTTCGATCAGCGGCCCTTCCGCGCCGCCGATGCGGAATGTGTACGTATTGCCCGATACGAGACCGGGCACGCGGTCTATCAACGCGTCGGTGGCCGGTTCCCAGCGTTCCGAGCCCACGCTGTGCGCTTGCGCAAGCTGGCCGATGGCGATCGAATAGGTTGCTTCGTCGGCCGAGGCCGAGGCCGAAGCCGACAGGGCGGTCGGCTGCGAGGAAAGCGCGTCCATCTGCCGCCACGTGTTCAGGGAACGCAGACGAAAGAGCGAATCGGTCAGCAAGCTCACGTCGGCGCTGACGTTGCTCCACACCGCCACATTGGTTTCCAGCTCGACCCGGCGTTCCTGCGTTTTCGTGATCTGGCGAGCTTGAACCTCGAGGATTCGCTCGATAATGGCCTGCGTATCCATGCCGGACGCCAGGCCGCCAATGCGTAATGTACTCATGAAACCGCTCCTTTAGTGAGTTTTCGGTGCAGATGCACGTTTTTACGTGTATGATTTCCGAAGGATGAAACTACGAAACACGCGAAAAGCGCGAAAGGCACATGCAACAGAACTTTTCGCGTATTTCGCGCCTTTCGTAGTTGCAAAATAAATTGGGTTGCGGGCGCAGCCCGCCTTAAGGTTTTTTCGAACAGATGATAGCACATCCCATGCCGTGGAGGGCGGCAGGCCCGTCGCCCTCCAGGCGCGCGAACCAACATGGAGGGCGGCAGGCCTCTGCCGCCGGATGGCGAACCCGGCGACGGAGGCCCGCCTTCGCAAAGTCTCCGGCGACGGAGGCCCGTCGCCCTCCAGGCGCG
>SLKS01000309.1 GCA_007134465.1 Kiritimatiellia bacterium | reverse complement strand
GCGGCACTTCGCTTCCGCCCACGCGAATGCCGCCTCCCAAAGGCACGAATTCATCGGGGGGAAGAGTCAGCAATTTCTCGTTCTTCGGCGGCAAAGGATACATGCGCTCGGGCGGTTCGGGCGGTTCGAACTCGGGAAGAGGGGCAAGGGTCAGGGCGGGCCTCGGGTTGCTCTTTTCCGGTTGATAGCGCAACGCCCAGACGCCCATGGTCGGCGCGGCCAGAACCACGGTCTCGTGCTTCGGGTCGTAGTCCATGGCTGTTGCGATTTCGAAACGATCGCGTGTTTGTCCTGGCAAACGGGGAACGACGGGAGCGCCTGCGTCGAGTTTGCGCCATGCGGGTATTGACAGATCCAGCGCCCAAGTGTCATGCAACAGCGTACCGCTTCCGGCGTTGAGGTATCCGGTCCAGCTTCCGCCGCCTACACCTCCAAACCCTACGCCGCCATAGACAATCACAAGGCGATTGACGGAATCGTACGTTGAACCGGCAACAACGCGGCTTGGCGGGTTTTCGGAAACATCCAGCTTGGCCCAGGCATTCTCGGCCGCATCGTATGTCCACGTGGCCGCCGGGCCGCCTTCTGGATCGTTCTCGAGAAACACGGACTTTCCGATACAAGGCGCATATACGAAGACATTGGGACCATTTCTGACATTGTATGGCATCTCCGGCGTCTTGCGAACTTCCCATGCATTCGAATTCGGATCGTACACATGGGTACGCCCCTGTATTCGACGATCCAACCGGTGATCCCGTGCCACAGGCGCCGCGACAATCAAATCATTGTTGGCATCGTAGATGATCGGCATGCCATCCAAACGAGAATCCGGCACATTGTGAGCTTTCATGGCTTCGAATGCTCCTGTGGCCGGATCGTAACGCCACACATCGTTAATGCGGTCGGCATGCGTGCGTTGGACCAGCCCCCATCCGCCGAAAAACCAGACGACATTTCTTTTCGAATCCTGCGCCATGCTCCACCATGCCCCGGCCCCCGGCCGATCGACAGGCGGCGGCCATGCATAATCCACAGCCAAACGGTTTTCCCATCGCCGTTTTTTCAAGTCGAAGGCCCACAAAGCATTGCAGTCCGTCGGAGTATAGCCGCCGTAGCGCAAAAACTCGCCTGATACCGGCTCATAACAGAAAAAAGCGCCGCGGCCTGGTTCCAGCTCGCGGCCGAGCGGATCGGGCGGCACATCCCCGATCCTCGTCCATTGGTTGGCGGGCAACGTCATGGCTGTTTCCGGCAGAGGCGGCAGCGCCGAAGGCGAGGCTCCGTCTACCGACACCGTATCCGCCGCAAAAACCAATCCAGCCGTTCCGAAAATAGCCAGAATGCCTATAGTCCTTAAAGTGTTACCCATGTCCTGAACCTCAAATGTTACCTATGTCCTGACCGCAGATGTTTCCCGAAAGCGCCGGTGCTCGTTTCATGCTGTCGCGTCCTTCCCGCATGTTTATTTCACATTCCTTTGTCGTAAGCTTTGCCCACAGCTCAGTGTGTGAGTACGTGGGTATGGGGGGTATGTGAGTATTCGCCACCCGCACGCTCACGCACATCCATCCCTTCTCACACACACCTTCACTCTCCCTCGTCCGGCACATTCCTTAGCGCCACGGTTGCATCCGCATGATAGCCGAGCTTGACACTCACGATGCGGGCGTTGCCGGGATCGGCGATAAACAGTCTGTGATCGGTATGTACCCCCACGTAGGCCGGATGCATGAGCGCCACCTCGTCGCCGCCGATCGAGCGGGGCTTCGGCGGACCGCCGTCCTTGACCAGCGGCAGGCCGTCGTCCACATTGCCATATTGGCCGACGCGCAGGATCAGGTTGCCATTCGCGTCCAGTACGCCGACGTTGTAGCGGTCGATCTCCGGCGTGAAGCTGCGCGCGAAATAGTCGAGCGCGAACCGCGCGTTCCAGCAGGTGCAGGCGGCGGAGATATTCGCTCCGCCATAGCCGACGCCGCCATAGAACCAGTGCGCCCCTTCGACCCAAGTGCGCTCGCCGGGAGCCATCCTCATCAGGTCGTACGCACGGGCGGGCGGAGCGGTCATCGGCACGGGCGAGCCGAAGCTCGACAGCAGACGCACCTGTCCGGGCGTGCCCTTGATCAGCGTGCCGGTTCCGGGGTTGAATCCTGCCGCCCCGTTGTAGGCCCTCGTGCGTTGCGTCATGAAATACAGGTCGCCTTGCGCGTCCAACGCGACCCCGTTAAGAACATTAATGAGCCCCGGCACGGCGTCGCTATGCAGCATTTTGCCGTGCCGATCCATGACATGAACCATCAGGGCGCCGAACCGGCCGCCGGGATCGTAGAACCGCCCGGGATACATGGCCGGCTGGTAATCGACGCTTTCATGCACATGTGCCGTGTCCGTACGGGACTTCAATTCCACGCTGTACAGCGCCCCGACTACGATCTGGCCCTTGACATTGACGTGCATCTCGCCCTGATGCCAGTGCTTGTTGCCCGGAAAGACCGCCCCGCTGATCACCTGCCGGGCGGACCGCGAAAGCGAACCGCCGCCAAATCCGACACGGGTCCGTTCTTCGCCGTAGTCGAACGGGATTTCACGCCACATTTCGGAATCGTAGCGCACCACAAGATCCGATGATCGCAGGTAAACATGACCGTCCCGGTCGAAGGCCATGGATTCGGTGTCGAACGGGAGATCCACCGGCCGCAGGCGCCCCGTATCCGGATTGATGCGCATCGCCTGCTGGATGCTCTTGTGCGAGATCATGTTGAGCGCCGAAATTTGCTCTCCCACATACAGAGACCCGTCAACCGGATTGACGCAGAGGCGCTGGCGATGGTATTTCGGCCCCCAAGCGCGCCGGACGGCGCGCACGGTTTCCTCATGAAAACTGCCGATCTTTTCCAGCGTATCGCCCTGCAGACGCAAGATCATGATGTTGTTCGGAGCCTGGCTGCCGATACCGGACCGCGTGGCGGGATCGGGCGTCAGCCAGACCGTGGCCGACTCGCCTTCGAAGGCAATAACGGCATTGGGGCCGATATCTCTCTGCCGCGCGGAACGCGTCAGGCCCGTAGCGGCCTGTAAATCCCAAGAGGCTATCTCGCGCGCATCGTCATCCAACGCCGAAAATTTCGTCAGCCGGAAGAATTTCTCCGCCTCCTTATGCGGCAGCGACACCGGTATGTGGATGGCCGAGCCCTGGGGAATGGGAATCGCCCATGAAAAGACATAGAGTGCGTCCGTTTTCGGATGAAACTGGATAATGACAGGCCGTTTCACGGGTATATTGCGCAGATGTTTCCCCCCGGCGTCAAACACCTGGATGCGATCATTGCGGTGGTCGGCCACATAGACACGACCTTTGGAGTCGCAGGCCACATCCGCCGGCATGTCGAACTGGCCGGTCTCGTTGCCCGTCTTTACGCCTCCGGCAAAGGATTCGACCGTTTCGCCGTCTTCGTAGGCGATGCGCTTGACATCATGTCGCCAGATAAACGCGCCCTGATGGCCGGCACGCATAAGCACGTGCCGGGCAAGATACATCCAGCGTCCGTCGGGACTCAAGGCGGCGCGCCAGGGCGGAACGTAGTACTCGTCCATTTCGCCATAACGCTGCTGGCGCTGCGCGGTGGCCCGATAGACCGGGCTCTCGCTTCGCGATACAACGGTTGGACCATGAAGAGACGGATGGCGCCGCCCCTCGCCAATGGCGAAACGGCTGAACCGGTGTCCGACCAGCGCCATGCGTCCGGCACTGGCCGTCAGGGCGAAGCCCGCCGCGCCGTCCATGCCGTAATGACGTGCGCTCGCAGGCTGAATCGTCGCGTACCGTCCATCGCGAAACACGATCGGATCACAGTTGTCGCCGCTGGCCAGAAAGGTCGTCTGCAAATGGTTGAGCTTGACCGGAATCTCCGGACCATCGGGAAGCGTGTGAAAGACCATGCCTGGAATCGAGCCGATTTTGCCGGCAGGGAATGGATAGACCGTGCGGCGGTATCGCCCTTTATGATCGAACAGGCGGATATGATCGATCGCCCGACCGCTGCCGAACACGTAAACGCCCTCCGGCGCCGACGCTATTGCCTGCACGCCACCCGTACGCGTCTTGTGCGGCGACCAGTAGAGCGTCCGCTCGAAGCGCGGCTTCAGCCCGAGCGACACGCGGACGGTCACGGCGTCCTTGTCGTCCACGTATTCACCCGCATCGTCCTTGCCGTCCCAGACCAAGGTCTGCGCCTTCGAGTTCCACACGAACGGCTCCGGCGCGTTGAGCCCCAGCACGCCGCTGGCCAGATGGCGCAGAATGCGCCCGTCCTCGTGCTCGATGGCGATCGTGACATCGCACCAGGCTTCCGTCTCGAAGGAAAT
>SLKS01000313.1 GCA_007134465.1 Kiritimatiellia bacterium | reverse complement strand
TGATCATGCGCACCGGACAGACGGCTCGATGCGGGTTCTCCGCCGAATCCTGCGTGTCGCAACGGCGCGCGCGCGTTTTGAGCGAATAGCAAAGCTCGCCTTCCGTGGGCTCGCCGAACCAAATGCTCGACAAAACAACCGCCGGCGCGTCCAGCAACGCGAGCGCGGGCTCGACACCGGCCACCGTAAAGCGGACCCAGAGCGGGATGCTCACGAAAAAGCGAGCCTCGCAACCGGGCGCCAACTGCACCGGACTTTCCGGACGCGCCACAACAGGCCGGTCGGGCATGGCAGGCGCCAGGACAACATCGGACCAGGATGCGTCCGCCGGCCAGCGTTTCCATGGCGGTTCGCCATCGTCATCCGTCGGCTGACGGGCCACCTGCCATTCGTCCGGCTCGCGCCGCACATGAAAGACGGCGTCGCCGATCGGCCACTGCCGATGCTGGCCAACTTCCATCGCATAGGTTTGCCAAAGGTCTTCGCTCATACGGTTCTCCTTGGCGAAAAGTGTTGTGACCCTATTGACCGTATTGACCTCATTGACAAAATGGACTTGAATTTTCAGCAAGGAGTGCTGTTCCAAAAGTCAATACGGTCAATAGGGCAACAGGGTCCCCGCCATTTCTTTTCAGACCGGTCTTGTGCCCTTGCATTCCGGAAATGCGGAGCACCCCCAGAACTCGCCGCGTGCCGACTGACGGCGCCGCATCGGTTTGTCGCACTGCGGACAGACGGGCGCGGACGACGTTTCCTGGCGTGTCTGGTCGCGCGCTTCAATTCTCTTGGCCATCAGGCGCTCGCTGAAACCGCCAGTTTCCTCGAAAGCCCGTCCTTGCGCTTCCAACTGGCTTTTAAGCATGTTCAGCGCGCGCCCCAGCAATATCAGCATGGCATTGGCCACCACAATCGGATCGTTCGCATCGAGCCACACCGCATATTTCTTGCGCTGTTCCAGCGCATGCTTGGCGGATTCATGAACCATGTCGTCGGTGAACTGCGCAGGATCGAGCGAAATGGCGTTGAGCGCCTTGGCTTCCGGAGAGTGCGCCGACCAGGGAATCTCGCCGCGGTCGAGAATGAAAATCTCGTAATCGCCGCGCAATTCGCTCAAACTCGCCCTTGCCACATCGGTGAGCTTCATTTCCGTGTCTTTTGATGTGGCCGACCGCTCGGACCCCTCGATTATGTTCTGCCGCCCGCTGCGCGCCGCTTGCGTCATTTGGTCGTACTGCCGTCCTTTCGGATCGTATAACTTTGCATCGTCGCGCATGTCATGCGTCAGGAAACGTCGGCAAAAACGCAGCGTTTCAAGCTGAGCGATGGTTGCCAGTGTGAACGAATGCAATTTGCGAAAGCCGCCGCGCTTGTCGAAGATTTCCGGCATTGGGCCTCTCCTTGCAGGTGGTTAATGCTCTGTTTGACCGTATTGACCTCATTGACCGGATTGACCGCGCCAGCCATGTCATGCCCACTTCGTCAATACGGTCAATAAGGTCAACACGGTCAAAATCTCAAATCCCCTCCCCGGGATCGTTCCAGGGGCGGTCGCCGTCGTGCCAGGCGCCGTTTTCGTGACGAACCAGCGGGCGGGGCTGCCGGTTGTATACGCGCGAACGGGGCGGCACGGAATGGGTAAGCCAGACGTTGCCGCCGATTTCGGAGCCGGCCCCGATCGTAATGGCGCCGAGAATCGTAGCGCCGCCGTAGATCACCACGTTGTCCTCGACGTCGGGATGGCGCTTGACCCCTTTGACCAAATGACCCTGCTCGTCCTTCTGGAAGCTGAGAGCGCCTAGAGTCACGCCCTGATAGAGCTTGACGCGCCGCCCGATCACGCAGGTTTCCCCTATGACCACGCCGGTCCCATGGTCAATGAAGAAACCCGGCCCGATCGTGGCGCCGGGATGAATGTCTATGCCGGTCCGCGAATGCGCATATTCGGACATGATGCGCGGAATCATGGGCGCATTCTGTTCGTAGAGCAGGTGAGCCAGACGATGCACGATCACCGCGAATACGCCCGGATAGGCAATCACCACTTCCATGGGCGACTGCGCGGCCGGATCGCCTTCGTAGGCGGCGGCGATGTCTTCCTGCAGGGTCGCCTTGACAGCCGGCAGATTCCGTACGAGATGCGTCACGGCGGCGATCGCCTTCTCGTCGCAACGGCCGCAATCTTCGCACGGCGCGATTTCGCACTGGTATTGCCAAGCCCGGCGCACATGATCTTTCAGGGTCGGCGCGGTTCGCTCCAGCTCGGCGGCCAGCGTGGATTCCCACGTCTTTCCGGCAGCGGGCATGCGTCCATGACAGCCGGGAAAGAGAATCGAAACCAGCGTCTCCAGCTCCTGGCGCACGGACTGACGATCCGCCAGGGCAAGCCCCCTGTGCGCATTCGCCATGGCCGGACAGCGTCGGCAATCGGCAAGCGCCTTCGCTGTTTCCGGGATCAATCCGGTTGTCCATGATTCTCTCTTTGTCATCGTCGCTCCGTCCTGTACGCCGCGCATACCGGTTGTCGGGATCCGGTTGCGCCTTTTCGCACCACTCGCGCCAAAATCTTGTCCGCGCCCATCCCGCACAGGCCGAGCCGAACGAGCCTGCGGCCTGCGATTCCGGAAGATAGGCAGCTAAGCTCCGCGATGTCAACATCATGGTTTCGGCACAGATCCTTGAAATCGCGCAGGGTGAACGGTTGAAACGCCTGCGCCCCGGCAGCGGCGTCGCGCAGCGGCATCGTGCCGCGAAAAAGCAGTTGCAGGCGCCGCTTCCAGAATCCGGCGTTGGGGAAGGAAACAATGCCTTCGCGGGCCACGCGCAGCATCTCGCGCATGACCCGGCCGGGCTGGCTCAGCACGTGCAAGGTCTCGCTCAGTACGGCGCAATCGAAGGTATCGTCCGGGATGCAGACCAGCCCGTCGTCGGCATTGCCTTGGAACATGTCGTGGCCACGATCAATCACGCCGATCACGTGCGAAAGGTCAATGTCCAGTCCGATCCCGTGCGCCGCGCGGGATCGGGCCAGCAGCGTCAACAGCTCGCCGCCGCCGCAACCGATATCGAGTACGCGCGCGCCGGACGGAATCCAGCGGCGGATCACTCGAAAACCGTGCCGTTCCGGCTCGCCTTCCCCCCCGCGTTCCGCCGCGACGGCATCCGTTCCGTCCGTCGCCGAAACCCAGGGCAGAAACGCGTGGATGACTTCGGACAAATGACGAATGTCCACTAGAAAGGCGTCATGGCCGTGCGGCGCCTGCAAGCGGCAATAGGAAACGCGCTTGCCGGCCTGCAACAGCGCTTGCGCCAGTTCCACGGACTGTTCCGGCGGAAACAGCCAATCGGAACTCAAGGCGACGACAAGCAGCTTGGCCTCTATGGGCTCGAACGCCTCGCGCAGGCTGCCATGGCGTTCGATCAGATCGAAATGATCCATCGCGCGCGTAATCAGCACGTAGGAATTGGCGTCGAAACGCCGAATGAACTTGGCGCCCTGATGGGCCAGATAGCCTTCCACCTCGAACATGGATGGAGCCTCGTCGGCGCCGCCCGCCGTCTTGCCGCGCCCGAATTTGGTTTCCATCATTTCAGGCGACAGATAGGTGATGTGGCCCAGCTTCCGCGCCAGCGCCAACCCGAAATCCGGCGCCGATCCGCTCCCGTAATAGTCGCCGCCGCGCCAGTTGGGATCGGACACGATCGCCTCGCGGCCCACAATGTCGAATGCGAGCGCCTGCGAAGACAGGCTTTTGCCGGCGGCAATGCAAATGCAGCGCCGTACCATGGCCGGATAGCGAATAGCCCATTCGAGCGCCTGCATGCCGCCAAACGAGCCGCCCAGCACGGCCGCCAACGTTTCAATGCCCAGAAATTCGAGCAGCCGCACATGCGCGGCGACCATATCCCCCACCGTCACGGGCGGAAAAGACGATCCATAAGGCCGCCCCGTAGCCAGATCCGTAGAGGACGGACCTGTCGTGCCCTGGCATCCGCCAAGAATGTTGGCGCAAATCACATGGTAATAGTCCGTGTCTATGCCCCTGCCGGGTCCGATCATTTCGTCCCACCAGCCCCGCGGGCCGTCGGGCGTCTCGTGCCAGCCCGCCACGTGCGCGTCGCCAGTGAGCGCATGGCAAATGAAAATGACATTGCTCTTGTCCGGCGCCAATTCCCCGTAGGACTCGTAGGCGATCGTCAGCTCGGGCAGCGCCCGGCCGCATTCCAGCCGAAAGCCTTCCTGCGGCAACGGGATGCGCGCCAGCCGGGTCTCGACCTTGCCCACGCCGTCCCCTCGCGATGCCGAAGCTTCGGAACGGGACGCCCGTTGGGACGATTCGCGCGACATGCCCCCTGCCCCGGTGTCTATGCTTGCGTCATTCCCGCTTGACTTTTCAGCCATAATTGTCCATTCTGTTAACAAGATCAGGTCATCTCGACTTAATCTCTCTGATGTTCGTGCCATATTTCAGCCTGACTGGCAATAAAAACAAAACCTCTCAACGCATGGACCGACCATGGCGAGCGACGCTCCGACTGGGCGCCGGGACTGCTCTATGAAGCACGCCGCTGGGCGGCCGAAATCGGTTTGCGCTTCCCTTGGCACGAACGCCATTCGCTTCGGCTCGACCGCGAAGCCGTCGCCGGCTTCCGCTGTCTCTTTGATCACTGTTTACTGATCACTGATCACTGGTCACAGCCCCCCCCCCAGACCAACCGGGCAAGCTCGGCGTAGTCTTCCGCAACGATGTCTGGCCGGACGGCTGCGGCCGCGAGATCGGCCCGGGTCGAAACGCCGGTCAGAACCAGGGCGGTTCGCATGCCGGCGCGGGCGCCGGCAGGAATGTCGGTATCGAGATTGTCGCCGACCGCCAGCGCACGGTCGGCAGGCAAGCCAAACCGGGCAAGGGCCTGAGTCATGATGCGCGGCT
Organism: Kiritimatiellia bacterium; assembly: GCA_007134465.1. Classification (GTDB taxonomy): domain Bacteria; phylum Verrucomicrobiota; class Kiritimatiellia; order UBA8416; family SLMC01; genus SLMC01. The sequence goes on along the minus strand of SLKS01000313.1, from coordinate 10,915 downwards.
CGGGCTTGCCCACGATCGTCGGCTTGACGCGTGTCGCCGTTTCCAGCGCCGCCAGAATGCTGCCCGCGCCCGGCAGCAACCCGCGCTCGGTACGGATCGCGCGATCGGGATTCGTGCCGATGAAACGCGCGCCGGCGGCGATCAGTAGACAGGCCCGAGCCAGTTTCTCGTAGGTCAACTCCTCGTCGTACCCGACCACCACCGCGTCGGGCGCAAGCTCCGTCAGTCGCACGCCGCGCTCCAGCAAGGCCGTCTTCAAGCCGTCGCCGCCGATCATGAAAACGGATTTTCCCCCGAGCCATTCCGCCGCGGCCTGCGCCGACGTCAGCACATCGCCGGGTTCGCACGGAATGGACAAGCCGTTCAGTTGATCGGCCACCTCCTCGGGGGCGCGACTGGACCGGTTGGTGACGAACAGGCAACGGACGCCTTTCTCGCGTGCAGCGGCGACAAAATCGGCCGCGCCGGGCACGGGCTCGTCTCCCCGGTACAGCGTTCCGTCCAAATCGAAGACGATTCCCTCTATCATTTCAATCCCTTTTTCTCTTGATCGGCGCCGCCCTTTCCCGCAGGGTTAATACATGAAGCAGCGGAACCGAGGTTTTCGCTCAACAACAGGATGACCATGACAGAAACGCTGGAAGTGTTCAAGAACGTAAGCGAATCTTGGCCGGATTGCCTGAAAGATGAATCGAGGCTGAACGGCCAGGCGGACTCGGCGGCGTTTCCGCGAAACGAACAGGAACTGGCTGCACATCTGGCGACCGCGGCGCGCGAGGCGGTTCCCGTCACGGTGCAAGGCGCGCGCACGGGCATCGCGGGCGGCGCCGTGCCGCAAGGCGGCCGCATCCTCAATCTCGGGCGCATGAACCGGCTGCTGGGCTTGCGGCAGACGGACGTCGGCTTCGCCCTGCGCGCGCAGCCGGGCCTGCTCCTCGCCGAAGCGAGAGAACTCCTCGAACAAGGGCTGCCGACTTTGGGCGAAGGAGCCGATGCGGCGGAACGGGCCGCCCTGGCCGCGTTTCGGGCCGGTCCACGCCAATGGTTCGCGCCGGACCCCACGGAAACCGGCGCCTCGCTCGGCGGCATGGCCGCCGCCAACGCGTCCGGCGCCCGCTCCTTCTTCTACGGGCCCACTCGCGGCCACATCGAAAGCCTGCGCGTCGTCCTGGCCGACGGCGCCGCGCTCGCGCTCGGCCGCGAAGGGCCGCGCGCACAAGGCCGCGCATTCGAATTGACAGCCGAATCCGGACGCGTCATCCGCGGAACGCTGCCCGCCGTTCCGCAACCCGCCGTCAAAAATGCCGCCGGCTACTATGTGCGCGACGACATGGCCCTGCTGGACCTGTTCATCGGCGGCGAAGGCACGCTGGGCGTCATCGCCGAACTGGAACTGCGCCTGCTGCCCGCGCCAACGATCTGCTGGGGCGCCCTGCTCTTCTTCCCTTCGGAATCCAACGCGCTTGACGCCGTCGAGCGTATCCGGGAACGCCAGGCCGACGACCGCATGCCCGGCATCCAAACGTTCGATCCGGCCCGGCTCGGCCGCTTCGCCGACGGCGCGCTGGCCGCCATGGAACTGTTCGATGGCGGCACGCTCGCGCTTCTGCGCGACCGCAAAAGCCAGCAGCCTTCCTTCGCCGGCGGTCTGCCCGACCTGCCCGAGGCATGGCAAGCCGGCCTGTATCTGGAATACCATGCCGACAGCGAAGCGGCGGCGGAATCCGCGCTCATGGACGCCGTCGAATCGGCCGTCGCCTGCGGCGGCGACGAAGACGCCGCCTGGCTGGCGACGAACGAACGGGAAATGGACCGGCTCAAAGTCTTTCGACATGCCGTCCCGGAAGCGGTCAACCTGACGGTGGACGATCGGCGCAAGACGGAGCCAAGCATCGCCAAGCTCGGCACCGATTTCGCCGTGCCGGACGCCGAGCTGCGGCCCGTGTTCGAGTTGTACCGGGACGGATTGGCGCAAGCCGGACTGGACCATGTCAAGTTCGGGCACGTCGGCGACAATCATGTGCATGTGAATCTCCTGCCGCGCGACGCGGCCGAATACGAATCCGGCCGCGCGCTCGTCCTCTCGTGGGCGCGCGCAGCCGTGGCCATGGGCGGTACGGTCTCCGCCGAACACGGCATCGGCAAACTGAAAACGGAGCTTATGGCCGTCATGGCCGGCGCCGAAGGGCTCGCCGCCATGCGCGCGCTCAAGGCCCTGTTCGACCCCGAAGGACGACTCAACCCCGGCACGCTTTTTCCACACAACCCTTTCGAATGAAAACAAGGCGGTTATCGCACGTCTTATTGAAAATTGCATAACAGAGAGGAGCCCATGACCACGCCCGATTCGTCGCCCGCCGATATCGCGACGCGCATCGAACACGCCCTGGCCGACCCCGCCCTGCGGGAGGCGCTCGCCTTTGCGGAAGCCGACGCCGCGCGCGCTTTGAACGAGCAAATCGCCATCACCGCCATCCCCGCGCCGACCTTCCGGGAAACGCGACGCGGCGAATTCGTTCGCAACCTCATGAACGAAGCCGGCCTCGAAGACGTGCGGACGGATGAGATCGGCAACGTGCTCGGCGTTCGGCGCGGCGCTCGCCCCGGCCCGACGATCATGGTGTCGGCGCATCTCGATACGGTCTTTCCCGAAGGAACCGACACGACCCCGCAACGCCGGAACGGGCGCGTGTACGCGCCCGGCATTGCCGACGACGGCCGCGGGCTGGCCGCCCTGCTCTCCCTGGCCCGCGCCCTGCATCCCGACCGATTGCGCTTGCGGGGCGAGTGCGTTTTCTGCGCCACGGTCGGCGAGGAAGGGCTCGGCGATCTGCGGGGCGTCAAGCATGTCTTCGCCACGCGCGCCGATCTAGCCGGCTTCCTTTCCATCGAGCCCGGTACGCCCGCGCGCACGACCGCGCGGGCTACAGGCAGCAAGCGCTACCGCATCGTTTTCAAAGGACCCGGCGGGCATAGTTACGGCTCGTTCGGCAAGCCGAGCGCCATCCACGCCCTCGGCCGAGCCGTCGCGCGCATCGCCGACCTTGCCGTTCCCGACGAGCCGAAAACAACCTTCACTGTCGGCACGGTTTCCGGCGGCACGTCCGTCAACACCATAGCGGCCGAAGCCGCTTTCCTGCTGGACATGCGTTCGACCGATCTGGCCGCTCTCGCCGATTTGGAAACACGCGCGCTGCAAGCGGCGCGAAACGCGGCCGACGATGAAAACCGGCGCTGGAATGCCGAGGGAATCGCCGTTGACATCGAAAAAGTCGGCGACCGGCCCGCCGGCAGCCAGCCGGACGACGCGCCCATCGTGCTGGCGGCCATGGCCTCCGCGCAGGCGCTGGGCATTGAACCGAAATCGCCCGACGCCGGCAGCACCGACAGCAACGTGCCGATCAGCCTCGGCATTCCCGCCGTCACGCTGGGCGGCGGCGGCAAAGCCGGCGGCGTTCATACGCTCGGCGAATGGCACGACCCGACCGACGCCCATGTCGGAGTGCAACGCCTGCTCCTGCTTCTGGCGCTTCTGGCCGGCCTGCCGAACCAACAGAACGGATTGCTGGCCCCGGAAACGTAGATCGCGTGTTCGTGGATCGTGCGTTCGACGCTATATGGCGCCCTTGGCTATCTGATTGATTTCAGAACCCTGCGCTGGATCGAGACTGACCCACCAGATCTCCCCGCGTTTGATCGGCTGGTCTGTCATCCCGCCACTCCGTCTTCAAAGGCTTGCCATTCGGCCGTCTCGCGCGCCAGAGGTCGGTCGCGATTCGCGGCGCGGCAGGCTGCAGCCAGCGAGTCGTCATGTTTGGAGAGCTCGTGTTCAAGAAGACGTGTGACAAGACGCGACCGGCGGCGGGCGGGTAACGCAGCCTGAAATATGACTTCCGCTGTCAACCCATTTAGTTCGCCGTTTTTCTTGAGACGTTAGCGCGGATCGGCGTTCAGCGCGGCAAGAAGATGGTCGGCGAACTCGCGCATGGTATCCCAGCGCTCGTTCCGTTCACGCGCGAAGCTTTTGCGCAAGACCTCGGCCACCGGCTCGGACAGCGTATCGGCCGGAACCGGCTTGTATTCGAGCAGGTTGTCCAATTCCTGTTCGCCGCCATGCGGCGGCAAGGCCCCGCACAGGAATTCGTGGATCATGATCCCGGCGGAAAAGATGTCGGTTCGCCGGTCGGGCGTTTCCCCCACAATCTCTTCCGGACTCATGTAATAGGGGGTTCCGACAATGTTGTCGTCGTGCCGGAAGCTTTCCGCCAGGCAGGCCAGCCCGAAATCAATGATTTTGAGCGTGCCTTGCTCGTCAAGCATTACGTTGCCCGGCTTGAGATCGCGATGAAAGATGCCCTTGCCATGCGCATAGTCGAGCGCGTCGGCCAGCGCGGAAACGATCTGGGCCACCGTCTCGGGATGGAACGAGCCGGCGGCGGCCAGATGATCCGCCAGCGTCTGGCCCTGGATGTATTCCATGACCAGATAGAAGAAGCCTTGCGCCTCCTGCACGTTGTGCAGCCGCACGATGTTGCGATGCGACAGTTGCATGGCCACGCGCGCTTCGCTAAACAGCGCCTGCATGGCGGCCTTGTGCGCCGCGATCCGCTCGGCGATGATCTTGATGGCCACCGGCACGTTGAGCAGCGTATCGAGCGCCTTGTAGACCGATCCGCTCCCCCCCTCCTGCACCAGTTGCAGGTGACGGTAGCGCTTGTCCATGATGCGCAAGCGCTTCTCCTTGCCTTTCACGCCGTAACGGTTGGCCGGCGGCGCCGGCTTGCGCAAGCGAACCGGGGCCTGCTGGCCGCGCGAAACAATTATCTGCTTCACCGGCCCGCGCTGTGCCGGACGCGCCAGTGCGGCCGGCGCGCGCGCCGGCGCCGCCCGACGCTCGGGCGCGGCATCGGCCTGCGCCCGAATCTCGCGCGCTAAAGCGGCCATGTCGTCGGGGCGCCACGGTTTCTCCAAACATTTCCAGGCCAGCCCCTCGTTTAAAACCGTCATCAGCTCGCGAACGGTTGCCCGCCCGGTCACGAGCACGGACCGCGGCGGCGGATCGCAGACGCGCGCCTGACGCAGCAGCTCGACTCCGCTCATGCGCGGCATGGCCTGGTCGCAAAAGAACAGAAATACGCCGCCGCCTTGCAGAATGCGCAACGCCTCCTCGGGCGACTCGGTGCCGACCACCTCGTCGTCGGGAAACTCGTGGCGTACCAGCCGCAACGTCGCCGCCAAGACGGTCGGCTCGTCGTCCACGCAAAGAATGGTTCTGGCTTCGCCGCTCATGGAAGAAACTAACGAAACATAATCATCGGCATTCTGTCAATTTTTTTGCTTCACAGCCCCACGCCATGCGCTATAGTGTCGTTCCCCTTTTTTTTAGGAGTTGCACCCATGACATCCATTCTGCTCATCGTGATCGGCGCGGCGCTGGTCAACAATTTCGTTCTGACCCGTTTTCTGGGGATCTGCCCGTTTCTGGGCGTCTCGAAGAAGCTGCCGACCGCGCTGGGCATGTGCGGAGCGGTGATTTTCGTGATGACCTCCGCCTCGGCCGTGACCTTCGCCTTGCAGCGCGGCGTGCTCGACCCGCTCGGCATCGGCTACATGCAGACGATCGCCTTCATCCTGGTGATCGCCTCGTTCGTGCAACTGGTGGATATCGCCATGAAGAAATTCGCGCCCGCGCTGCACGGCGCGCTGGGCATCTTCCTGCCGCTGATCACCACCAACTGCGCCGTGCTGGGCGTTTCGGTGCTGAACGTGCAAAGCGGCCATGGATTCGGCAAAGCGGTTCTCTACGGCTTCTCGGCCGCCGTCGGCTTCGCGCTGGCCCTGCTCGTCTTCACGGGCCTGCGCGAAAAGATCGATCGCGCCAATCCGCCCCGCTGTTTCCAGGGCGTGGCCATCGCCCTCGTCACGGCCGGCCTGCTCAGCCTGGCCTTCATGGGGTTCGCCGGTTTGGTGAAATAAGGGGAATGGCATTATGGATATCGCAAACGTGAATCCGGTGGCGCTGACGGCGCTGGCGATCGGACTGATCGGACTGGTCTGCGGCGCGGCGCTGGCGCTGGCCGCCCGTTTTCTGGCCGTTCATGAGGACCCGCGCATCGGCCAGGTCGCGGACATTCTGCCCGGCGCCAACTGCGGCGGCTGCGCCTATGCCGGCTGCGCGGACTACGCCAAGGCCATCGTCCTGAACGACGCGGCCATCAACCTGTGCGCGCCCGGCGGCCAGGAGGTTCTGGACAAACTCTGCGCGTTTCTCGGCAAAACGGCGGAAGCGGCGGAAAAGAAGACGGCCATCGTCCTGTGCGGCGGCGACAGCGGCAAGGCCCCGCGCCGTTTCGCCTACAACGGCGTGGCCGATTGCGCCGCCGCCCAGGCCGTGCATGGCGGCGACAAGCGCTGCGGCTACGGCTGCCTCGGCTACGGCAGTTGCGCGCGCATCTGCCCGGCCGGCGCCATCGAAATCGCCAACGGCCTGGCCAAGGTCCACAAGAACCTGTGCATCGGCTGCGGCGCCTGCGTCAAGGCCTGCCCGCGCACGCTAATCCAGATGATCCCCGTTTCGCGCACGATCCATGTGCTGTGCCGCTCGCGCGACAAGGGACCGGTGGTGAAAAAAGCCTGCTCGGTCGGCTGCATCGGCTGCACGCGCTGCGCCAAAATCGCCGACGACGGGCAAATCGCCATGGACGGGCCGCTGGCGGTGGTGGACTACGCCAAACCGTTCGACAACGAAGAAGCAGTCGAAAAATGCCCGACCCATTGCATCGTGAGAGCATGACGAACAATAAGAAATCGCTGTTTGCTATTGGAATAATGCTCGCAGTGTCCGCCTTGCTTTTTGGCAATGTTGCGAAACGGGGAATGCAGGCATCCCTTGAGCAGCAAACTCGGCGTCTTATGGAAATTAAAAGGATGAAAGAGATGGCGGCATTGAGAGAATATCCGCTGTCCGAGGAACAGTTCGCCGAAAGAATCGAAACGGTCAAGGACAACGAGAAGGAATTGCTGGACTTTATAGACATGATAGGCTCGCAGGTCTTTCGTTATGCTTTGGCCGAGACCATGATTTTTGACGAAACGATTTCCTTCGAAGTCAGGAATAAGCTTGTTGGCCATTACGTGTGTCGCACAGGAAACTACGCGGTGATCGACAGATTATTCCGCTTGCCGCCCGGAAAAGAGGCCGATCAGATAAAGCGTACTGTCATGAAGCGAGCGCTGGAACCTGGACGACAAACACGCGGGGTTAGAGTCGAGGATGTGGAAGCCTTGCTACGAAGGGCCGAGGATTCCGAGGAAGTATTGGATTTGGCAAGGATGTTTGTCAAACGCCGAACGGAGGGGAAATAATAGAAGCCGAAAGCGAGGAATCTCGCCCTGGATGGCAAAAGGAGGGTTCGGTTCTTCGTGTCATTCCGAGCGAAGCGAGGAATCTCGGCGCAGCCGCACCCTACGGATAGGCGGCTGTCAGCAAGGTGTTTTGCCAAGATTTGGAGGCGGGTGTGTACGTTGTGGCAGACATGTTTCATCGGCCGGCGCAGTGGTCTGATACGGAAATGTATGTACAGGCCTATGTGGCCGGGGCGCTGATTCTGGTCGCCTGTCTCTGGCTGTTTTTCAAGTGCTGCCGGAAGACGAAATGGCGTTTGATTGCGGGGGCGGTAGCCGCTGTCATGGCCTTAATCGCCGCTTTGGCGATGCGCGAGGAACTTCGTGTCGCGCGCGCGGAACGATGCGTCGTTCTGTTGCACGGCGCCCTCGAACAAGACATACAGGATACGATGTGGGTCGAGATGCTCGGCCGTCGGTGGGTCATGCTGATGTCCGGTAGCGCATGGACACGCGAGGGGAATCCGACAGAGCTGGTCGGCTTTTTGCGTGAGCGATACGCCCATGCGCTGGTCGGGCCGATAATCCGGCTGCGCAACGCCGTTTTCGGACTGGACAGCCCGACCGAAGAACAGCTTGCCCAGGTCGAGAGAATTCCGGCGCTTTCCATGAACATTCTTAGAAATTCGCAGTGACAATCAAGGGGGCGCACGTTCGCTCCCAACCGGAAATGGACCATGAAAACGATTACGGCGCCATACAGAATTGAAGGCGGAGTTCATCCCGCGTACCGCAAGGAGCTGGCGCGCGAGCGCGCCATACTTGCGATGCCGCCGCCCGGACTCGTGCGCATCTCGATGGCGCAGCATCTGGGCGCGCCCGCCAAGCCGCTGGTCAAGAAAGGCGATACGGTCCTGCGCGGCCAGCGCATCGGCGAGCCCGGCGGATTCGTGTCGGCCGCCGCGCATGCGTCCGTCTCGGGCACGGTGCAGGCGGTGGGACCGGCCCCGACCGCTTCCGGCGCCCTGGCCATGGCCGTGGACATCGAGTCGGACGGAAACGACACTAGCCTCGAGCCCGGCCCGCGCCACGACAACTGGGCGGAACTGGACGCCAAAACGCTGATCGGACTCGTCGCGGACGCCGGCATTGTCGGCATGGGCGGCGCCGGGTTCCCGACCCATGTCAAACTGTCCCCGCCGCCGGACAAGACGATTGATACGCTCATCGTCAACGGCGCGGAGTGCGAACCGTTCCTGACCGCCGACGACCGGCTCATGCGCGAGCAGGCCGACGGGATTTGGACCGGCATCTCCATTCTGCGCCATATTCTCGGCGCCCGTTCCGTGCGCGTGGCCATTGAAGACAACAAGCCCGAAGCTCTGAAGGCCATGGAACGGGCCATGGCCGGGGCCGAAGGCGACGTCACGCTGATTGTTCTGCCCGCCAGCTACCCGCAAGGCGCAGAAAAGCAGCAAATCTACGGCATCACCGGCCGCGAAACGCCGTCCGGCGGCCTGCCCATGGACGTGGGCTGCCTGGTCGAGAACGTCGGCACTTGCCTGGCCGTTCGCGACGCCATTGTGAACGGGCGCCCGCTCACCGAACGGGTCACGACCGTGACCGGCGATCCCGTAGCCGAACCCGGCAACATCCTGAACCGGATCGGCACGCTGTATTCGGATTTGATCGCCTTTTGCGGCGGCCTGCGCAGTCCGGCCACCAAGATCGTTTCCGGCGGCCCGATGATGGGCTTCGCCCAGGGCTCGCTCGAGAGCGCCACCGCCAAGACCACCTCCGGGCTGCTGGCTCTTGCGCCGGACCAGGCGCCGGTCTACGAATCGCTGCCCTGCATCGCCTGCGGCCGCTGCGTACGGGCCTGCCCGATGACGCTGCTGCCCTGCGAGCTGAGCCAGGCGCTGGAAGCCGAAGACTACGAGCTGGCGGACGCATTCCATGTCATGGATTGCATCGAATGCGGCTGCTGCGCGTTCGTCTGCCCCGCGCGCCGGCCGCTGGTCCAGCACATGCGCGGCGGCAAGGCGCGCATCGCCCTCAAACGGCGCGAGGCCATGCAGAATAACAAGGAGAAAGGATGATGGAAACCGAAATCCAGAACCACGAATGAACACGAATAAAGATGCAACGCAAATGCGTAGCATCTCGTAAAGGAACAGTTTGAGGTGGGCTGCGCCCGCAACCCAAAGGAGTTGAACAGAAGGCAACGAAGGGAACAAAGAATGGCGGGCACACTTCGTTTCCTTCGTTATCTTGAGCGAAGCGGGTGTTCAAACAATCCTGGAACAAATCAAACCCTTCAAGCGCGACATTGGAGATCATGACAGCATCCGACAGCCATACGACGCTCTACACAGTGAGTTCCTCGCCGCACGCGCATTCGGGCGCGTCGGTGCCCTGCATCATGTTCGACGTGCTTGTCGCGCTGACGCCGGCGCTGCTGGCGGCCGTCTATTTCTTCGGCTTCGATGCGGTGCGGCTGGTCGCCGTCTGCGTGGCCAGTTGCGTCGGCGCCGAAGCGCTCTGCCGCAAGGCGATGGGGCGGCCGGTGAAGGCGGCGCTGGCCGACCTGAGCGCGGTGGTGACCGGGTTGCTGCTGGCGTTCAACCTGCCGCCGTCGCTGCCGTCCTGGATGGCCGTGCTCGGCAGCGTGTTCGCGATCGGCATCGCCAAGCAGGCGTTCGGCGGGCTGGGCTACAACCCGTTCAACCCGGCGCTGGCCGGGCGGGCCTTTCTGCTGATCTCGTTCACCGGCCGCATGACCGCCTGGCATGCCGCGCGGCTGCCCGAACGCTGGTCGTTCGGCGGGCTGACCATGGACGCGCTGACCTCCGCCACCCCGCTCGGCATGGTCAAGGACGCGATCAAAGCGGGCGATCCGCTGCCGGTCGCCATGGACGGCGCCACGACGCTGCGCTTCCTGCTGGGCGACATGGGCGGCTGTCTCGGGGAAGTGTCCGCGCTGGCCCTGCTGCTGGGCGGCGCGTATCTTCTGGCGCGCCGCTGCATCTCCTGGCATGTGCCCGTCTGCTATCTGGGCACGGTCGCGCTCTTTTCCGGCATCCATTGGGCGGCGAATCCCGCCGCCGCCATGCCCCCTCACTTTCACCTGCTGACCGGCGGCCTCATGCTCGGCGCCTGGTTCATGGCCACCGACATGGTCACCACACCGGTCACGAACAAAGGGCTTGTCGTGTTCGGGATCGGCTGCGGCGTCTTGACCATGACCATTCGCATCGTGGCCGGCGGCGCCTATCCCGAAGGCGTCAGCTTCGCCATTCTGCTCATGAACGCGGTCGTCCCGCTCATCAACCGGGCCACCCGGCCCCGCCTGTTCGGCCAACGGAGGAAAGCGTGAAAGAGATCGTCAAACTTGTCGGTATCCTCGCCCTGATCTGCCTGCTGTCCGGGCTCGTGCTCGCCTGGGTGCATCGGGTGACCGAAGAACCCATCCGCGAGGCGAAACGGCGCCAGACCATGGAAGCGTTGCAACGCGTGTTGCCCCCGCACGACAACCAGCCCGACAAAACAACCGTGGCCATCGTCGGCGACG
>SLKS01000257.1 GCA_007134465.1 Kiritimatiellia bacterium | reverse complement strand
GCCGTTTCGTCGTTCAGGCGGTTGGCGTCGAAAAGAATGCCCACCCGCCGCCGCGCCTGGCTTTCGCTTTCCGCCTCGCGCACCCACGGCGTCTCCTCCAGCGCCACGGCCTTGAGCGCCTTGTTCTTCTCCAGCGGACTGTCCAGCGCGTCGGTGTTCTTCCACAGATCGAACACGCGCCGGATCTTCGGGTCGGCGTTCGCGATATGGCGCGCCAGCGAGTTCGCGTAGAGCCGGTGGAATATCTGGTCGCTGCTTTGATGCGGGCGCTCCATGAGCCAGGGCAGCGCCATCACCGCGTACCAGGCCGGCTGCGAGACCATCTGCAGCGTAAGCGTCTGGCTATCGAGCGTGTCCGACTCGGCCGCGCGCAGCAGTGTGCCGAATTCGAAGCGCTTCTCGCCCGCCCCGCGCAGCGGCAGCGGCAGAGATTCGGTTGCCAGCGCGCGCCGCGAAAGAACCGGCAGCCAGTTCTCTTCGCCGTCCGAGAGGCGGCCGGTCGAGGCGACCGCGCGATAGACCAGTATGCCCGGCCGATTCGGGACGGTCAGCGGCCAGGCGTAGGTCCGCGACTCGCCCGCCGGCACGTCGAACGGCTGCTCGGTCCGGATCAGGCCCAGTGCCTTGTCGAGCGAGTCGCCTGTGCGCGCGTCGGAAAAGGTCAGACGCACCGCGCCGGTCTGCCGCGCCGCCGACCGGTTCGTCACGCGCACGACGAACTCGATGCGGTCGCCCTCGCGCAGGAAGCGGGGCGGATTCGGCTGCACCATCAGCTCCTTGGCCGTAACCATGCTGCCGGTCAGCAGGCCGGCGCGCAGCTCGCGGTCGTGCGCGAAGCCCATGAACGCCCATTCGGTGAGCGCTTCGGGCATGGTGAACTCCATGCGCACCTTGCCGTCCTTGCCGGAAACGAGATGCGGAAAGAAAAACGCCGTCTCGCTGAAATCTCTGCGTGCCTGCACGTGCTCCAGGTCAATGGCGGGAACGGGCGTTATGTGTTGCAAGGCGATATCCAGTCGTTCCTCGACCGTGGGCGGAGTGGCTCTATCTCCCAAAGTGGGAGACAGTAACCGCCGCAAATCCCATAAAATCTTATCGCGGGCAAACACCAGCGCTTCCAAGGCATCGTCTCGCGCGTCGGCATCCGGGTCCGGGTCGTCGGGCGGCGGGCGGAGCGCGGGCGGACGACCGAACAAATAGACCTGTGTCGGGTTGTCAATGCGGTCGAGCGGATGGTTCCAGTAGTTCCAGAGCAATTCGGTTCGGAACTCGCGATGTCGAATGCGAAGAGGACGGATGGATGGCCAATTGCCCTTTGCGGAGCGGAAGAGCAAGGCATGGTTTTGAAAGCGGCTTCTCAGCAACGGAACATCGTGGCGAAAGACCCATCTGCCGAAACTGTCCTGCCAGCGATGCGGGGCGAACGCGTCAAGGGACCGGTCGTACAGCGTGGCGACCATTTCGGCCGCCGCCGTTTGCGCGTCCGGCCCGGAAACGACGGCGGTCCAGACCTCCTTGGCGCCGGGTTCGAGCCGGGAGGTGAACCGTTCCCAGGAAACGGTCAGGTTTTTGCTGGTCCAGGGCACGTCCACGCGTTTCGTTTCGAGATAGGCCCGGTTCTCGGCAACGTGCGTGACATGCACGTGAAAGCCGCCGCGCATGGCTTCCATTACGTTCAGGCGCACGGGGATTTGGGTGCGGCCCGGCTCGCTCCAGTAGCGTTGCAGGATGGTCCCGCGATGCTCGATTTCGATCAGGGCGCGGGCGCGCTCGTAGCCGCTGCCCCAGTAGGCGACAAAGGTTTCGCCGGGCTCCACCGTCCAGCGCGGAGCGTCGAACAGGTGCGGGATCTTGAGCGTCAGCCGCTCGGCGTCCGGATCGAGCACGCGCAAGGTGCGCTTGGCCCGGACAGGCTGACCGAACCGGTCGCTTGTTTCCAATACGGCCCGATACAGGCCCGTTTCCAGGGTGACGGACTGCGTGGAGAGGCCCTCGGCATCGGTTTGGAACGGCAGGTCGCCCACCTTCTCGCCGAGCGGCCAGTTGTCGGGATCGGACATATCCAGTGACGGCGGAAAGCCATTCGATCTGTCGAATCCATAATGTCCGAACCGTGCGAACTCATTCTGTAGAACGGCAAGCGCTGCGCGATGCGGGCGTTCCGGCGATGCGAGACGATAAATGATCAGGCGTCCTTGCGCGCTCTGTCCTTTGCCGTCAATTGAAACGGTGCGGAGCGCGAGATCGAACGGACGGTTGGCTTCCAGCCAGTTGTCGGCCGACAAGTGCGCGCGCAGCGCCTTGGCGCCCGCGACGACGGTTCTGCGTGCCGAACGCGTTTCGCCGGCGGCATCGGTGACATCTGCCGTGACGGAATAATGAAAGACGGGTTCGCCGTCCCAAAACGCCTTTGGGTCGGGCCAGGCTATGAACTTGATCGAAAAGGCGCCGTGCGAATCCGTGCGGGTTGTGCCGCTTGCGATTTCCCGAGGGCTTTGCTGGCCTTCCGCCTTTCGCCAATGGCGATGCCACCATGAGGGCCGGTAGCCGACCATGCGCTCCACCCGCCAGCGTACATCGGCTCCGTCGGTCGGAGCGCCGGTATAGGCTGTTGCCGTGCCGGTCAGGCGCACGAACTCGTTCAGTTTCACAGCGGTTTCGGGTGGCGTCAGCGCGACCTGAAACGTTGGCCGCTTGTATTCCTCGACCCGCAGATGTGCCGTATCGCGCATCCCCTCGCCGGTAAGCCACAGCGAGCCCGTGACGATAGCGAACGGAATCGTGAAGCTGCCGCTGAAGGAGCCGTAATCGTTCGAGCGACAGACAAGCCGGGCCCGTTCGTTTCTGTACCCGTCCCTGAGAAGGATCGTCACGTCTTCTCCTGCCAGGGTTGAGTAGCGGTCGTTTGCCGGGTCCGACTCGAAGAGAATGCCCTTGAACCGCAGCGTTTGGCCGGGCCGGTAGATGGCGCGGTCGGTAAAGAAGCGGACTTGGCGCGCGGGCTTGGGTTCGCGAGGGAGGACCGCTTCTGGCCACGCCATTCTCCCATACAACTCTGTTTTGAAAGCGACGCGGTCTTCGCCATGGGATGCCAGAAGCAGATGGCTGCGTTCGGGCAGGAGCGGAAGCCTGAATATTCCGTCGGTGTCGGTCGTGGCCGGAGCGATCTGTTCGAGGATATCCGGCTTGTCGGGGTCGGCGTCCAAGCCTGCGCGGTTGTGTTCAGGCGGTTTCGAAGCCAGCGCCCAGGCTTGCACAAGGGCGCCGGCGACCGGTTCGCCGGTTGCGGCATCGAGAACAAGGCCGTGCTGCTCGGATTCATGCGGATGCTTGCGCAGAACCAGCGCGAGATCGGATACCCAGACGGGGGAGAGGGAAACGGGGCTGTTCCGGTCGGCAAAGGTTGGCTCGTGCGCGGCCATCAGCCAGTAGAAACCGGCAGGAATGTTTTCTGGCGCCGGCAGGGCAACGGATTGTTCGGCATAATTGTCGCTTGGCGGCAAGGATGCCGACCATGCGCGTATCGGTTTTTCGGCCAGAATTTGGTCGGCGAGCTTGGATATATTGTCCCAGATTGAAAAAACTTCCGGATGTTTGTACGGATGCTGCCGCAGGCGGGCATCCCAGTCCCAGGCGACCAGCCGGAAATACGCATGGGTCGCGTTGCGGTAGCCGATCTGAATGGTTGCGCCGGTGCGGCTCCATACGCGGTCGGCCGCGATCATGGCCGAGGGCTCTTCGATGATGCGAACCGTGTGGCGACACAGTTTGCCGCCAGCGCTTTGCGGGAACAGCCGATGCCCTTCCGCCGCCACCTCTCGCGCTTCGGCGCGTCGGCCGCTGTTTTGCAGCAGCGAAGCCAGATCGTATCGGGCGCGCGCCGAAATTTCCCGGTCGCCATGCGTTTCGATGAAGCGGCGCAGCGCCGCCTCGTAGCGCGCGTCCTTTTGCGCGCCTGCCGCATGGTTGAACCCGAACCGCAGCCGTTCGAGGTCCCAATCGGCCATCGCATCCGAATTGTCTGCTATTTGGTGAAACCGCAACAGGTTCTGGAGAAGCGCGACGCCCCGGAAGACAGGCTCCTCTCTATCGCGTGTTTCGGGCGTCCAATTCAGGAACGTTTCCCGTTCCGCGAAAATCGGTCCGTCCGCATAGGGAACGAAAAGGTCATGCGGCCAGAGCGGCGCCTGTTCGCCCGCTCCGTAGAAAGCGAGCGCGGCGGTTGCGACCGTATCGAACAGGGTAGGGCGGTAGCGGTCGGGAATTTCACTGTCCAGCAACAGCAGCTCGAATTCGGAGACGGGAATCTTGCCGAGCCGTTCCGGCTCGGCAAGCGAGGCCGCGAACAGCCGGTCGAGTTCTCCGAACATCCTCGCCAAATCCCACCGTGAAATATCCTCCGCTTCGGCGCCGGCCCTGCGGCGGCGTTCCATGATGCGCCAGCGGTTCAGATCGAAATAATCCCACAGCCAATGGGCCTGAATAGCCTGCAGGAGCGGCTGCAAATCGGGCGGCGCCGACCTGGCGATCTCGTCCAGGCGCGCGATGTTGTCCTCGCGGCTGCGTTTGCCTGTTTGGCCTTCCAGCGCCACTTGGCGGCCGATCGCCCATGCGGCTTCGGCATAGGCACGGTTTCGGATGGCGTTTTCGATCAGCGCGGGCAGAGGGCGCAAGGCGGATTCCGGCGTCTCCTCGCGGAGGGCCTGTTCGACCTTGTCCCACAATTGCGCACGCGCGGCCGCCTCGTCGCCGCGCACGGCACCCGCGCCCGCCGCCAGGACGATGGCGACGCCCGCCGCCGCCCGTCGTATGCTTGCGTTGATTCGTCTTCGCATTGGCTGGCTTTCGATAAAGTCTTTTTCAGAAAGATACACGCTATTGTGTGTATCTTTCCGGAAAACAGCCGCAAAGAGCGCAAAGAACGCAAAGTTTTTTTGTGTTTATGCGCTTTTTTGTGGCCAATTCAATGGGTTGCGGGCGTCAGTCCGCCTTAACCGCATATGTTCGCGTCTGTCGTCTCCTCCGCGGGAGGCAACTCTTGGGTTGCGGACGAGGCCGTTGACGTTTCCCGCTTGTTCGCGCGGAGGGCATGCCATTCTTTCAATGCGTCTGCCGCCATTTTGTCTTCTCCGTGCCGTGGTGGATCGTCAAACTCCCGTACTGGTGGCGCTTATGGGCGTCGGGTGCGACGTCGTGTTCGCGCCTGCAGGGCCTGGATGGCTTGGTTGCGCATGGTTCCGTTTCCTATGCTTTGCGCCCAGGCCATGGCTTCGTCCGGATTGGCGGAGGCAAGGGCCATGGCCATGCTTTGCAAGGCCGTATCCTTGACCAGTCCGTCGGGCATGGCTCGGACCCATGCGCCTGCGCGTGCGGAATCGGTACGCGCCCAGCGCGAGACGACGGTGGAAAGGGCCGCGCGGCGCTGGCCCCGGTTTTCGATGAGGTCCACCCATTCGGCGGCCGTTTCGGGATGCGCGCCGACGAGCCCGTTGATCAGTCCGCGAACGGCTGAATCTTTCAGAGAGCCGCCGGGCAGCGTTTCGACCCATGCGGCGGCTTCGTCGGGCCGGCTCTGTACCCAGCGAGGCATGATCCGCGCAAGCGCCGTTTGGCGGGCGTTGTCGGACTCGATGGCCAGACACCATTCCAGGGCGGCATCCGGCGCTTGCGTTGCCAGCCGCGATGCCAGTTGAGCGAAGGCCGTATCGCGCAAGAGACCCGGTTCCAGACTGTTCGCCCATGCGGCGGCTTCGTCCAGGTTGCCTTGCATATGACGGCGCGCAATTTGGGAGGCGATGGAGGCGCCTTGGGGAAAGTCGTCGCCCATTTTCGCCAGCCATTGTTCGGCTTCTTCCGGACGGGTGTTGGCCATGGCGCGCAAGGCGGTGGTCATGGCCTGTTGACGGGCCGTGCTGTCGGATTCTGGCAGGGACCACAGCCAACGGGCAAGGGCGACCGGATTTTCGGAGGCCAGCGCCTGGGCTGCGGCGGCGATGGCACGTTGGCGGTTTTCGCCTTCCGGCATTCTTTCGGCCCAGGCCATGAGCGCGGCCGAGTCCTTGGCGCCGAATTCGCGGTACACATTCGCCACGGCCATGGGCGTTCCCCGTCCGTCGGGCATGGCGGACAAAATATCGTCGTAGGTCACGGGAATCCCCAATTCCCGGAGGATGCGCATGCGTCGTTGCGGGCTGTTGTCAAAGGCCATGCGCATCAGGGCCAGCCGGACGGCGTCCGATTGAAGCGTCGCGGTTTCTTCCTCGCTCATGGCGGGCAGCGCAGGCCGGGCAACGGGTTCCGCCGGTGCGGGACGCGGCCGCGGAGTCGGGTGGGGCAACGGTTCGAACTCCGGGAAATCGTCTTCGATTTCGTAGTGCAGGCCGTTCAGAATCGGTGCGGGAATGTCGGCGAGAATCTTGCGCCGGAGTTCGCTGGCCAGGCGCCGATTCCACAGGGCCAGTCCGACGGCGAGCAGCGCCAGGGCGACGACGGCCGCCGCCCAGCGCGCTCTCGATTTTTCAAGGCTGTTGTTCACGACCTTTCCCTTTCGAGATTTGGTAACCGTTCACGGTGGCTCCGATTTCCCTGGGATCGCCACGCTCCAGCGTGGCAAAGCAAGAGATGCCAGGCTGGAGCCTGGCGATCCCAGGAAGCGCAACACCGGCATAGGTCGGTCTTTATGCCCAATCCAGCCCCCCGTGAACGGTTACGAGATTTGTTTGCGCAGGGTGTACATGGTCCAGAAGAAATCGCGGGCCGCCCGCTCGTAGCCGAGTTTCGCGAAGATGTCTTCCTGTTCTGGTTCGGCCGGGAAACCGATGTAACGCAGGCCTTGCCGGGACACGGCGTATTCGGCGGTGCGAATCAGGTCTTCGAGATTGGCGCCGAGCGGAAGGACAAGGCCGACACGGACGAAATCGGGGCATACGGTGTCGGCCGCGCCCAAAACCGCGCCGGCCAGAGCGCCGTTCCGCGCGATACGCAGCGCGTAGGAACCGTGCAGGCGCAGGTTGGCCAGAAACGCTTCCAGGAAACGGGCCTGGCTTTCCGGTTCGGGCAGACAGGCCAGAATCTCCGGGGCTTCGTCCAGCGTGAAGGGCGCGACGGAAATAGTATCGGGCAGGAGAACGGTCTTTTGCGCGAGATCCTTGATCATGCGCAGGGTCGTGCGGGTTGGCCGGAATCCGCATTTTTCGTAGAAGCGCGCGGCGAACGGCGTGCCGACGGACAACGCTTCCATGCCTTTGCGCCGGGCTTCCGTCTCCAAATGGTCCAGCAGCCTGCGCCCAATGCCGACTCCGCGCAGCGCCGGGTCGGTTCCGATCAGCCGGATGGCGACTGTTTTCTTTTCGGGCCGGCATTGGCACAGTAGCGCGCCCGCGAGGCGATTGTCGGCGAACGCGCCCCATTGCCATTCCGGCTGTTCGCGGACGAGGCGCACGGCTTGAAGTCCATGTTCCGGGAAACGGGCGTGTTCGACGAAGGTTTGGTTGCACAGCCGCACCAACGGAACGACATGCGCCAACGTCAAGGGTTCGATGGCCGGTATGTTCATGTCAGATTGCCTGATCTCGGCTACAGATTTGAACTGTGTTTCGGGAAAGGGCTTGGCGCCATTTCTTCTTCCGACAAAATCAGGTTGTCTGCGCCTGGGTTCACATCGGTTCAATGGCGACGAGCGGCTGGCCTTTTTTGACGGCGTCGCCATGCTGGGCCAGGAGTTTGACGATGCGGCAGCGGGACGGCGCCTTGATCTGGTTGAACAGCTTCATGGCCTCGACGATGCAGACCGGATCGCCGGCCTGAACGGTGTCGCCTTCCTTGACCAGCGGCGGCTTGCCGGGGCCGGACGACAGATAGAAGGTTCCGTTGAGGGGGGCTTTGACAGCCGGTCCGTCGTAGCCGTCGGCGGGTTCGTCCGGCTTGGCGGCCGCTTCCGGTTTTTCCTGCCGGGGTTCGACCGGCTTCGGGGCGGCCGTTTTGCGAGGCGTTTCGTCAACGGGCGTTTGGCCGATGCGCATGCCGTCCGCTTTGAGGCTGAGCGCCAGGTCGTCGCGGCGAATCGTGACCTCGGAGAGCTGCAAATCATGAACTTTGGCCAGCAACTCATTGATTTCCTGGTAGTCGCGGTCGGACAGGAACGGTTTGGCGGGCGCGGCGGCCGATTCCTTGGCGGCAGGCTTGTCTTCCTTTTTGCGCTCGAGGTTGGCCGGAATAGGCGGCCGGTCCTCGGTGGGCAGGGCGCGCCACTGGAAGTATTCCTTGGCCTGTTCCGGGAACAGGCAGTAGGAAATGATGTCTTCCTCTTCGTTGATCAGCGTGGGATCCTCCATTTCGAGCGTGATTTTCGGGAGGATCGGTTCCAGTTTGTCGGCCGGGCGGCCGGTCATGGGTTTTTCATCGCCCAGGATTTTCTTGCGAATGGCCGACGCGATCGGGGCCGGAGAGCGGCCGTAGAGGCCTTTGACATAGTTTCGTGTTTCCTGGGGGATCATGGCGTAGCGTTCGCCGGCCAGCACATTCATGACCGATTGCACGCCCACGATCTGACTGGTGGGCGTCACCAGCGGCGGGTAGCCGAGATCGGCGCGGGTGCGGGGAAGTTCCTCTAGCACCTCCGGCAGCCGGTCCAGCGCGTCCTGCTGCTGCAACTGGGAGCGCAGGTTGGAAATCATGCCGCCGGGAATGTGGTGGATCAGAATTTCGGGGTCGATCGGGTTGAGCGGCTGACTGCTCAACTGGCGTTTCGGCGCCAGTTCCGTGAAGTGCTTGCAGATTTTGCGCAGGGCGTCGCGGTCGAGGCTGGCCCGGTAGGAGGTTTCGTCGAAGATGGACAGCATCGTTTCCGCCGCCGGCTGCGAGGACGAGCCGGACATGACGGAGATGGCGCAATCAATGGCGCCGGCGCCGGCGCGCACGCCTTCGACATAGGTGGCCACCGCCATGCCGCTGGTGGCGTGGCAATGCATTTGGATGGGCACGTCCACGTTCGCCACGAGCGCGGAGATGAGTTTCTCGGCGGAGATCGGGGACAGGATGCCGGCCATATCCTTGATGCAGATGGAATCCACGCCCATCTGCACCTGTTCCCTGGCGATGCGCACGAACTCTTCGACCGTATGCACGGGGCTGATCGTATAGCAGAGCGTGCCTTGCGCATGACCGCCGTGCTTCTTGACGGCCTTGATGGCATATTCCATATTGCGATTGTCGTTCAGGGCGTCGAAGATGCGGAAGATATCCATGCCGTTGCGGCAGGAAAGGGCGACGAAGCGGTCGAGCAAGTCGTCGGGATAATGCTGGTAGCCGAGAATGTTCTGGCCGCGCAGCAGCATTTGCAGGGGCGTTTTCTTTGCGCGCGACTTGATCATGCGCAGCCGTTCCCAGGGGTTTTCGCGAAGGAACCGCAGGCAGACGTCGAAGGTGGCTCCGCCCCACATTTCCAGCGAATAGAAGCCGGCGTTGTCGATCGTGTCCAGGATGCCGACAATGTCCTTGGTGCGCATGCGTGTCGCCCACAGGGACTGATGCGCGTCGCGCAGCGTGGTGTCGGTGATGCGCAAGGGGATGCGTCCGCCGCCGTTTCCGGCTTTCGCGGAAGGTTTCGTCGCGGGTTTCGAACGTTGTCTTTTCGGGGAAGATTTTTTCGCCATAGAGCCTTTCCGGACAAGATACACGTTTTTGCGTGTGTCTATTGTCCCTGGATTGTTTGAACACCCGCTTCGCTCAAGATAACGAAGGTGTCACGTCCTGATTTCCGTTTGTCGCCTCTTTGTCGCCAACCGTTGGCCAACACGCTTTGCACAGGGCAATCGAAGCAGTTTACGGCAACGTTTACGGTGGAGTTAGTTTCGATGCGGTTGACGGAACAGTTTACGGAACAGACGAGATTGCCACGCCTCTTCCTCCAACGCAAACTGCCTCGTAAACACCGCCGATTCCAACTCCGTCGTCACCTTTGCCGTAAACTTCAGCGAGCCCCGCCCTTCGTTGCCTTCTGTTCAATTCCTTCGGCCCTTACCACCAGTTTTTCCAGCGGCCGATATCGGCATATTTTTCGTAGCGGGTTTCCACGAGCTTCTTCGGAGAGAAGCGCGCGTGTTTCTTGAGTCTCTTGATCAAAGCGTCTTTGACGTTGGCCAGGGTCTGTTGCGGATCGCGGTGGGCGCCGCCGAGCGGTTCGGGCACGATGTCGTCCACGACGCCCATTTCGAGGAGGGACGCGGCGGTAATTTTGAGAGCGGCGGCAGCTTCCGGCGCCTTGGCGCCGTCCCGCCAGAGAATGGAGGCGCAGCCCTCGGGGGAAATGACGGAATAGACCGCATAGGCCAGCATGAGGACGGAATCGCCCATGCCGATGCCGAGCGCGCCGCCGCTGCCGCCTTCGCCGGTAACGATAACGATGATCGGGACCTCCAGGGAGGCCATGGCGGCCAGATTGGCCGCGATGGCTTCGGCCTGGCCGCGCGCTTCGGCGTCCAGCCCGGGATAGGCGCCGGGCGTGTCAATGAAGCTGATCACGGGCAGCCTGAATTTCTCGGCCAGCTTCATGAGGCGCAAGGCTTTGCGGTATCCTTCGGGGTTTGCCATGCCGAAATTCATTTTGACATTGTCTTCGACGGTGCGGCCTTTCTGATGCCCGATCAGGACCGCGCGCCGGTCTTCGATCGTGGCCAGGCCGCCGATCAAGCCGGCATCGTCGCCGAATCGGCGGTCGCCGTGCAATTCGATGAATTCGGAGAATATCCCTTCGATATAGTCGCGCAAAAGCGGTCGTTGCGGATGCCGGGCAATCTGCACGATTTGCCAGGGAGACAGGTTGGCGTACAGGCTTGTTTCCAGATCGGCCTTCTCTTTCTCGAGCTGGGCGATTTCCGTGCCGAACCGGACGCTGTCGTCCTTGGCCAACAGCTTGAGTTCGGCGATTTTCGCTTCGATATCCTTGAGTTCCTGGTCGAAATCCTTTTGCGGGTCCATGGCTACTCCGTTGTTGTCGAAGAGGAAAACGTTTTGCGCAACTTGTCGAGCAGGCCGGGATGCTCGTCATCGGCGCCGCGGTTCGGCATGCTGGCTTTCTTGCGATCGATCAGGCGGTTCAAGTCGTCGTTCGTGAAAGGTTCCCGGCACAGGTTGAGGTCCGATTGCACGTCGAGCGCCGTCATGCTGTCGAAGGCGATGTCCATTTTGATGACGGGCACAGTGGCCATGCCCAGATTGCGGCAGGCCTGCAGTCGCCGTTCGCCGCAGATCAGGATGTTGCTGGCGTCCACGACGAGCGGGTCCAGCAGGCCGAGCTTGCGGATGGAGTTTTCGAGCGTGATCATGTCGCCCATTTCCTTGCGCAAGCTGCCTTTGACGACAACGCTTTCAATAGGCAGTTCGAGATATTCTTTCTTGATCATGGCAGGCCTCCGCGCGGTCAGCGTTTCCAGTACCTTAGGATGCGGGACAGGCAATTTCTCATGTCGCGCCGATGCGCGATGAGATCAATGAATCCGTGTTCGAGCAGATATTCTGCCGTTTGGAAGCCGGGCGGCAGTTTTTGCCGGATCGTTTGCTCGATAACCCGGCGTCCGGCGAATCCGATCAGCGCGCGCGGTTCGGCGATGTGAATGTCGCCGGCCATGGCGAAGCTGGCGGAGACGCCGCCAGTGGTGGGGTCGGTCAGGACGGAAATGTAGGGGATGCCTTCCTTGTGCAGGCGGGCAATGCCGGCGCAGGTCTTGGCCATTTGCATGAGGGAGACGATTCCCTCGTGCATGCGCGCGCCGCCAGAGGCGGAAAATACGATAAACGGGCGGCGGTGTCGCAAGGCGTAGTCGGCGGCGAGCAGGATTTTTTCGCCGGTGCCGCTGCCCAGGCTGCCGCCCAGAAAGCGGAAGTCCATTACGGCGACCGTCACGGTCTGGTCGTCGAGCTTGCCGCTTCCGGTGACCACCGCTTCGTTCAGGCCGGTACGGCCTTTGGCCGCTTCGGCCTTGGTGAAGTAGCTTTCCTTGCCGTCGGTGAACAGGAGCGGATCCGAGGTGGATATTTCCGGGTTGAATTCGCGGAACGTGCCTGGATCCAACGTGATATCCAGCCGTTCGCGGGCGGTGAGCCGGTCGTGAAAGACGCATTTAGGGCAGACTTTGGGCGCGGCGAACCATTCGTCGCGATGCACGTGCGTCTTGCAATCGGGGCAGACGACCCAGAGGTTTTCGTCGAGTCCTTCGCCAGCCCCGTGTTTGTTTTTCCGTTTTCTGAACCAGGCCATGCCAGCGCTCCCTTTGGTGAAGGAAAAGAAAGCATGATTTCAAAGCTGGCGGCAAATGGCAAGAAGAAAAGCTTTCGGGGTTGGTGTTGACATGCGCTGGATTTGATGGAATGTTGGCGTGCTGATGGAACGAATGGCGGGCGGGCTCTGCCGGGCGAGCATGAGGGGCGGGAACGTCCGCCCCTGACCCTATGGGCCGCGAGGCTATTGCAGACGCCGCTTATGAAGGGTCGGGGGCGGATTCCGACCCTCCGGAAATCCAGAGATATGAAACTGTCCTGGTCCAGTATGACGCATGGCGCCGGTCGGGCCGATCCGTCGGCTATGGCGCGCGATTTCGAGCACGGCCAGTGCCGCTGCGCGAATTGCCGGAAGAAAGTCTCTTTAGCCGATCTTCCGCCGCTTACGCTGCAACCTTGTCCCCATTGCGGCTGTCTCCTGTTCGTTCCTGCCGATTTGGACGGCTGGCTGGTTCTGTGTCCGATCGGCAGCGGCGGCATGGGCAGCGTCTATCTGGCGTGCTATCGGGCGCAGCCGACACAGTCGGCCACGGCGAAAATCTTGCGCCGGTCCGAAAAGGTGGGGGAAGAGGCGCTGGTGCGGTTGACGGACGAAGCGGCCATCGGCGCGTCGTTCGGCGCGCATCCCAATCTGGCGCAGGTGTACGGGTACGGGCGGCTGGAGGACGGGGCGTTCATGATCATGGAAACGATCGACGGCCTGACCTTGCTCGACCGTATCGCGCAGCACGCGCAACGGGGGCTGCCCGAGGAGACGGTCCTGTACTATGCGCTCGATATCGTGTCGGCGCTGGAGCATATCTACGACTGCGGCTACGTGTACCGGGATCTCAATCCCAGCAATGTGATCGTGCAGGAAGACGGCGTGGCCCGGCTGGTGGATTACGGGCTGTGCCTGACCCACGACGAGGCCTGGGAGCGGCGCGACGGGCCGATCTTCGGCACGCCGCTGTACATCGCGCCGGAACGCTGCCTGCGCACGGGCGAAGATTTCCGCAGCGACATCTATTCGCTGGGCATGGTATGTTTCTACGCGCTGAAAGGAGACCCGTTCTTTTCCCCGACGGAAGTCATGAAGGTGATCGAAGGGCATCTGCGGCTGTTGCGGACGCAAACCAAGACCAAGATGGCAGGCTGCCATCCCGGACTGGTGGATGTCGTGGACCTGATGATCAAGCGCGAGCCGGAAGAGCGGTTCCAGACCTACGACGCGATTCGCCATGCCATTCGGCCCGTGCTGGAGGACTTGTGGCGGACCGATCCGCCCGATGCCGCCACCCGCGCGCGTCGCAAGGCGTATCGCGCGTCTTCTACGTGAAGCACCATTGCGGCAGCGTTTCGCGGTCGCAGCGCATGAAGACGGCCGGCGCGTTCTGAAGGCCCCTGACCGTTTCCTCCTTTTGGCTGACCAGAGTCATGTTGAGGAGTTTGCGGTACACGTCCACATGGCGCGGGTGGATGGTGAAGACGCAGGTTTCCACCTCGTTCTGGAGGGTGAGCCGCACCGTGCGCGCGATCAGTTCGAGAACAATGTGCCGTTCGTCGCGGTAGCCGGTTCGCGTGCAGAGCCGCCACGAGCCGGCCAGTTTTCGGCCTTCGGCGCGGATCGCGTCGCATTCCTTGCGGAAATCCTCGTCGGACGGCAGTCCTTTCGGGCCGTCGAGCGTCAAGGTGTTTGTGCCTACGATGCGGTCGCCGTCCCACATGATAATGACGGTGGTTTCGGGAATGTTGTCCAGTTGCGGATACAGGACGAGGCGGCCGTCGGGTTGTGGTTCGATATAGCCGCGTTCGACATAGGCATCGTGGACCAGGCTGTAGATTTCTTCCAGATCTTTCTTGTTCTTGGCGGCGCGCAAGCGGATCGCCTCGGCCTCGGCGACGGCGGGATCCAGCGCCTGTCGTGCCTGCCGCATGCCTTTGGCCGCTGTCAGGCGGTCGCGGGTTTTTGGCAGGTTTAGCCAGTCGAGCGCCTGATCGAGATTGGATGTGCGGTTCAGTTCCGCGTCAATGTTTCGGCGTGAAGGCATGCAAGTCCCCTTTCGTTGGGTTCGCGGGCCATACTAGCGATTTCCGGGCCTGTGTCAAGGGCGGAGTGGCAGACCCGAACCTGCAAAGAGAGTCTCTTCCCGCGAGTAAAAAATCTACGGTCTAGACAAGCTCCCAGTGTTTCGGTACACAGTGTGTTGTTGCGTGTGCATGCCATGATGCCCCGCTTGAGCGGGGAGTGGTTGGAGAATTGGGATGAACGCCGCGAAACGATGTGCGATTACGGGCATGGGGGCGGTCGCGCCGGTTGGCCGGACCGTGGCCGAGGTTTGGGTGGCGGTCCGCGATGGCCGATGCGGCATAGGACCGTTGACCGTGTTCGATGCCGACGGCTTTGCCTATGCGCGCGCCGGCCAGATCGAGTCGGCGCCTGACGCGGGCGCGCGCGATGCGCAGGGCGTGCCGCTCGACCGCGCCAGCCTGTTCATGCTGGCCGCCGCCGAGGAAGCGGTCGTTCAGGCCGGCCTACGGGAACGCATGCGGAATCCGGAAGATGTGGCCGTGGTTCTCGCCACCAATTTCGGGGGGATCGAGCGCGCCGCTGAATTGCTGACGGAAGCGCCGTCGTCCGCCGCGGAGCTTGATCGCGCCTTTCGCGAATACGGATTCCAGCGTTGCGCCGATCTCGTGGCGAACCGGTTCGGTTTTCGCGGGCCGCGCGTCGCGCTGTCGTTGTCGTGCAGTTCCGGCTGCGCCGCGATCGGCTACGGCATGAGCCTCATCCGGGCCGGGCGCGCCAAGGCCGTCCTCGCCGGCGGCTACGACGCCCTGACTCCTTTCTGCTGGAGCGGGCTCTGCGCCTTGCGCACCATGACCCGCGATGAATTGCGGCCTTTCGACAAGCGCCGCAACGGCACCATCTTCAGCGAAGGCGCCGGCGCCGTGCTGATCGAGGAATGGGACGAAGCGCTGGCCGCCGGCGCCGTTCCCCTGGCCGAAGCCGCCGGCTATGGCGTCAACAACAACGCCCATCACATGACCGCGCCCGCCCCGGCCGGCGCCGGTTCCGCCGAGGTTATGGCCATGGCGCTGGCCGATGCCGGCTTGTCGCCCGCCGCGGTGGATCATGTCAACGCGCATGGCACCGGCACGCGCCATAACGATTCCACGGAAACGCAGGCCATCAAGACCGTGCTTGGCGACCGGGCCCATGCGATTCCCGTCGCGGCCAACAAGTCCGTGCTCGGCCACATGATGGGCGCCGCAGGCGCGGTGGAGTCCATTGTCGCGGTCATGACGATGCGCGACGGCATTGTGCCGCCTACCATCGGCTATGGCGAGCCCGATCCGGCATGCGATCTCGACTATGTCCCAAATGTCCGGCGCGAGTTCCCCGTGCGCGTCGCCCTCTCGAACTCCGCCGGCATCGGCGGCTGTAACGCCGCCGTTGTTCTGACCGCCGTCTAAACACCACTAATCCACCGGCTCTGCCGGTGAGAATTGAAAAGGTTCTGCCGTTTCGAGCGATAGGGACATGTGCTTTGGCGGGAATGTCGTGGGCCGCCGTTCCGGCGTGTGTCGTGTTCGCGGCTTGCAAACGGGCGGCGATATTGCCCCGCTGGCGGCGTTGTCAAG
>SLKS01000156.1 GCA_007134465.1 Kiritimatiellia bacterium | reverse complement strand
TGGTCCGGGAAAGCCGACAACTGGTTGCGGAAACGGTTGAGCCGTCCGTACACGCAGCCGACAGCCGGGATGCTCAGACACACGCACAGCGCCAGGCGGGTAAACGGCTTCACGTTTCGGGTTCGTCTTTCCACCTGCTTCTCCTTCAAATGCCTTAAGGCGGGCTTCGCCCGCAACCCAATTTGTTTTAACTACGAAACACGCGAAATACCCGCCTTCGCAAAGCCTACGGCGAGGCAAGCGCGAAAAGATGTTCTTCTATTTTCCCTTTCGCGATTTTCGCGTATTTCGTAGTTTCATCCTCCGGAAAATATACACGCAAAAGCGTGTATATTTTTAAAAAAGTCTTTAAACGAAAAGCGCACAATGCCAGCCGGGAGCGAACCTGTCAAGGGTGCATACCGGATTTGGCAATTGGCGGGCGCATCCCTGCGCCATTTTCCGATTTCGGTCTTGCGTTTTCCACGCGAGTGCAGTAGAGCCTTTCCGGAAAAGATACACGTTTAATCGTGAATGTTTTCCGACACGCCCCAGTAGCTCAGTTGGATAGAGCATCGGATTTCTAATCCGACGGTCGGAGGTTCGAGTCCTTCCTGGGGCGCCGTCCAAGACGGCTTCGTTTATGCCGCCGCGAATCCAGGGACAGTGCATATCCAAGGCAAACGTCAACTCGCCGCCTGCCCATAGGGGCAAGCGTGAACGGCGCTTAGATAAGGCCTTTTTTTCCAAACAAACCGTTTTGGCGTGCCGTTCAATGACGAAACACCCAAGAGCCGAAGCCCGAAAGAAGCCCGAAACACCTAAGCCAAAAACAAGGAGAAACACGCCTTATGAAGAATGCGACAGGTTCGCGAAGCCATTGGCCATCGGCGTTTCATGTTGCGCGCTCTTTCCTTATGGTATAGGGTGGCATTCCGTTTTTCTGGCCAGTGCGAACGTGCGGCAACCCGCGAGAGGAACAAGTCCATGAACAGCGACCGAATCAGGCAGGGATGGGAACGCGCCCCCCATCGCAGTCTTCTGCGCGCGACCGGCGTGACAACCGACGATTTCTCGAAACCGTTCATCGGCGTCTGCAATTCGTTCGCCGAAATCATTCCGGGCCATGTCCATCTGAACAAGGTGGCGCAATTGATCAAGCGCGCCATCCGCAAGGCGGGCGGCATTCCCTTCGAATTCAACACGATCGGCATCTGCGACGGAATCGCCATGGGTCATGGCGGAATGAAATATTCGTTGCCGAGCCGCGATCTGATTGCCGACAGCGTGGAATCCATGGCGCGCGCGCATTGCTTCGACGCCTTGCTCTGCATCACGAACTGCGACAAGATCGTGCCCGGCATGCTGATGGGCATGCTGCGAGTCAACCTGCCGGCCCTGATCGTCAGCGGCGGCCCCATGCAAGCCGGCCGCACGCCCGACGGGCGCACGGTGGACCTGATCAGCGTTTTCGAAGGCGTGGCCGCGCATGAGCGGGGCGCCATGTCCGACCGCGACCTGCAAACGGTCGAGGAGCATGCCTGTCCCGGCTGCGGCTCGTGTTCGGGCATGTTCACGGCCAATTCCATGAATTGCCTGTGCGAGGCGCTGGGCATCGCGCTGCCCGGCAACGGCACGACACTGGCGGTGAATCCGGAACGCAACAAGCTGTACCGGCTGGCCGCGCGCCGTATCGTGGCCATGGCCCGGGCCGGGGGGCCTGTCCCGCGCGAGCTGGTCACGGAGGCATCGCTCGACAACGCCTTCGCGCTTGACGTGGCCATGGGCGGCAGCACGAACACGATCCTGCACGGCCTGGCGATCGCGCGCGAAGCAGGCGTTCCCTACGATCTGGACCGGATCGCCGCGATCGCGAAACGGTGTCCGACCCTGTGCAAGGTGGCGCCCTCCAGCGACTGGCACATGGAGGACGTGCATCGCGCAGGCGGAATAGGCGCCATTCTGCGGCTGCTGGCCGACCTGCCCGATCTGATCCGGCGCGACTGCCCAACCGTGACGGGGCTCTCCTTGTGGCGCAACATCGCCCGCTGCCGCGCGCTCGACAACGAAATCATCCGCCCACTCGACCGGCCCTATTCCCCGCAAGGCGGATTGGCCGTGCTCAAGGGCAATCTCGCCGAAGAAGGCGCCGTGGTCAAAACGGCCGGCGTCGCGACGTCCATGCTGGTATTCGAAGGGGAAGCCATCCTGTTCGATTCGCAGGAAGAGGCCTGCCAGGGCATTCTGGCCGGGCGCGTGAAACCGGGCCATGCCGTGGTGATCCGCTACGAAGGCCCCAAAGGAGGACCGGGCATGCAGGAAATGCTGGCGCCCACCTCCTACATCATGGGCCAGGGCCTCGGCGAAAGCGTGGCTCTGATCACCGACGGCCGTTTCTCGGGCGGCACGCGCGGCGCCTGCATCGGCCATGTTTCCCCGGAAGCGGCCGAGGGCGGCCTGATCGGACTGCTGCGAAACGGCGACCGCATACGCATTGACATCCCGAACGGCCGAATCGAGGCGGCGCTGGCGCCGGAAGAAATCGAAAAGCGCCGCGCCAGCATGCCACCCTTCTCCCCGCGCATTGCGGACGGATGGCTGGCCCGCTACGCGGTGCACGTGCGCAATGCCGCTTCCGGCGCCGTGTTGCGGTGATGCGCGTCGCCTTCAAGACAGTGGGATGCAAGCTGAACCAGGCGGAAACCGCCCGTATCGCCGCCGGCTTCGTCGCCGCCGGCTACGCGGTAACCGACTGGGGCCGTCCCTGCGAAGTGGCCGTGGTGCATTCGTGCGCCGTGACCGGCGATGCCGAACGCACGTCCGCGCGCCTGGCGCGCTCTGCCGCCCGTCAGGAACCGCGCCCGTTCGTGGTTTTGATCGGGTGCGCGGCGGAAGCGGATGCCGCCCGAATCCGGGACGTCACCGGCGCCGACCTGATCGTTGGCCAGCGCGACAAATACGACCTGCCCGCCCGCCTGCGCGTCCTTGCGTTCCCGGCGAACGCTAGCAAGGGCTCGGCAAAGACGGAACACGGCTTGCCACCCGACACTCGACACGCTCCTCCCGACACACGCCTGCCCTGCCCTTCCCTATTGTCCCGCACCCGCGCGATCGTCAAAATTCAGGACGGCTGCGATTTCCGCTGCGCCTACTGCATCGTGCCCCTGACCCGCGGCGCGCCGGTCAGCAGACCGCTTCCCGAGATCGTTGCCGAACTCGAAGCCCTGGCCGAAAACGGCGTACGCGAAGTCATGCTGACCGGCGTAAACATCGGCCTGTACCGACACGGCCGCGTTCGCCTGCCCGAACTGCTGCAACGCATCGAGTCCGTAGCGGGCATCCTTCGTTTCCGTATCGGTTCGCTGGAAATGTCCACCACCGAAAAGGCCGTTGCCGACTTCATGGCGCAATCCGGCAAGCTCTGTCGCTACCTGCATTTTCCGCTGCAAAGCGGCGACGACACCGTCCTGCGCGACATGGGCCGTCGCTATGCCGTCCGCGAATGGCGCCAAAGCGTCGAATATGCGCTGGCCAAACTCGGCACGCCCGGACTCGGCGCGGACATCGTGGTCGGCTTTCCCGGCGAGGACCGCCGCGCTTTCGCGAACACCCTGGCGCTCGTTCGCGACCTGCCCTTCAGCAACCTGCATGTCTTCCCTTTCAGTCCGCGGCCCGGCACGCGAGCTTTCGACATGCCGCAAACCGTTTCGGCGACCGAGAAGAAAGAAAGGGTGTCTCGGCTGATCGCTTTGGGCGCCCGCAAACGCATCGCCTTCGCCCGCACCTGGATCGGACGCGAAGTTTCCGTGCTGATCGAAAAACGCGAAGGCCCCGTCTCGCGCGGCTGGACGAGCGAATACGTGCCTGCCATACTGTCCAACAGCGGCAGCCGGATCAACGAGCTGGCCCGTTTCTTGCCACGTGCCTCGCGAGACGGAATCGTATACGAACGCCGCCCTTCGCTCCAAAGACGTTCAAAAGAATTTGCCCCTCCAGAACCACGAATGAACACGGATTCACACGGATAAGGAGACTCCGAGTCATGAAAGCCAACCCCGCATACGCGCAAATACCGGTCGCGCGTTCCGAGCCTGCGCTTCGCGCGCGGAACAGGCGACCCGCCAACCAGCGGATACTGCGGGATTTCGCCCGCCAGACAACGATCGGGCTGGCGGCGCTGACGCTGTGCGGATGCGGTTCCGAACAACGCTGGGCGGAACTGCCCGAATCCCCTTTCTGGCCGGGCGCCCCGTCCGAATACTCGATCGGCATCGCGGTGGCGCCCGATCCGTTCGCCATCCCCGCCGTTCTCCCCGAACTGGAGCATCCGGCGCTGGATGCCGATTCCGTGCCGGATCTGGCCACCGCCTATACGGCCGATCCCTTTCTGTTTCGCGACCGCGACCGCTGGCATATGTTCTACGAGCTTTTGCAAACGCACCCGCGCAGAGGCTGTATCGGCTGGGCCGAAAGCGTAGACGGCCGTTCATGGACCCATGTCGGCATCGCGCTGGCCGAGCCGTTCCATCTTTCCTATCCGCACGTGTTCGAATGGGAGGGCCGCAAGCTCATGGTGGTCGAATCGTACAGAATCGGCGAGGTGCGCCTGTACGAGGCGCGCGATTTTCCGCGCGATTGGGAGCCGGTCGCGACGCTCGTGCGCAAGCCGCTGGTTGACCCTTCGCTGGTACGGCACAACGACCGCTGGTGGCTGTTCGCCTCGACGCCCAACCATCGCGACCTGCATCTCTTCCATTCCGAACGGCTGGAAGAAGGCTGGCAGGAACATCCCGCATCGCCCGTCGTGCGCAACGACCTTCGCATCGCGCGGCCGGCCGGACGCTTCCTCCATTATCAGGACCGGCTCTGGCGCGTGGCGCAAGATTGCTACCCGCGCTACGGTTCCGCCACGCGCCTGTTCGAGATCGTCGAACTCGCGCCGGAGACCTATGCCGACCGGGAACATCCCGACAGCCCGCTGCTTCGCGCCGGCCTTGTCCCCTGGGCGGAACTTGGCATGCACCATTACGACGCAAGCCCCATGCCGGACGACTCCGGCCACTGGCTTGTGGTTGTTGACGGCAACCGCCGTGCGCAGCCCGCCGTTCCGCTGGACATCCGTTTCGAGGACGGCTCCATGCTGCTCGGCGCGACGTTGCGGCCCGCGCAACCGCGCGCAGGCGATCCCCTTCTTCTTCGGCTCTACTGGAAAAATCTTCCCGAAAAGGATCGCGCCCTCGTCTTCGCGCATTTTCTCCAGGGCCGCACTATCCTGTTTCAAGGCGACCACGACCTGAACGAAAGAGCCGAACAGTACGACATGCACATCGCCATCCCCGCCGACGCGCCGCCGGGCCCCGTCCGCGTGCGGATCGGACTCTACCGGCCCGACGGCCGACGCCTGCGCTCGCGCACACGATTGCCCCGCCAGCGCCGCGCCGTTTCGCTGCCGGTTTCCTTCGACATCGTACGCGCGCCATCGCCGATCTCCTCCAGCCTGCGTGGCACGGACCCTACGGATACAGCACGGGCAGCGAACGGCGCGACGGATTGAACGCGTCCATGAGCCGGTCGGCGTCGTAGCGGGGATGGGTCGTATCGAACAGCTCGCCCGGAATGATCTGCAAGGCGCCGCCAACCGTCATTACCACGGCCAGCCGGTTTCCGAAAGGACTGCGATTCCGGTCGAGCGTCGGTACGGAGCCCGTGTGGTTGTCCTCCAGAACAATGTTGCGCGTGAAGAGAAACGGCGCCGACCCGCTCACGCCGGGCTCGCCCGCATCCAAAACAACGCACCACGCGTTGTGGGCGTCGTTGAAAGCGCTGTGATGCCGGGCGCCGGGCAATCCGTGCACATGGAAGAACCGAAAGTCGAATTCGTCCAGGCTCACGCCTTCCTCGACAACCTGGTTGGCGACAATGTCGCGCAACCATTCCGTACTCGTCGCGAACCCGTTCGTGTCCGCTCCGCCACTGGTCGGCCACACGGTCGTTCCGTAATGTTCCATGGCCATCGAAGCCGTGAACACGCCCAGATGGATCTGGCGCGCGATATTGCCCGCCTTGGTCGCGCGACCCTGGGTCAACGCCTTGTGGATTGCAGGGAAGAACAAGGCGGCCAAAATGCCGATAATCGCCACCACAACCAGCAGCTCGATCAAGGTGAACGCCGTACGGCGATGGCGGACAGGCTTCCTGCGTCCCCGTCGGCTGCGCTCATTCGCAAACGACGTCGCGCCCGCTCTTCCCTGCCGCACAAATCCTTTGCTACAGATTTCCGACTGCCTGCCATGCGTATTCATGATCGCCCTCCTTTCGCGCTTCCGGACCCCGTCGCGCGCACCGCGCCGACATCGCCGGCGCAAACGATCTTGCATACGCCATGCCAACTTCTACATTGTCCCTCCAAAAGGACTGCCACTATCGAATTTGAATCGGTGTTTCTTTGACCCAAAGAACCGTAACAGACGCAGGCATTTGACGGGAAAACATAGCACATCCTTTTGTTTGGCAAAACATTGAGCCAACGGCTTCCTTGCGGTGCAAACGGCGAAAAGGCCGTCGGCAAGAACGGAAAAGACGAAAACGCAGATGTCCTCGGCAAGCGAACGGCCGCAGTCCGAGAAAGAGGCGCGTGTTGCAGCGCCGCCACAGATCCGTCGCGTGGCGGCAACACTGTTCACCAATCACTGGTCACTGGCCGCTGGCCACTGGTCGCTTCTCTTCGTATCCCCGCCCGGCATCCGCGAATGGCTCTTAAGGGCCCGCGCAAAAAATCATTGGCGTTTTGGACGCCCAATCCCTCCGATTAATTTCTGCGCGAACCCTTAGCCCATTAATTCGCCGATGCTGTCGTAAAAAACAAGAGGATTCGGCGGACGTCATTCTTCCTTAATTTTTCCTTGCGCTGTACATTCGTACAGTTATACAGTGGCCGCCGACGGTTGGATACCGTCGCTGGGTTCGCATTGGGAGGATTTTCCATGCCGCGTCGAATGGCTTTGCTGGAGAAGATTGCGCGCCTGCGCGCGTTTCATCGGAGGGAAGGCCGGCCGCCTTCCTTCGCCGAAATGGCCGCCCTGTTCGGCTATGCGTCCAAGAACGCCGTGTACGGCCCCGTGCGGCGCCTGATCGAGCTGGGCTATCTCCGGCGCGGCGGCGGCGGACGCGTGGCGTTCACCCCGAAGATTTCCGCGCGCACCGCCGTGCTTGGCTCCGTTCAAGCCGGCTTCCCCTCGCCCGCCGAAGAGGACCTGGCCGACATGATCAATCTCGACGAATTCCTGATCCAGCGTCCGGACGCGACCTATCTGCTGACCGTTTCCGGCGACTCGATGCAGGAGGCCGGGATTCTCCCCGGCGATTTGGTTCTGGTGGAAAAAGGCGCCGCGCCCAATCCGGGCGACATTGTCGTCGCGCAGGTGGACGGGGAATGGACCATGAAATATTTCGGCCGAAACCGCCAGGGAGTCTATCTCGATCCGGCCAACCCGAAATACCGGCGCATCCGGCCCGGTCAATCCCTGACCATTGGCGGCATTGTGCGAGCCGTGATCCGCAAGTACCGGTAAGGCTGGAAAGAGCCGTAACCAGTGATCGGTGATCAGTAATCAGTTCAACTGAACTGCCGAATCCAGGACGAGCCTTATGAGCGACCATGTTCGAAACGCCGATCCGGACGCCGTTCGTTTTCCCCGCGCCATCGCGCACGTGGATGGCGACGCTTTTTTCACGTCCGTCGAACAGGCTTTGCGGCCCGAACTGCGCGGCAGGCCGGTGGTCACCGGCGCGGAGCGCGGGATCATCGCCTGCGCCTCGTACGAAGCCAAGGCCCAAGGGGTCAAGCGCGGCGTCTCCCTGCGCGACGCGCGTCGCCTCTGTCCAGACCTGGTTCTCCTGGAAAGCGATTACGAGGCCTACACCCTTTTCTCGCGGCGCATGATGAACATCCTGCGCCGATTCACTCCGTTTGTCGAAGAATATTCGATTGACGAAGGCTTCGCCGATCTGACCGGCATGCGCCGGGCGCTGGGCCGCTCCTACGGGGAACTGGCCGCCGCCATACGGGACGCGGTACGGCGCGAGCTGGACATTACCGTATCGGTAGGCCTGAGCACAACCAAGTGCCTGGCCAAGATCGCCTCCGATTTCCGCAAGCCGAACGGGCTCACGCTCGTTCCGCAAGAGGAAACGCGCGCTTTTTTGGAACAAGTTCCGCTGGCCGACGTCTGGGGGCTCGGTCCGCGCCGCGTGCGCAAGCTGGAAGCCAGCGGGTTGCGCACGGCCGCCGATTTCATCGCCCGCGACGAACGCTGGATACGCGCCATGCTGCACAAGCCCGGCTGGGATCTATGGCGCGAGCTGCGCGGAGAAGCCGTTCTGGCCGTGGACACTGCGGCTTGGCGGCCCCGGCACAGCATCGGCAAGAGCCGGACTTTTTCGCCGCCCTCGCGCGATGCGGAGGCTGTCTATGCGCGGCTTTTGCGCAATGTCGCCGCCGCCTTCGGCAAACTCGCCCGGTACGATCTCGTCGCCGGCGAAATTCGCGTGCAACTGCGCGCGCAGGATTTCACGGAAACAGAAACCGGCTGCCGACTGGATCCGCCCGCGCGCGCGGCGGCGGACGCCTTGCCCGCCGTACGTGCGCTGTTCGAGACGCTCTTCCGTCCCGGCGTCGCCTATCGCACCACCGGCATAGCGCTGGACCGGCTCGGCGACGCGAACGCGCGACAGGCCGAACTTTTCGAGGACCGCCGACAGGGCGAGCGACGCGAAGCCTTGCGAAAAGCCGTTGAAACGATTCACGCGCGCTTCGGACGCGCCAGCGTGACCACGGCGACGGAACTGGTTCTGAACAAAAGCGCCTGTAAGGAACAGCCTCGTCCGGCCGCCCGGCCGCTCCGCATCCCGACCCTCTCTCACGTCCATCGTTCGTAGGCGACGATGCGGTCCAGGGGCTCGCGTTGTTTCGACGCGGGCGGCATATCGGCCGGATAGCCAAGCGTCAGCAGCTCGATCACGCGCACGGGTTCGGGAATGCCGAGAATGTCCTTGACCCGATCCTCGTAGAACGAGCCGATCCAGCACGTGCCCAGTCCTTCCTCGACAGCTTGCAAGGTCATGTGATCCATGGCGATGGCCACGTCAATGGGACCGCTGGGCTGGCCGCAGCGCATCACGTAGTCCGACTGCGTGGCGCAACAGGCGATCACAACAGGCGCCTGCCCGACAAACGGCTGGTTGTTCGCCGCGGCCATCAGCCGCTGCCGCGTGGCGGCGTCGCGAACCACGACAAAGCGCCAGTCCTGCATGTTGCGCGCCGACGGCGCCAAGCGCGCCGCCTCCAGCACACGGGTCAGTTTCTCCGGTTCGACCGCGTTCTCGCGATAGTCGCGAACGGAATAGCGATTCAAGACGGACGGAAGCAAGGCCATGACAGACTCCTTTCGCTGTGGCAAATCCGAAACGAACTACTGAAACATGCATCTACCCTAGCCGGATTCCGCCCGGGTGTCAAACGACACGCGATATTTTCCAGCGAACAGCCCTTGACACTCCGCCCACCCAACGCTACCCTTCGACAATCAACTCACAATGATACCACATTATAACCAAAACTTTATCTACGAAGCTTGCCGACCGCATCCGCCTTGTGGTATGGCAACGGGCGCGGGCCATAATTTCGTCCGGCGGACACCAAAGATGGCAAGCGAACGAAGACCGGCTCTTCGCGCTGTGCGCGGACGTCGCGCAGGCTCTGGACAAGAACTGAATTACCATGCCGAGGCAACCGTGGCGCTGAAAAACGTGTTGGACACAGGAGGCAAACCATGAAACAGAGGATTCGAACAGCGCTGCTGACCTGCGCGCTCGCGGCCGGCGGCTGCCTGCAACTCGACACGACCATCCGTCTGCACGAAGACGGCAGCGCCACGATCACCGAACGGCTGGGGTTTTCCCGACGCCTGCTCGACATGGACGCCGGCGGCCAGCCGACGTTGGAACCGCTGCTGACGCGCGCGGCGGCCGAAGAGCGCGCCCGGCGCATGGGCCCGGGCGTGGAGCTGCGCCGTCACGATGTGCGCGATGGCGAGCGCGGCATCCGCGAATCGGTGACCGTGTTCCATGCGGCCGACCTGACGAAGATCGTCTATCAGTCGCCGTTCCCCGCCCAGCCGGGCCTTGGCGCGCTCTCCTTTTCCATGGAACCGCAACTGGGCATGTGGCGCCACTATTGGCCCGGCCCTCTGTGGGTGACGTTCGCCGCCGCGCCGGCGCCGACCGCTCGGAAAGACCGGCCGGCGCCCGACGATCCAAGCCTGATCCGCTCCCCCGAAACGCCGCTGGCCATGCAAATCTTCCGCGAAATGGTTCCCGTTTTCGCGGACATGCTCGAAGATGTCCATGTGCGCATCCGCTTCGAAAGCTACGCGCCCGTTATCCGTACCGACGGAATCGTGCATCGCGGCCAGGGCATGGCCTGGGCGGGCGCCGGCGACATCGTGCGCGAACTGGACCTGATCCATGTCACGGGCCGCAGCATGGACCCGTACGGCTACCCGATCCTGCGCAACGAGGAAATCCTGCGCGAATTGCTGCTCGGCCAGTGGAACGGACCGTTCCTGACCGAAGCCCTGCGCGGCATGACCGACAACCCCGCCCTGCCGGTGTTGCTCCGCGGCGCGCGCGGGCGCGCGGCCATTCCCCCTTCGCGCGCGCTCTTTCAGCGCTATTACGAAGGCAAGATCGTTGACTGGTCCAGAGTGCGACACCGAGAAATCAAGGCGCGGGGCAAGAAGAAAGCCGATTTCAAGGACGTAGGCGGCTGGGACGGCAAGTCCGAGAAAACGGCGCCCACCGAAACGCCCGACCGCTGCCCGAAAGATTGCCCATGGTGCAAATAAGGGAGATCATGTCATGAAACGTATCGTTGCGCTATGTCTGTGCATGGCGGTTTCCGCCGCCAACGCCCGATCGGACACGCCGTTCGCCGAGGATTACCGCGGCTACAGCCCCGACTTCCTGAACCATATCGCCCGGCAGTCCGGCCATCGCGGCGCGCTGCGCAATTACCCGGTATCGGACGCGGAAATGAAGCTGTCGTCCGAACAAAGTTTCTTTTCCCTTAACCTGATCCCGGAATCGGATCGCGCCTACGCGCTCGTCAACGCGGCACAGGCCGCGATCGCCGAGAACCGACATTCCGAGGCCATGGAAATCTACCAGCAGGCATTGGAGCAGCACGGGGATACGCTGTACCGGGTATCGGAACACGGCGTGTTCGTGCCGGTCTCCGAATACGTGCAACGGCTCATGCTGCGCATGCCGCCATCGGCGCTGGCGCTCTACCGGACCAAGCATGACGGCCGCGCGCGCGACGCGTTCGAGCAGGCCCGCCGCCAGCGCTGGTTGGTCGGCTATGCGGACATTCTGGGCACGCTGATGGCCACCAGTTACGGAGCGCCGTCGCTGTTCGAGCTGGGCCGGGCCGCTCTGGACAACGGCCACTACCTGCAAGCGCTCGAATATTTCGAAACCATACGGCGCTTCTTCCCGGCAACCGACATCCCCGGCCCGGAGCTGGATTTGTGCATTCGGCTCAGTCGGCGCCGTCTGGGCCTGCCGGACGAACCAGCGCCAAAAACTGCCGATCCGTACGACAGCAGGGAACGCTCCGAATTCGTTCAGGCCATGCGACGCGCCTTGGTCGCCGCCAAGCCCGACGCGGAAAGGCGCCGCGAGTTCCGGGCCAGCGCACCGCATGTCGCCACCGACGACTACGGGAGCTTCCCGCCCACGCAAGACCCGCTCGCCCTGGGGGAACCGGTCTGGTCCGAGCGGTTGCCGCGTTCGGAAAACGACTATATCGTTTTTTCGCAACCGGTCGTCACCGAGCACAGCGTGATCTACCGCCACAAGAACATCCTGTACGCGCGTTCGATTCTGAGCGGGGAATTGCGCTGGCTCAACGACATGGGCGGACGGGTCGTCTGGCAAAGCCCCGTCGAGCGCATGTATCCTCTGGAAGATGTCGTCGTCATGGACGGACTGGTCTTCTCGCCGATGGAACGCGGCGGTCCGTCGCTGGTGGCTCTCGACGAGGTCACCGGCCAGTTGCGCTGGGCGTACGGGCCGATGACCGCCGCCACCGAGGAAGAATCGCGCATGCGTTTCGAAAGCGTGCCGGCCGTCGGACCGGGCGCCGTCTATGCCGGCTACATCCTGAACAACGTTTCCGGCGACACGCATACGGACACCGAATACGGGCTCATGGCCTTCGAAAGCGCCACCGGCCGCGTGCTCTGGCGCACGCCGGTGTCGCGCCTGCGGCCCGGCCGCTTCGCCACCAGCCATCACGAACAGCGCAACAT
The DNA here is from genome assembly GCA_007134465.1 of Kiritimatiellia bacterium. Lineage (GTDB taxonomy): Bacteria > Verrucomicrobiota > Kiritimatiellia > UBA8416 > SLMC01 > SLMC01. Next base: position 3,601 of record SLKS01000156.1, on the reverse strand, counting down.
ACTGGTGAAAAGCTTCGCCACGCCGCCGCTCTACGCTTATGGCGCCGTCTACTTCACCGACAATGCCGGCGCGATCGTTTCCGTGGACGCGCTCTCCGGCCGCATCCGCTGGCTCGCGCGCTATCCCTACCATCCAACCGTGCACGACGCCACACGCCCGTTCGGCGGCCTCAACCTGCGCCTGAACCGTTGGCGCCCGCATTCGCCCATGTTCTGGTTCAACCAGCGCCCCATGCCGCTGGGCGACCGCATCGTCTTCTTCCCGGTGAACACGCGGCTCATGCTCTGCCTCGACCGCCGAACCGGGAAAACGGAATGGAGCCGCATCCATCCCGACAGCTACACGTTTGTTCTGGGCCCCACGTCCGACGGGCATCTGGTCCAAGTCGCCAGCGGCCGCGCCGATCAGCGCACCGTCACCGTCATTGACCCCGAAGATGGCGGCAAAACGCTCTGGGAAGCGCCACCCGTTATCCTTCACGACGATTCGCCGGTCATGAAATACCAAGGGCTTGGCCGCAACCGCAATCTTGGCGGCGGCATCAATTTCGCTGCGAATCAGATATTCCAGGGCCGACCGCAACTGCTGGGCGCGCGCCCGTTTCTGACCGAAGACGACAAGCTGTACATCAGCACGTGGCTGGACATCAACCCCACCGGCTACTATCAGCCGCCCTGGTGCTACAGCCTGGCCGAAGTCTGCCTGAAAACCCGGTCGGTCCCCCGCAAGCGCCGCTACTACGACGGACGGATTCGCTCCAGCGCGCGCACGCATATCGAGCGGTCGCGCAAGGGGCTCGAAGAAGTTCTTTCCTGGCCGAAAGACAAGCAGAACGAACAGCATGTGCGCATACTGCGAGAGGTAGCCGCCGACAGTCCGCCGGAAAACAAGCATGGCCCGTTCCTGCCGTTTTCGCGCGCGACGTTCGACCGTTTCGGCGTCCGCTTCGAGCTGCGTTTCGGCGCGCGCGAAGTGGCCATGCTGTACGACTCCGACAAGCTGGAACAGGCGCTGGCCGCCCGCACGGACCTGCAGGCCGAATTCGCCAAGGCCGAACGCGCCGTGTTCCGCGGCCAGTACGCGGACGCCGTGCGCCGCCTGGAACGCTGCCTGGCCATGGCCAGTCCCGAAGACCTCGATTTCCGCACCCAGGTCAACCAGCAGCTTTACGGCTTGCACAAGCGCCTGGCGCGCGCCGCGCTGCAAGGCGGCTCGACAAAGACGATGCTGGCGCATGGCATCGGCATGAGCCGTTCCGTCACGCGATTGTCCGAGGAAATCGAAGCGCTGCTGGTTCTGGCCGAAGTGCGCGAACGCGAAAACCGGCCGGAGCCAGCCGCGCAACTGCTGCAAAACGTCGTGGATGTGTACGGCGGCCACGAATACCCCGTGAGCGCGCTCATGGCGACGGACCCCGAACGTTCCGGACTCTTTCTGAGCGAAGCCGGTCTCGTGCTCGAACGGGCGGCCCGGCAAGGCGGCGGCGGATTCCTGGCCGAAGCCCTGTCCCGCGCTTTCGCCCTCGAAAAGGCGGGCCTGCCCGTCTATCGCAGCGCGCTCAGCCCGCTGGAAAAAACGCTGAACGTGCGCGCAGGCGATTGGGCAACCGGCCGACTGCTGCGTCTGCGCGCCAGTTCGCCCGCCTTCTCGCAGACGTTCGAAAAGGCGGCGGACCAGGCGCTGCGCGGCCGCTCTGCCGAGGAACAGGAACACGCCGTGCGCCTGTATCCCGGCACGCGCGCCGCGCAGGATGCGCTGTCCGCGCTGCTGAACCAAGCCGCGCAACGCGAAGCCGATCCGGCCGCCCCGCCGGAAGCCCGCGCCGACGCGCGCCGAAAACTGTGGGCGCTGGCCGACCTGGCGCGGGTGGGCGAATTCGCGCTGCCCGATCCCTTGCACGCGCGGCTGAGCGCGCCGCCGGCCCCGCCCGCCCCGCCCGCCGTTCGGACGGACGGAAAAGACCAGTCGTTCGACCTCGACGAGGAACGCAGTCCTGCCTGGCTAATCGCGCCGCGACGCGACGGCGGACAGGTCGCGCCCGACCTGCTCTTTCTCGCCGGCCGCGTGCGCACCCGTGTGGACCACAAGTTCCTGCTCGCCGCATGGGACCTGACCAGCGGCACGAAACTGTGGAACGCCACCGAACAGCGCGGCGATACCTGGTTCGACGAAATACGGCTCGACGGACTGGGCGACGAACCCGGCTTCCACGACGTCTACGTGCACGGCGACGTGGCCGTCGTGCATGGCCTGTTCGACGTGCTCGCCTTCGGGCTCGCCGACGGCAAGCTGCGCTGGCGCTGGCGCGTGCCGCACGACTTCCGCATCCGGCACGCGCTCTACAGCGGCGACCTCGCCTTCTATCAGGGCGAAACCGAAACTGTCGCGCTCTATCTGCCCACCGACGATCCTCGCGGCGAAATCGTCTGGCAGCAGCGCGAAGCAGGCGACCCCTACGCGCCCGCCTGGCTGGTCGGCGACCGGCTCGTTTCCGTGCGACGCATGCCGTTCAACGTCACAGCCCGCTACCGCGGGACCGGACGCCTGATCGGTCGCCTTGAGCTGCCGGACCTCTCGACCGAAGACGCGCATCCGCTGCTCGACGACGGACCGCGCGCGCTGCCCGTCGCCCACGACGGAGCGCGCCTGGCCCTGACGGACGGATGGTATTATCTTATGGTGGATACCGACGAACTGCGCATCGTGTGGAAGCGGCTCGTGGACGCCAACGATCCCGCGCAAGATCCGAAAATGCGCCTTACCCTGAACGACAACCGTCTGGCCGTGCTCAAGGAGGATTTCGACAAGAAGGCCATGTACATGCTCGACAGCGGCACGGGAGAGATTCTATGGCCGCGCGAAGGCGTGCGCGGCGCGGCGCCCATGTATTCGACCTTCCTGCGCGACGGCATTCTCTACGGGCTGCGGCCGCATCGGGGCCAAGGCTATTTTCTCGCCGCCGTCCATGCCGATTCCGGCAAGCCGGCATTCAAGCAGCAGGAAAAAACGGGGTACGGCGGCGTGCCCGATGCCGCGCTGCTCCCGCGCCTGTACGGCAACCATCTGGCCGTAGCGGTCCGGGACCGGCAGAGCTACGAGATCAACGTGTTCGGCGCGCGCGACGGCAAACCGGTCCGCGTCCTTCAAACGGAAGGCGTCGGCGAATTCGGCGCGCATGGCGGCGCATCCTTCACAATCCAGAACGGCCGCCCGGCCATTCTCGGTCGCCACAACCTTGTTCTGGGAACTCCGGCGCCATGATTCCCGGCCCTGCTCCGGCATGATGCGGGGCAGACCATTGCGGATGCGGTTTCATTCCCGCACTTTCATGGCCGGCTATCATCCTAAGTGGAGCAGTTGATTAACCGCAAAGAGCACAAAGATCGCAAAGAAAGATAGTTGTGCAGTTTTATGGCCACACCAATCGGGTGTCAGGGAGCATCTCTGCAAGCTGTTCTCCATCTTTGTGTTCTCTGTGTTCGTAACCGTTCACGGCGTCTCTTTGCTCACGTTTCCGCCCGCCGCATGCGGAACCGCGTAGGAATTGGCACCCGCCAATCCCGAAATCGCATCGTCACCCAGTGAAGCGATATCCCCTCT
>SLKS01000362.1 GCA_007134465.1 Kiritimatiellia bacterium | reverse complement strand
AGGCCCTGCCGCCGGATGGCGAACCCGGCGACGGAGGCCCGCCTTCGCAAAGCCTCCGGCGACGGAGGCCCGTCGCCCTCCAGGCGCGAACCGGCGTGGAGGGCGGCAGGCTTGTCGCGGCGACGTGTCCGCCGAAGCCCGAAGGGCGGAGGCGGAAGCCTTGCGAAGACGGGCCCCTGCCGCCGGATTGCCGTATCCCATAAAACGGAAAGGCCGGCCCGAAGGCCGACCTTTCCCAAAATTTCCATGACGATTGACGCCATGGAGAGCTCACCGTTGTTGTGCGCTCGCGACTTTACTTCATTATCCGATCAGTTGCACCACGCCCATGGGCAGCGCGTTGGCCTGGGCCAGCATGGCCGTGCCGACCTGCACCAGAATCTGGTACTTCGAGAACTCGGTCGTCTCGCGCGCCACGTCCACGTCGCGGATGCGGCTCTCGGCTGCCCGAATGTTGTCCTCGTAGTTGCGCAGACCTTCCAGCGTATGCGACAGGCGGCTCTGTTCCGCGCCAACCGTCGCGCGCTGTTCGCTGATATGGTCAATTCCCTGGATGACAACGTTCAAGGCGTTTTTCGCGGCGCTCATGCTCCCGATGCTGATGTCGAACAGCGAATTCCATTGGGCGCCACCACCCATGGAGACAGTGTTACTTGTTAGCAGATTGATGCTGGAGCCGACAAAGACCTGACTGTGGTCCGGACCGACCTGTAACGACAGCGTTGCTCCGGAAAACAGGTTGTTGCCGCTGTATCTTCCCGCTGCGTTGTTACCGGTGGTGATTCGCGCGATTTCCGCCTGCATTTGATCGAATTCCGCCTGCAGGTTGGCCCGGTCGACAGCGGTTTTCGTTCCGTCCAGCGCCGAAACGGCCAATTCGGACATGCGGCCGAGAATGTCGTGGATTTTCTGCATCCACGAGTCCGCAGTCTGCATGTAGGAGATGGCGTTTTCGATATTGCTCGAGGCTTGGGCGCTGTTGCGAATCTGCGCGCGCATACGCTCGCTGATCGCCAGACCCGCCGGATCGTCCACCGCCGACTGAATTCTCAGGCCGGACGACAGCCGCGACATGGACTGCCGCAAATTGCCGACATTGTGCGTGTAGTGCTTCCAAACTTGAAACGCAGGTGCATTGTTATAGACTTGCATGACTAGTTCCTCCTTGATTTGGGTTGGTTCCGCAAACATCCTTGTTTGCGGGAAACCGCGCTGACTTTTTTTACTGTGTTTTTGGTTTCTTGCCGGACGTCCGGACGGATGGCCGCGCGGCAACTTGAAACCACCCGCTCTTCTTTCCGCATTGTTTTTTCTCGTGTGGCACCCCCTCCTTTCCGGGGCCTGCTGCGGAATCGTTGCCTTCGATCCTGCCCCTTGCAGTCCTTTACGGCTGTTTGCGGCCGAAATTAAGGGGAAACCGCGAAAAAAAGCCGGCGGCATTTTTTTCCGCCACCGGCACAAACGGCCAGCGCCGAATGGCGCCAGGACAAGCAACAAGCCATGGCCGCGCCATAAATGACGAATGACGAAACACCGAGAAAGGCTTGTTAGCAGGGCAGGGAGAGATTTTTGGGAATCGCGCGCGTTTTTGCGCAATCTCCGGTTCCTGCCGGGCAAGCCGGCAGGGGACCCGCCTTCGCAAAGCCTACGGCGTGGCGTGCCCGCCTTCGCAAAGCCTTCCGCCTTCGCAAGAACAGCTACGGCGGACATGACGACGTGGCGTGCCCGGTGACTTGGTGACCTAGCGACTTGGTGACCCGCAGGTGTTGTCACTGATCACTGATTACTGTTCACTTCTTCCCTTCCCCATCATTCATCATTCCGCATTCATCATTTTCTTCCCCCCCCCATCAACCATTCTTCCTGTGGCATCGAAACTGCTATTCTTGGCCTCGCAAGTTTGCCCACCCGGCCAAATCCGGAGAAAAGGAAAGGAATGCGGTCATGAAAAACGGTTCGAAAAAGGAAAAGAGCGAGAATGTCAGGGAAATCAAGCCGTACGGACGGTTGTCTTGTTTGCCGATCCATGCAAACAACATTTTCAATTTTCCGGAAGGGTTGCCGGCCTTCGAACATGTGAAGCAATTCGTGTTCGTGCACAAGCCGAACACTTCGCCATTCCTGTTCATGACGGCGCTGGAACCGGGCGACCTGTCGTTCGTTTGCGTGGACCCGTTTCTGATTTGTCCGGACTACTCGCCGCGCATCGGCGAGGCGGATATGAACTTTCTGCATGCCGAGAACAGCGATTCGCTGCTCTTGCTGAGCATTGTTACCGTAACGCCGGAAGCGGAGAATATCACCGCCAACCTGCAAGGGCCGCTGGCCATCAATATGAACGCATGCATTGGCCGGCAAATCGTATGCGAGAACAACGCGTATCCCGTGCGTTTTCGCATGTGGGACGCCCTGAACAAGGTCAGGGAAACCGAAAAGACGCACAGCCGTCGGCAGCCGGTGGCGTAGGCGGGCGGTGGCCCCGTGCCGCCTTGAACGGCCGCAGGTTCATGGGAACTGGCGATCCGACCGATCTGTCGGATCGGTCGGATCGGTCCGATCATTCGGTTTGGTCCGCCAAAGCCACCGCGAATAATTTGCCCGGACAGGGAAGTCCGGAGAACGGCGGGCATGGGCAACCATGCCTGCGGAAGCCAAGGAGGGCGCCATCATGCTGGTATTGACACGCAAGAAGGACGAAACCGTCGTTGTCGGCGGGCAGATCGAGGTGAAGGTGCTGGATGTGCGCGGCGACCAGGTCAGCCTGGGGTTTGCCGCGCCGCGCAGCATCCCGATATATCGCAAGGAAGTGTACGAGGCCATCCAGGCCGAGAACCGGCAGGCGGTTGGTTCGGGCGCGGGCCAGGCGGAAAAGATTGCCGATTTGCTGAATCGCTGAGGCGGGCTTAGCCCGCAACAGGAAGGAATGGAACAAAAGGCAACGAAGGGAACTAAGAAGGAATAGTTTCCTTCGTGATCTTGAGCGAAGCGGGTGTTCAATAATCTGGCGCAAAATAGACACGCGCAAGGACGTGTGTCTTTGCCGAAACGGAAAGGAGGCGATGCCGGGAAAGAGACACGGCGGGATTTGGCGGAACCGGAGACGGGCGCGCCGCCGGATCGTGTCGGAAAGTCAAACGGAAAAAGGCGCGAATCGAGTCCTGCGGACAGGCTTGCCAACGCTCGCGACAGCGACAGCTTTCGGCAGGGCCGTCGCGCGCAGGGACGCGCGCGATGCGAAATGAACATTCAAGGAGGAAACAGTCATGCAAGTGCTAAACAATGCTTCGGCGTTTCAAGTCTGGAAAAGCTACGCGCAGAATGTCAACAGCCTGCGCAACTCCATGTCCAAACTGTCGTCCGGCTTGCGTATCGAGTCGGCGGTGGACGATCCGGCCGGGCTGGCGATCAGCGAGCGTTTGCGCGCGCAGATTCGCAACAGCGCCCAGGCGGCGATGAATATCGAGAACTCCATATCGTACATGCAAACGGCCGATTCGTGGCTCCAGGCGATCCACAACATTCTCGGCCGCATGTCGGAATTGGCCGTTGCCGCCATTGACGGCACCAAAACCACAACGGATCTCGGTAACCTGCAGGCGGAATTCAGTCAAATGCAGGCGGAAATCAATCGGATCGTGGACGGAGGAGGCAATCCGGCGGGAAAGTACGGCGGTCAGCACCTGTTCAACGGCAACACGCTGTCTCTGCAGGTGGGCCCCGACCACAGCCAGGTCTTTGTCGGAAGCGGCATCGAGCTGCGAAGCAACCAAGCGGTGACCATGGCCATGTCCGGCACGATTGCCATCATGTGGAGCGCCGTGTTCGGCGCCAGCGTGGGAAACATGGGCGCTGCGAAAAGGGCGATGAACCTGATCAACCGGGCGATCGACCATATCAGCACCCAGCGGGCGACGGTAGGCGCGGAACAGAGCCGCCTGACCCATACGCTGGAAGCGCTGCGCAATTACGAGGACAATATTCGGGCATCCGAAAGCCGCATCCGCGACGTGGACGTGGCCAAGGAAACGACCGAGTTCTCGAAGTACCAGATCCTGGTACAGGTCGGCACGGCTATGCTGGCCCAGGCCAACGCCATGCCCCAGGGCGTCGTTCAGCTCCTGGGATAAAGGCCAACGCATGAAAACAAGCGCTCCGGGCCGGCCTTCGGGCCGGTCCGGAGTTCGCGCTTGAAAATGGAACGGACCTTGTTGACGACGAAGGAGAAGCGAGGACGAGGACGAATTCAACCTCCTGCTTGCGCAGCCTGCGAATAGGCGAAGAACAATGAACAACGAACCAAGAACTTCCCCGTCAACCATCAACCATTAACCCTAAGTGGAGCAGTTGATTTGCCGCAAAGAGCACAAAGATCGCAAAGAAAGACAGTTGTGCAGTTTTATGGCCACACCAATCGGGTGTTAGGGCGCATCTCTGCAAGCTGTTCTCCATCT
>SLKS01000146.1 GCA_007134465.1 Kiritimatiellia bacterium | reverse complement strand
ATGTGGGCGCCCACGATCTTGCGCGAGACGACATCGGTGATCAGCGCCGCGTACAGGTACCCTTGGTCGGTTCGAATGTAGGTCAAGTCGCTCACCCATGCCTCGTTCGAACTATAAAAAACATTGCCCGCCAGAAGATTCTGGACGGCATTACATCGGGAACAGTGCGCACTTGCTGCGCAATCGTTGGCCTGTTTGCAGGTTTTGCCTTATGTATGACAATCGGGGAGACACATCTAAACGAAAAAACAACGTCTTGACGTTGTAGCGTTATGCTGTTATTTTGTTTTGGTAAATGGAGGTAAATGATGAGCACACTGACAAAACGATCGACCGTCTATCTTGATCCGTTACTGCACAAGGCGCTTCGTCTCCAATCGATCGAGACATCACGATCGGTTTCTGATCTAATCAACGACGCCGTTCGAGATAAACTCGCGGAAGATGCAAGTGATCTAGCCCAGTTTGATGAACGGTCGGAAGATCCCGCGATAGAGTTCGAAGCGTTTGTGAAGGGACTGAAGCGCAATGGCACCATATAGAGTCGTCGTTCGCAAATCCGTGGCCAAGGACTTGAGAGGTATTTCCAAGAATGACGTTCGACGCATTCTGGCATCCATAGAATCCTTGGCAGACGATCCTCGACCTCCGGGCAGCAAGAAGCTTTCCGGTCAAGAACGCTATCGGATCAGGCAAGGGAACTATCGGATCCTGTACGAGATCGAAGACGACAGACTTATCATCTGTGTTGTCAAAGTCCGGCATCGTCGAGATGCGTACAGATAGGAGATTCGAACAAACCATCGGAGGCTATCGGCGCTAGCGCGCCTCAGCCTCAACGCTGACGTTCTCCGGAAAAATTAATCTTCGGATTGCGTTGCGTACTGGTTTTGCTAAGCGATGGGAAAGGCCGCTCTGTGCATGCGGTATGGGGCATTCCGAAAGGAGAGAAAGGCCCGGCGGTATTGGTGACGGCATACCGTCCGGATCCGAGCAGATGGACGAATGATTTCAGGAGGAGAATATGACAACAAGAAACCACACCAAACTAGTTCACGAGGGCGAGTATGTCGCGGAAGTCGACATTCAGCTTGTCGAAGCGGACATCGGCTGGTCTCCCTGCATGTCGCTTGACGATGCTTACCAAATCGACGATGTGCGCGATGCGCTACGACGAAACGATGTTATAGCGGCCTCCCGCTATGCTCGAGTCTTTTCCCTTACCCCCGTTGCTGTATAAGGGGAACGGAGAACAAAGCGTAACGCGGAGTCATCTCGCTTTTCGCCTTTGGATATCGGCCTAGGCGTCGGTTGGAGGACTATTGAGGTTGCAATGCTCACATCGGCAGATGCCGCCTCCACCTTGACAAAGCCCCACGCCTTCGACTACAAGAATGCAAGGGAAGTCACCGAAGATATCGGCGGCTCAATTCGTGAGCCAATGTTTTCGCACATTCACCAACAGATGACCCAAGGCGTAGGCGAAAAGCGAGATGAACCCCATGAACAAGCGGTTTTGATGAACAGGAAAGAGTGATTCTTCAGCTTGCGGCCGGAGATTTATCTAGGAATGTCTTGCAAAAAGATGCGCTCGATTCCTGAAAGACGCGCCGAGCGCTGGAACGATTGGCGGTGGCAGATGCGGCATCGCATTCGAACCCTCGCGCAACTGTGCCGGCGTTTTCCCGCGCTGGCCGACACCACGGGCATGGAAGCGACGGCCCAGCGCTATCCGATGGCGATCACGCCCTATTACGCCTCGCTGATTCGGACGCCGGACGCCAGCGATCCCGTATTTCAAATGGCCGCGCCCGGCTTGGACGAGCTGGCGGATCCGCTCTGGCTGGCGCCCGATCCGCTGGAAGAGGACGCCGACATGCCCGTGCCGGGCCTGATTCATCGCTACGAGGACCGGGCCCTGATCATGGCGACGACGACGTGCGCGATGTACTGTCGCCATTGCACGCGCAAACGGGTGGCGGGTCGGCGGGAATCGGTCCTGTCGGTTGCCGCGCTGAAGCGGATCGCCGCCTGGCTGCGCGAGCATCCGGAAATCCGGGACGTCATCGTATCCGGCGGCGATCCGCTTACGCTGCCGACGGCTATGCTGCAAAGGATTCTGGACGCGGTACGCCGTGTGCCAAGCGTGGACATCTTGCGCGTCGGCACGCGGGTTCCCGTTGTGCTGCCCATGCGAGTGACGGACGAGCTGTGCGCCATGCTGCGGCAGTATCATCCGTTGTACATCAATACGCATTTCAATCATCCGGCGGAAATCACGCCGGACTCCGCCGCCGCCTGCGAACGGCTGGCGGACGCGGGCGTAGCGCTGGGCAACCAGACGGTGCTGCTGCGCGGCGTCAACGACGACGCGCCGCTGCTGGCGGATTTGTTCCGGCGTCTGCTCCGGCAGCGCGTACGGCCCTACTATCTGTTCCAATGCGATCCTGTGCGGGGCATCGAGCATTTCCGCACCCCCATTGCGCGGGGCATCGAGATCATGGAATGCCTGCGCGGCCGTCTGAGCAGCCTGGCCATCCCCAACTACGTGGTGGACACGCCGCATGGCGGCGGGAAAATCCCGCTGACGCCCCATGCCATTGTTTCAACCAGTTCAACGCATACGGTCTTGCGCAACTTCGAAGGCATGATCGTGGCCTATCCCGAACCGGTCCGCCGCGACGGCGGGAAATCTCTTTTTGAATAGCGCTTGATTCTTGTCCCCGCTTGCGCTATCTTTTCCGAAATCAATCGAGTTTTCCAGCCGTTCCGCCGCGCAATGCGACGAGTCGGCGCCGTTTTGCGTTTGCGGTAGCGAGACGGAATCCGCCTGAACCGGGTTCACGGCTTGGAGGTGGCATGAAAAAGAAGAAAAAGAAGAAGAAATCCTCGTCGAACCGGCCCGGCCCCTCCTCCGGCGCTTCACCGTCGGACAACGCCAAGGATACGCAACCGGAGCCGAGCACGAACAATGCCGCTCCCGCACAGGCTCGGAAAGGCGCGCCGAAAACCGCCGCCGCCGCCACGCCTCCCCCGAAATCCGAGCCGGCCGGCTCGCCGCCGTCCGAACCGGCCACAGGCCCTTCGTCCGCTGACAAAACCGATGCGCCCACGCCCGACCCGGTTCGCGAGCGGCCGGCGCCGACCGCTCGCGTCAAGCTGGAGCCCAAGCCGCTTAAAATGGATCCGTCCCGTGATGCGCCCCGGCAAAGGAAGGCATTGGTCCGGGAATACGGACAGGTTTCCCTCCATGATCTTTCGAACCATGCGTTGTCGGTTGGACTCGACCCGCGGCTGGACAAGAACAGGCCGCGTTGGCTGCAACGGACGATGGACAACGTCATCCACTATCTGGCTGTTCCGAAAAAGAAAACGTTGCGGGAAAAGATATGGCATCATCGCTTGCGCGTGCCGGTTCTGTACGCCTTGGCCGGCGTTTTGCTGGCGGTTCTGGCCAATCTCTACGACGCCCATCGCATCTATCGCATGCAGGGCGATCTGAGCGCGCCGCCCCCGCCTATCGTTCGGCCGCCGGTGGAAGTGGACGACGAGGGGGTGTCTCTGGTTGCCTTGCGCGAAAAACACAATCAAAGCGCCTATCGCATTGAAAACGAACGGAACGTTCGCGGGCGCGCATGGCCCGAGGAATATCTGGGCAAGCTGATCGCCTTGCAAGACGCCTTGCGCGACAGAGGCGATTTCATGGCCTGGATGGAAGTGAAGCGCGAAGTGGAACGCTTCTCCTCTCAACAGTCCATTTTGGAACAGCATATCGTCAAGGAACCCGACGAATTGCGCGATTTGCAGAAGGCCTACCATGACGTGGAAAGCCGTTACGATGTAGAGATGCAAGCCGCGCTTGTTCGGCTTCACGGCGAAACGCTTCGGGATCTCGAGGAGCTGCTGGAGGCCAAACGCGTGGACGGCGCGCGCGCGGATACGCTGCGGGCCATAGAGGTGGAGATTCGGTACATGCGCGAGAATCCTCCGGCGGAACCCGAAACGGCTGCCACTGCCGAGGCCGCCGCCGAAACGGAGCCGCGCGAGCGGGAAGAAGACGACGCGGCCCAACCCGATGCGCCTGAAGCGCCAGAAGCTTCGGAAACGCCGGAAACCGCGCCGCCGCCCGAAACGGAATCGTAGCGTTCGCGCTCGCCTGCTCGCGCCGCGCCATTTCCGAGCCCCCGCGCGCGCTTTCCGTTTGTTGACGTTGCGAATGCCGGAAATCGTTGCGGTATGGACAAGACCGAATACATCCCGAAAATCCGAGTGGCGCCGGCGGATGCGGAATCGGCCGCCAGCCGGGCGCGCCGAGTTTCCGACGAAACGCTTCGCATCCCTGTTCCGCCCGCTGGCGACAGCGATGCGGGAACCCTGCCCGCCCAGTATTCTCTGCTGCACAAGATCGGCGAAGGCGGCATGGGCATCGTCTATCTGGCCTTCGAGAACTTGCTGGGCCGCCATGTCGCCATCAAATGCCTGAAACGGGCCATGGCGCATCGTCCCTCCCTGCTCAAACGTTTTTTTCGCGAAGCCAAGGCGATCGCTGCGCTGAGCCACAATCACATTGTCCATGTCTACGCCATGGGCGAGGACGCCGAAACGCCTTACATTGTCATGGAATATGTGGAGGGGCCTGGACCGGGCTCGGGCGAAAAACTTCCGGCCCCGCCCTACACATTGACGGACCGGGTTGCCGACGAGGGCCCGTTTCCGGTCGGCGAAGCGCTGGGCCTGGTCATCAAGCTGTGTCAAGCGGTCGGCTATGCGCACAATCGCGGGGTGATCCATCGCGACCTGAAACCCGCCAATATTCTGTTCGACAAAAGCGACGAGCCCAAGATTGTGGACTTCGGGCTCGCGCGAAGACTGGATCCCGGCGAAGAGCAGCTGACGCGGCCCGGCGAAAGGATGCTGTCCATGGGCTACGGCGCGCCGGAACAGGAAGCGGGCGCACCCATTGACCATCGGGCCGACATCTACGGCTTGGGCGCCATACTGTTTTTCTGTCTTACCGGCGAGAATCCGCGCTACTTCCGGCCCAATTCCGTGCCCGAGTCGTTGCGCGATATTCTGGTGAAGGCGCTCGATACGGATCGCGAGAAGCGCTGGGCGAGCGCGCGCGATTTCGAACAGCGGCTCGCGCTGGTGCAAGCGCCGTCCGGCATAGACTTCCCTACGACACGCGTGATCTGGCGTTGCAAATGGTGCCAGAACTCGAATCCGGCGGTTATTCGCTATTGCGAGACGTGCGGCTGGGACGGCGCGGAGCACTGCCTGGAATGCGGGGCGGAAACCCGGATCGGCATACAGTTCTGCGGCCGATGCGGCGCCGATGCGCGCGAATACGAAATTGTCGCGCAGCTCGCCAAGCGGCTCCAAAGCAAATGGAACGAGAAAGATTACGCGTTCATTGTGCGGCATGCCGGACAGGTTTCCGGCTTTCAGCCCGTGGGCCCGTCCGGCCAGGCGATTCTGGACCGGATCGCCCGACTCAAACGGGACGCGCAGGAAACGTTGCGACGGCTCGAGGATATCCGGCAAACCGTTCCGCGCGAAATCGAAAAGAAGAACTTTCTGCTGGTGCGCAAGCTGATCAGAGAATACGATTCGCTCTCGGCCGATCGCGCTTTCGTGGAAACCACGGAACGGCTGCCGGCCCTGATGCTGGACCGCGAAATCGGGCGCATCCGTTCCGCTCTGGCCGCGCGGGACTGGCGTTACGCCGCGCGACTGGCCCGCGACACGCTCTCGACTCTGGACCCGAACCATGGCGAAGCGCGGCGCCTGCTCCGTAATGCGCGCATCGCGCCGTGGTGGTTCGCCTTGCGCAACACCACATTCGTTCTGGCCGGGCTCTTCGCGCTGTACCTGCTGGGCGCGGCGCCCGCGCAGCGGCTGGTCGGCGATGAGCCGGGACAGGCCGCCTCTTTCTTCTCTCTGGCCCACTGGATACACGGAGAATCGTTCCTGCGCCAGCCGCTGCAATTCTATGCCGGTCTCTGGGGCGCAGACCTTTCCTTCCTGTCCAGCGACGATCTTCTCGCATCCTCGCAATTGTCCGGCGAAGCCCTGGCTGGAGGACCCGGCGCCGATGCGCTGGCCACGCTTTCCGCCCGGTTCGGCAAAGCGCGATTGCGGCTGGAAACCGAACATGCGCACGAGGACCGCAAATGGGGCGACAGCTATCTGGACGAACTTCGTCAACTGCAGATGGCCTTGCAGGAAGAAGGCGATTTCGACGGATGGCTCGCCGTCAAATCGGAAACGGACCGATTCCACGAGGAATCCGATTTGTATCCGGAAGCGCTGGCCGAGGAGCCCGATCAGCTTCGGGAAGCGCAAGAGCGGCATCTTCAGACGCTGGCCAAGCGCGCCGCCGAGCGGCAGGCGAAAACGCTGGAGATGCTCCAGGAGCATCTCCAAGAGCTGGAAACGCTGCGCAGAGAATTGACCAAGCTCGGCCGCATGGACGAAGCGGCGAAAGCGCATGCCGAAATGCGGCGCATCCAGGCCAGCGCCGAATTCGCTTCCGACGATCCGCTCTAGACCCAAAACAAGCGAGACTCTTACTCGCTTTCTTAAGCGTACCCTTCGTCGCCACCTTTGCGGGTCGCCTCCTCGGCAAGCGTGCGCCGGTCGAGCTTGCCGAGCGGCGTGGCAGGCAGGGCGGTGCGGAACAGAAACTCGCGCGGGCGCAGCTCGGGCTCCAATTCGGCGCGTATGCCGTCCAATTCCGCTTGCGCTTCGCTTTCTTTCGCTTCGCCGCGCAGTACGATAAACAGAACCGGTTCCCGGTCGGGATCGGGCCGAACGGCGGCGCAGCGGCGCACGCACGAAGCGCTCTCGAAGACGGCCTCGATGTCGCTCGCGAAGACCGGCTGGCCGTCCGCTTTCCGACCGACAATGTCCTGCTTGCGTCCGAAGACATGCAGAAAGCCGTCATCGTCCAAACGGCCGTAATCGCTGCTCAGAAACCAGCCGTCGCGGAAGCAGACGGCGTTCTCGTCCGCATTGTCCACATAGCCGCGACAGACGGTATCGCCGCGGACGGCGATGCGGCCGGGCGTGCCGGACGGCAGCGGACGGCCTTGTTCGTCCATCGTTCGCAGTTCGATTTCGCCCACCACGCGTCCGGCGCTGCGCAGCCGCGTTTCGCGCAGTGCGGTTCCGCCCGGGGCCAGATAATCGGCCGGCGGCAATTGCGTGAGCGGCGGCAGGGCTTCGACCATGCCGTACCCGCAGACTATTTTCGGACCAAACCATTCCGCGCATTCGCGCAGCAAGGACACGGATGCGTGTTCCGTGCCGGTCACGATCATGGCCAGATCGGGCAAGCGTTCGTTTCGGGCGCGGCAGACATCGAGCAGGCCGTAGAGCTGGCTGGGCGTCAGGAAAATCCGCGATGCGCCGTATTGCCGCGCCGCGTCCGCCAGCGTAGCCGGCGGGAAAGGCTCGCGAACGACGAGAACCGTCATGCCCGCCATGAGAACGGGGAGAAAACTGGTGGAGCCGGCCGTTGCATAGGGCATGGCGCAGAGGTAGCGATTCGTGCCGGCGCCGGCCGGAATGGCCGTAAGCATGAGCTGGTAGAAACTCGATACCCAGGCGCGATTAGAAATGGCCACCACCTTGGGAATCTTTCCCGTCGTGCCCGAACTGATGTTGTAGGTGGCGATGTCGTCCGGCGCAACCGCGACCGGGAGACCGTCGGCTTCGGGGCCGCTTTCGACCAGACGCGCGTATTCTGTTCCGCGCAAATCCAGAACCGCGTTCTTGCCGACCGCTTGACGGATGCGATCCGGCGGCAGGCCGAGTTCGCCGTCGTACACAAGCCCCTTGGCCTTGACAAAATCGAGAAAGTAGAAGACGGTCTCCTGCGGAAGCGAGGCCGCCAGGGGCATGAAGATTAGTCCGGCCAGATGCGCGGCGGCGCGCACCTCGAAATATTCCGGCATGTTCGGCGCGACATAGGCCAGCACATCGCCCGGCGCCAGTTGCGAACGGAACCGGGCGGCCAGCCGTCCGGCGCGCGCGCGCATGGCCGCGAATGTCGTCGTTTTCCCGCTTTCGGCTTCGATCAGCAGCGGCTTGTCGCCCTGGCGCCGACATGCGAATTCGATCATGGCCGCCGGCGTGGTCAGCCTCTTGACCGACCGGAGCCAGAAGAGAATCAATTTGTTCTTCAGCGCGCCGTTCATTGGGTAAGCCCTGTAGCCTATGTCGGCCGGAACATCAAGGATAAAGTCGTTGACAGATGCTCACCGGCTGCCCTACGGTGTATTTCGAGAGGAAGAGCTCTAGCCGATAATCGCATCCGAGAAACAGGAGGATGTCATGAGACGTCCGTATGGCCATTGGGCAAAATCCGGTTCCGCTTTGCTTTTTCTGTCGCTTCTGGGGCCGTTCGTCTCGGTTTCCGCGTGGGGCGAGGAGCCCGAGGCCTTGAGCAGCATGAGGAAGGTCTATACGGAACACAGGGACAAGATCGAAGCGGAACAGGCGAAAGCGGAAGCGGAAAGCGGGAATCAGTATTTGCGCGAGCTGGCGCAACGGGAAGCCAGGACCCGGCATGCCGGAGACATGGAAGGATGGCAGGCCTTGAGACGGGAAACGGAGCGGTTTCGCGCCACTCCCTCCATTCCGGACCGAGCGAGCGAACAGGAGACGCCTGTCGTGCTGGAAATGCATGACATGCAACGAAGCCGCTTCCACCGGATTCGCACGGAAGGCGCGCGCAGAATCCTGCATCTTTCGGATCAATATCTGCGCCATTTGCATGCGCGTCACGTCGCCGCCTCGCGCGAAAACAGTGCCAAGGACGCGGCGGCGTTCGAAAAGGAAATCCAGCGGATCCGCGATCAGACAGCGGTTCTACAGGCGGCGATTGCCCCGCCGAAACCTGTGGCGGCGCAGAAAGAGACGGCCCGGAAAGCGAAAGAAGAAGAGCCGGCCGCTCCCGTGGCGGATCATGGTTACCTGAAACTCGAGCCCGGCAGGATCAGCGGCGAAATCGTCGTGCCCGGCGAGGAGAAGTGGTCGTACTATGTCTATGCGCCAGCGTCCTACAATCCGGCCTGCAAATATCCCATCCTGTACATCATGTCGCCGAACGGAGGCAGCCCCGGCCGTATGCGGCGCTATACGCAAGGCGCCGATGCCAACAACTGGCTTCTGGCAATATCGCGGCAGTCCCGCAACGGCTTCGAAGGGTGGTGGCCGGCCGTGTTTCATATGATCAACCATGCCGAAGCCAATCTGCCAGTCGATAAGAGCCGCAACCGCCGCTATGTGTCGGGATTCTCGGGCGGCTCGCGTTGCGCGGCCATGACCATCGGGAATAGCAAGCTGTCGTTTGCGGGCATTCTCGCGTGCGGCGCCGGGAATCCGCTGGGCAACATTCCCGCATCCGTGGCGGCCTACGGATTGTCGGGCTCCACTTGCTACAACCGGGGGGACATGGCGCGCAATTTTCAACGGGTGGGCCATCCGGATTCGCAACTGGCCTTCTTCAGCGGCGGCCATTCATGGGCCAATGCGAGGAATTTGACCTATGGCATGACGTGGCTGAATGCCGCAACGCTTCGCGCCGCGCGGCCAACGGATCGCGACTTGATCGAGGAAAGAGAGGCTTTGGAAAAATTTGTCAGGGCCCAAATCGAAAAGCACAAGGAAGACGATCCTGAAAGCGCATACGATTGGGCGCGACTGCTGAGCATGGCACAGCCGCGTCGCATGGCTAGAGGGGTTCCGGAAGAGCGGGAACTGATGAACAACCCCAAAGTCAAGCTGTATGCTCGCGGCCTTGAGGAAATGAACGATTTCGTCCAACAACGCTTTGCCGGCCGCCAATCGGACGAGGGAGCGCGCAAGCAGGCGGCATCGGTTCTGGCGAAACGATACGCCGAAACCAAGCTGGCTCGTATTTTCGAGGATTGGACGGAGTAAACCAACGTCTTGCGATTCATGGGCTAGCCGTGTTCCTTCAAATACTGAAGAAGCTTGTCGGGGAAATCAACGGTCATCCCGTCCACGCCGTCTTCCGCGGCTTTGCGCATCTCCGCTTCGGTTTTCACACCCCATACCCGCACGACAAAGCCCTGTTCATGCAGGTGTTGGACTTGCGCCGCCCCCACATGGCTCGCCCGGGGACACAGCAAGCCGAAGCCCGCGCTTTGCGCGGTGGCGACGATCGAATCCGTCGGCCGATGAACCAGCCAGCCGAGCCGCAGTTCGGGCGCATGGCTGCGGATTTCTACGAGAGTCGGCAAGGAAAACGATGTGACGGTTGTTTGGCTTTCCGCGCCGGCTTCCCGGATGAGATCGGCAACGGCTGATGGGAATCCGGCTGGCGCATCCTTGATTTCGGTGTGCAGATGCGCCTGTTCCGCATAGCGTTCGAGAACCTCACGGTACGAAGGGATCCGTTCGCCGACGAATTTCGGATGAAACCAGGATCCGGCATCGAGCGTTTGCAGTTCCGCCAGCGTGCGTTCCGCGGCCAGGCCGGTTCCGTTGGTGGTTCGTTCGAGGGAAGGATCGTGAAGGACGGCGGCCTTTCCGTCGGCCGTGATGCGGACATCGAGTTCCATGTGCGTCGCGCCCTGAAGCAAGGCGAGATCGAACGCCGCGCGCGTGTTTTCCGGCGCATAGGCGCATGCGCCCCGGTGGGCGATGGCAAGAACCTCGGACAGGCTCATTCAGGCGCTCCTTTCTTTCGGCAATAGGTTGCTAGAGATGCTCGGCGGCAATGGCGGCCAGCTTGCTGCGTTCGCTGCTGCGCAGGGTCACATGGCCGTGCAGCGTCTGGTCCTTAAGCCGTTCGGCGGCGTAGGTCAGGCCGTTGCTGGAGGCGTCCAGATAGGGGTTGTCAATCTGGTAGGGGTCGCCGGTCAGGACCATCTTCGTGTACTCGCCACTGCGGCTGATAATGGTTTTCACCTCGTGCGGCGTCAAGTTCTGCGCTTCGTCCACGATCACATACTGGTTGGGGATGGACCGGCCGCGGATATAGGTGAGCGCCTCGAGCGCCAGCACGTTGCGGTCGAGCAGATGGCGGACCCGATCCTGCGCGCTGACCTTCGTTTTCTTCTTGCCGGAAGGCGCAACGGGTATGCTGTCGGGCTTGCGCAGCAGATAGGTGAGGTTGTCGAAGATCGGCTGCATCCAGTTGACCAGTTTTTCCTCCTTGGCCCCGGGCAGATAGCCGATGTCCTTGCCCATGGGAACGACCGGCCGCGACACCAGGATGCCGTCGTAGCTGTGGTTGTTCAGCACGGCATGCAGGCCGGCGGCCAGGGCCAGCAGCGTTTTGCCGGTACCGGCCTGGCCGAGCAGCGTCACGATCTGCACGGAAGGGTTGAGCAGCAATTCGAGGGCCAGGCGCTGTTCGCGGTTGCGCGACTGAATGTTCCAGGCGCTGTCGTACTTCTTCTGGAGATGGGTCAGCGTGCCGGGCCGCACCACGCGCGCCAGCGCGTTGTGCTTGGGATCGTTCTCGTCGCGCAGCATGAGGAAGGCGTTGGGATGCGCGCCCAGCCCCTCCCGTTCCAGCTTGTCGGTTTTCATGAACTCGTCCACGAGCGAGCCGGGTACGGTCTGTTCGGAATAGCCTGTGAACATTTCGTCGAAATTGACCTTCTGCCGCTCGAAATCCTCGCTGGCCAGGCCCAGCGCATCGGCCTTGATGCGCGCGTTAATGTCCTTGCTGATGAAAATCACCTGTTCGCCCGCGCGATGGAGCGCAAAGGCCACGCGCAGAATGCGGTTGTCGGCCATGGCGTCGTCCAAGCCGGTTTCGTTCGGCAGGGTCTTGCTGGACAGAATGCGCAGAAGCCCCCCGGAAGCGAGCGGGACACCGTCGCGCAGGCTGCCGCTCTTGCGCAGGGCGTCGAGCCGACGGATCACCTGTCGCGCATGCCGGCCCAGCTCGTCGTTGCGGGTTTTGAACCGGTCCAGCTCCTCGATCACCGCCATGGGCAGGATCACGGTGTTGTCGGCGAAGCTTTCGATGCATTCGGCATCGTGCAGCAGAACGTTCGTATCGAGAATGAATGTCTTGGCCATGCGATTCCCTCGCTCGATTCAACCGAACAAATCCAGTTGCCGCTCGTCGTCCTTGCGGGCCGGCCGCCGTCTGCGGGCGAGTTTCGGGAAACCCGTTTCGCCGAGTTCGCCTTCTTCGAGATTCAGCAGAATGTCCTTGGCCCGATCCACCACGTCCACCGGCATGCCGGCCAGCCGCGCAACCTGAATGCCGTAGCTCTTGTCGGAGCCGCCCGGCGCGATTTTGCGCAAAAACGCGATGCGGTCGTTGTCTTCGCGAACCAGTACGTTGTAGTTCTTGACGCCGGGCAGAGTCAAGGCCATGTCGGTGAGCTCGTGATAATGGGTGGCGAACAGGGTCTTGGCCTTGACGTCGGCATTGTTGTGCAAATATTCGGCCACGGCCCAGGCGATGCTGATGCCGTCGAACGTGCTCGTGCCGCGGCCGATTTCGTCCAGCACAATCAGGCTGCGCGGTGTCGCGTTGTTCAGGATATGGGCGGTTTCCTGCATCTCGACCATGAACGTGCTGCGGCCGCGCGCCAGATCGTCGCTGGCCCCGATGCGCGTGAACAGCCGGTCCACCACTCCGCAGCGCATGGCTTCCGCCGGTACGAACGAGCCCATTTGCGCCAGAACCACAAGCACGGCCACCTGCCGGATATAGGTGGATTTGCCGGCCATGTTCGGGCCGGTAATGATGATCATCTGGTTCTCGCCGCCGTCCAGCAAGGCGTCGTTCGGCACGAACCGTTCGGCGTCGGGCATTTGCTCGACCACCGGATGGCGCCCGCCCCGAATGGAAAGCGTATCGCTGTTGTCCACGGCGGGCCGCACATAGCCGGCGGCCAGGGCGCGGTCGGCCAGAGCGGCCAGGACATCGAGCTCGGCCACGGCGCCGGCCATGTCCCGCAAGGCGTCGGCCCGCTCGGCCACGGCGGCGCGCACCTCCAGAAACAGCTCGTATTCGAGCCGGCAGGCGCGCTCCTGGGCGCCGACAATCTTGTTCTCGTATTCCTTCAGCTCGGGCGTGACGAAGCGCTCGGCATTGACCAGCGTCTGCTTGCGGATGTAGGCGTCGGGCACGCGATCAAGCTGGCCCTTGGACACTTCGATATAGTAGCCGAACACCTTGTTGTGCCGCACCTTGAGCGTGCGGATGCCGGTCCGCTGCTGTTCCCGGGCCTGGTAGTCGGCCAGCCATTGCCGCCCTTCCCCGGCAAGCTGGCGCAAAGTGTCGAGTTCCTCATGATAGCCGGGCTGGATCAGCCCCCCCTCCTGCAAGGCGAGCGGCGGCTCGGGAACGATCGCGCGTTCGATCAGATCCGTCAGATCCGGCTGCGGAACGAGCCGGTCGCACAAGGTCGCGATGCGGGCCGCGGCCAGCGGGGCCAGCAGCGTTTTCATGGCCGGGACGGCCGCCAGCGACTGGCCGATGGCCAGAATGTCGCGCGCGTTTCCGCCGCCGCCCGCCACGCGCGTGGTCAGTCGCTCCATGTCGCGCACCTCGGCGAACGCCTTGCGCAGATCCGTCAGAACCGACCGTTGCGCGAACAGCGCTTCGACGGCGTCCTGCCGCAGCCGGATCGGCTCGGCCTTGGCCAGCGGCCGTACGATCCAGTCGCGCAGCAGCCGGCTGCCCATGGCCGTCTTGGCCACGTTCAGCATGCCGAACAGGCTGGGCGTGTTTTCGCGGCCGGGCGGCGGAACGAGATCGAGGTGCAGGCAGGTGGCGCTGTCCATGAACAGCGCGTCGTCGGGCCGGCGCACGCGCAAGGCGCGCACATGGCCGATATCGCGGCGCAGCTCGTCGCGCACATAATGCAGAATGGCCGCCGCCGCCCCGATCAGTTCGGGCGCGTTCTCGCAGCCGAGCCCTTCGAGCGAATGCAGCCCGAAATGACGGATCAGCGTGTCGCGCGCCCACTCGGGTTCAAAGGTCCAGTCCTCGCCCGGCGTAAACGCCGGAAGCCCGGCCTCGGTCAGCGCGGACGCGAAATCGGCATCGTTCGTCCGGGCGGCCGGCGCGAGGCATTCCTTGGGCGCGATGCGGCGCAAGCCGTCGGCCAGCGCCGTGGCGTTGCGCAGCGTTTCGCATTCGAAACGACCGGTGGACAGGTCCAGAAACGCCAGCCCGAAACACCCGTTCCGATCCGCGACCGCCGCCAGGAAATTGTGGCTGTCGGCCGCCAGCATGGCCTCTTCCAGCACGGTGCCGGGCGTGACAACGCGCGTGATCTCGCGGCGCACAATACCGGGCGACGCGCCAGCCTCCTCGACCTGGTCGCAGACAGCCACTTTCTTGCCGGCCCGGATCATCTTGGCCAGATAGCCGTCCACGGCATGGGCCGGCACGCCGCACATGGGCACGCCGTTGCGGCGCGTGAGCGCAATGTCCAAGATGCCCGCCGCCACGCGCGCGTCGTCGAAGAACATCTCGTAGAAATCGCCCAGCCGGAAGAACAGCACGATTTCCGGGTCGTTCTCCTCCTTGAGCAGGCGATATTGCCGCATCATGGGCGTTAAAGTTTCGGACATGGACCGGACTCCGTATGGCGCTCCGGGCACGCGTCGCGCGCGGACCCGTGCCAAACAGCAAAAGGGAGTTGTAGCGTCCCTCAGGCGACAGATCAACATAATAAAGAGCTTATGGCGGGCTGCGGGCGCAACCCAAGAGGTCGGAGGTCAGAACACATTATCTCGAGTTTGAAGAGCCTCCAAATCTCGTGCGGAAATACGAATATTAACTCGCTTGTCTTTCTTGAGTGTGTTCCACCAGGTCCTTTTCGGGCGATCCCGACGCTCGGCTCTGGACCGACTCCGCAATGCGCTTAACCAAGTGCCATTCGGATTTCTTTTGATGTGAGTTTCATAAGTCATCTAAAATGCAGCAGCTTATCGCAAGTCAACGCGTCGTGAATAGGAGCCGTCTGTTATTTCCCCTACGCTTATCTCGCGATCACCCCATATATGAATTGCATTTACCTTTTGGACGAGGGAACCAATATCCACTATGCCCTCTGATCTCCATGTCCAGGATAGTGACTTTACGTGTCGCCGCCCGTCGATAATTGGCTGAATGGGGGACCAAACACCGCTGGTTTTAGAAAAGGGGAACTCAACGTGGTGCTCACGGTTCTTCCGAAGGCGCGCCTTCGGAAGTTACCGTGGAGCAACCTTGTTGGATTCTCATTTCTGTGGACGGAGGATGGTGATAACGGCATCCACTACGGCTGTCAGCTTGGGCGGTGTCAGGTCATCGGCAATCCGATGCATGAGAGATGTATTTGCCGAGAAAAGCTTGCTAGGTCTCGCATAGCTTGTTCGCATCAGGTTGCCCGTTGCAAAGTCCGATTCGGCAATCTCGACTGCTCGGGGGTCAGCATAAGCGTTACTGGTGATCTGGCATAGAATCCAATCATCACGATCAACACCGGCAAGAACGACCGCAGGGCGAAGCTTGCTTGCTGACAAATCGGAAAAGGGAAACCTGACGAGAACGACCGAACCTACTGAAGGTGAGACCATGCCGCATCCTCCTCAGGACGTTCCCAGTCGCGCGCGAGAGCCTGCTGGCTCAACAGCGCTGTCTCCGGTGCTTTGGGCTCATCTATGATGGTCACGATTGCACGGCACGAATGCCCCAGGCGGAGCGGCTCGTGCAAATGGATATGCCCGTCCGTTTCGATTGTAGATTCTACGGTTTTCAACATAATCTCACCTCGTCAAGATACTGCAGCAATTCAGATGGAGTATCAATCTTTTTCTGCATCCAACGGCGCAAATGAAGATTTGGCGCGGCTACGCGACAATATCTTCCATTTGCTTCGCAGTTTTTACCCGTCCACGTTCGTTGGTTGATGTGCGCATCCGATTTGGAGTGCGGCGAGCTCTCGCCGCTTTGTTTCGCGCGACCCGGCGCGCGGCAATCCGGTTGGCGGGCCAGGTCCCGCCGATCAAAGCGGCGCCAGGTCGCCGCACTCCAAATCTTGTCT
>SLKS01000104.1 GCA_007134465.1 Kiritimatiellia bacterium | reverse complement strand
CGGGGACGGGCTGATATACCCGGCGGCGACCTTGCCAACGGTCGGGGACGGGCTGATATATCCGGCGGCGACCTTGCCAACGGCCGGGGACGGGCTGATATATCCGGCGGCGACCTTGCCAACGGCCGGGGACGGGCTGATATACCCGGCGGCGGCCTTGCTTCCGGTCGGGGACGAGCCGATGACGCCGCCCCCAGCGACCTTGCCAGCGGTCGGGGACGGGCCGCCGCCCCCAGCGATCTTGCTGACGGTCAGGGACGAGACGCCGCCCCCAGCGACCTTGCGTCGCTGGAGCGAAAGATTCGCGAGTGGGCCAAGCCGCGTCCCTTTTACACCGCCAAAACCGTGCGCGCCGTTCACGCGCTTCGCTACGACTGGACCGGCTGGCTTTCCGAAGGGGCCCGGTTCCCAGCCACCGCCGACGAGGCCATCGCCCAAACGGCGCCGCTGTGGGCCGGCGACGGATTGCGGCTCGACACCTTTCGCGTTCTTGGCGACCGGGTCCAAATTTTGTTCACGAGCGAGCCCCGTGTGAGTCCTGTTCTTTGCGCGACCCGCGCCAAGGGTCGTCTTCAGCATGCGCTGCGGCAACGGAACACGCCCGTCCGCTTCAGTCGCAAGGTGTCGTTCCGCAGTCTAGGCGAAAATGTCGGCGCGACAGTGCAAGGCTACATCGGCAAGCAGGTCCGCAAGGAAGGATTCGTTGATCCGCGCTATGTTCGGCGCATGGAAGCCTTCACGATCGAAAGGGAAGAGGTGGATCTTGCGCAGCCGATCATGACGCATACCGGACGCTATTGGTACACGCTTCATCTGGTCTTCGTCGTTTGCGGGCGCTGCCGCATGGCGGACTATGGCATGATGGGCGGCATTCGCGATGCGGCTTTGCGCATTGCCGACGGGAAAGGCTATGGTGTCAAATCCTTGTCGGTTATGCCCGACCATCTGCATATGGCTCTGAAAGGGAACATCGAGGAGTCGCCCGAGACGATCGCGCTGGCTTTTCTGAACAATCTGACGTATTTATTGGGGCGAAACCGAATCTGGCAAGACAGCTACTATGCGGGTACGTTCAGCGAGTACGACATGAATGTCGTGCGACGTATTGTCGGCCAGTCTTTGTCTCCTGCGCCACAAGGGCGCAGGGGGACGCGCCAGGCGAACGCTCCCCGACCGCTGGCGAGCGATGGCAGGGAAACGCGTCAGGGGAACGCTCCCCGACCGGCTTGCCCGGTCGGAAGCAAAGATTCGAATGCGGCATGGATGAGAACGGATGGCGCTGCCGTCCCCCAAGTCATCTGCCGCACAGGCAGATGTCCGGCCATGAGACCATAGGCTTGTCAGGAGAATCTTTCTGGGAAAGCGGAGGAGGAGGAACAGCCATGAAGCCGGATCCGGCACGTCCGATGGAAACGGCGGGCGTTCTCGTGGGCGTGGCGCCGACGGCGATCGGATCAAATGACGCCGCGTCCGCCCCGCAACAGGAAGAAGGAGCGGAGTAATGGAATTGGCACGTACGGCGATGGAAGCTGTCGGCGCGGTCTTCCTGATGATGGCGCTCGGCGGCTGGCTGGCCTGGCGCGACGCGCTGCCCGAACCTGTCGAACGGGCGCTGGCGCATCTGGCGCTGGATGTGGCGTTTCCCTGCCTGCTGTTCGCCAGCCTGATGCGACAGTTCGACCCGGCCGCGCATGCCGATTGGTGGCGCTGGCCTCTGCTCTGGCTGGCGTTCACGGCGGTCACGCTTGCGCCTTCGCTGCTGCTGGCCCGTACGGCGCGGGCCGGCTATCGCCGCGAATTCGCCTTGGCGCTCTTCTATCCGAACGCCTTGTTTCTGCCCATCGCCATGATTCGGCAGATGGACGGGCCCGATTCGCCGCTCCTGGTTGACCTGATCCTGTTTACCATGCTGTTTTCGGCCGTGTTCTTCAATACGTTCGGCTGGTTCTATCATCGGCGGCAAGGGCCGACCCGCTGGCTGAACCGCTTCCATCCGGCCTTGTGGGCGACGGTTCTGGCCATCCTCCTGCGCGTAACGGGAACCGGCCGCCTTGTTCCAGCGTTCTTGACGGATGGCATGGAACAAATCGGTCAGATTGCCATTCCGCTGATCATGATCACGATCGGCAGTCAGTTGGCGCGCGATTTTCGGGAGTCGCGCGCATTCTACTGGCGCGAGCTGGCGCTGTTCGTGGCGTTCAAGAACGCGCTCTGGCCCTTGGCGGCGCTGGGCGTTCTGGCGCTGTGGCGGCCCGATCGGGCGGTGGCCTTCATGATTCTTCTGCAATGCGCCGTGCCGCCGGTCTCCGCAGTTCCGGCCGTGGTCGCCCGCATGAACGGGCAGCGGCGGCTGGCCGGTCAACTGCTGCTGGCCAGTTTCGCGCTATCGGTCGTAACGCTTCCGCTGGCCATCATCCTCTTCGCTCGCATCTTCCCTGCGCCATAGAGGCTTTTCGGGACTAGTCCTGAAATAAGCGAGGGTTTCGTCGCGAGAGTGCGCAAACGTCTGCAGATGCTGTGCTTGAGGCGGGGCGCGCGATTCTCGCATATTGAAATATGGGTGAAATGCGCACCCCGTCTCAAGTGCCGCAGGCGTTGGCGTTGGCGTGCTCGCAGCAGAAATACTCGCTTGTTTTAGGACTAATGCATGGGCGTATCGCCAATGCGCAGCATTTCGGCTTCGAGCTTGGCGGTCATGAGCGCGACGGTTTCGGCATAGGCCGGATCATGGTACACGTTGCGCAGTTCGAGCGGATCCTTGCGCAGGTCGAACAGTTCCCATTCCGGCTGGCCGGTTCCCGGCCGCGCGCCCGGTTCGCCGCAGTCCTGGTTGTACCAGTAGATGATTTTGAACTCGTGCGTGCGGATGCCGTAATGGGCGTAGGCGTTGTGACAGTCGTCCTGGTTCATCCAGTAGCGGTGATAGGCCAGATCGGTCCAATCGTCGGGCACGGTTCCATGCAAGAGCGGCTTGAGGGAGCGGCCCTGCATGTAGTTGGGCTGCGGCAGCCCCGCGACATCGAGGAACGTCTGCGCGAAATCCACGTTGCTGGCCATGGCCTCGCACGTGGAACCGGGCTTCACAAGCGGCGGGTAGCGGACCAGGAACGGCATGCGGAAGCTTTCGTCGTAGATGAAGCGCTTGTCGAACCATCCGTGCTCGCCGAGAAAGAAACCCTGATCGGACGTGTATACCACCAGCGTGTTGTCGGCCAGACCGTTGGCATCGAGCCAGTCGAGCAGGCGTCCGACATTCTCGTCGATCGAGTGAACGCATTGCAGGTACTTCTGCATGTAGCGCTGATACTTGAAACGTTTCAGCTCGGCTTGGGTTTTGAACGTGAACATCTCGCCCGTATTGCGGCAGCGCAAGGAAAAGCCGTCGAGCCGGTCGTCCTCGGGGAAGGGGATGGTGCGGCCGGCGCCGCCGATTTCGCGCTTGCCGGGGGATTCGGGCAGTTCGACCAGGTCCAGATCGTCATAGGTCATGTCGCGCGCGACCCGCATGCGGGCGGCTTCCGCCGCGCCCGCCCGGTTCCGGTAATCGTCCTCGAAGGAGTCGGGGGTTGGAATCGGATCGGTATACAGCGAACGGTGTTCGGGCTTGGGGTCCCACGGCCGATGGGGCGCCTTGTGATGGCACATGAGAAAGAAAGGCTTGTTCGGATCGCGGCGTTCGAGCCACTGCAGGCACTTGTCCGTTGTGATGTCCGTCACGTAGCCAGGTTCCACAATTTCCTCGCCAAGTTCGATGAAAACAGGATCGTGATACAGGCCCTGTCCGGGGATCACGCTCCAGTAATCGAAGCCCGTCGGGCAGTGGGCCGGGCCCTCTCCCAAATGCCATTTTCCGACCATGGCGGTTTGATAGCCGCCGCTGCGAAGATGCTTGGCCACGTTCGGAAGCCGATTGTCCAGGTGGGTGCGGAGCGTCGTTACCCGGTTGATGTGGTTGTGCGTACCGGTCAGAATCGTGGCGCGACTCGGCGTGCAAATCGAGTTGGTCACGTAGCAATGATTGAAGCGCACGCCCTCGTTCGCGATCCGATCGAGCTGCGGCGTGCGGTTCACGCGGCTTCCGTAGCAGCTCAGCGCCTGGCTGGCGTGATCGTCGGTCATGATGAACAGGATGTTGGGCCGGGTGTTCATTGCGCTCCTTTCTACAGCGAGAGCGTCGCGCCGCGCACATCGTCTTCCCAGCCGACGGGCGGGCGGGTCCAGATGCGCTCGATGCTTTTGCTGGTCAGATGGTTGCCGCGCGCCTGCGCGCCCTTGACCGCGATCTTGCTGGGCTCGAAGGTCTGCCGGTGGATGCGCTGGCCTTTGGCGGGCCGGTACTTGACGTAAATGGTATCCGGCGTGCCTTCCTCGAGCAGATGCACGCGCGCGTCCGGCAGTGCGCAGCGGTATTCCTTGTTCAGAATCGTGCCCCCGATCGAGAACCGCTTAATGTAGGAGAGCCGATCGGCCGAAT
>SLKS01000172.1 GCA_007134465.1 Kiritimatiellia bacterium | reverse complement strand
TGGCCCTGGCGACGGCGTTCCGTTTCGGCGTGGATCAGTTCCAGCAGCGTTTCGCGCATATGGAAAGGCGCGACGGACAGTTTAAGGAACGGGCGCGGTTCGGTATAGCCGCAAATCGCGTTGAAAAAGGAGGAGGCGTCGGTTCCGAAATCGGGCTGACAGGTGAACAGGCTGATATCGCTGTAGAGGCGGGCGGTTTTCTCGTTGTAGTTGCCGGTGCCGAGATGAAGGTAGCGGGCCACGCCGCCGGGTTCCTGCCGGACGACGAGACAGATTTTCGAGTGGGTCTTGAGTCCCTTGACGCCATAAATCACCTGGGCGCCTGCTTTTTCGAGGTCGCGCGCGCGTTCGATGTTGCGCGCTTCGTCGAAGCGCGCCTTGAGTTCGACGACCGCCGTGACGGCTTTGCCGTTTTCCGCCGCCTGTCGCAGCGCGGCGATCACCGGGCTGTCCGCGCTTGTGCGATAGAGCGTCTGCTTGATGGCGAGAACCTGCGGATCGCTGGCGGCCTCGCGCACGAAACGCAGGACGGGCTCGAAACTGTCGTAAGGATGAAGGAGGAGAATGTCCTTGCGGGCGATTTGCTCGAACAGACTTTTTTGCGGAACGATTTGCGGGGAGGGCCGCGGGGGCCAGGGCTTGAAGCGCAGCGCTTCGAACCCTTCGAGCGCGACCAGCTCGCTCATGTCGGCCAGATGGACCGGTCCCGGCACGACGAAGGTTTGCCGGGCGTGAACGCCCAGCGCCTTCTGGAGAAAGGCGAGCAGGATTTTGGAGATGCCGGTCCGGATTTCGAGCCGGACGCAATCGCCCTGCTTGCGGCGGTCGAGCACGGCTTGCATTTCGGCCCGGAAATCGTCGGTGAAATCCTCGCGCGCCTCGAGATCGGCATTGCGGGTGATGCGAAACGGCACGGCTTCCACGACGGGTTCATCAGGAAAGAAGCGGTCGGAGAACATGCGCACCGCGTCCTCGGCCGTCATGTAGGCGTAGCCGTTTTCGTCCGGCAAGGCGATCAGGCGTCGCATGTTCGGCGCCAACGGGATGACGGCGAACCGGGGGCGGGCGGCCTCGCCCGCGCTCGGCTTGAGCCGGAAGGCGACATGAATGCCGCGCGGCCGCAGCAGCGGGAAGGGATCGGCCGCGTCCACGCGCATGGGCGTCAGCGCCGGATAGATTTGCTCGTCGAACACGGTTTGCAGATGGCGGCGTTGCGGCACGGACAGTTCGCCGGGCTGGAGGCGCGCGATGCCGGCGTCGGCCAGCTCGGGTTCCAGCAGTTCGCGCCAGCAGGCGTACTGGTCGTCGCACATCTGGCGAACCCGTTTGGCGATGGCTTCCAACTGACCGTGCGCGGTCAGTCCGCTTGCGTCCCTTCGGGCCAGGCCGCTTTCCGCCATGAGCAGCAGGCCGCCGACCCGCACCATGAAGAACTCGTCCAGGTTGCCGACGGTGATGGCCAGGAAATTGACCCGTTCCAGCAACGGCGTCTCGGGATCGAGCGCTTCGTCGAGCACGCGCTGGTTGAATTCCAGCCAGCTCAGCTCGCGGTTCATGAATACGTTCTTCTTGCGCGCCATGAAGCACCTTTCTGCGAGGACATGCGTTTTTTCGTTTGTGTTCTTGCCGGTTCCGAGCGGCAGCGGTTCCAACACCTCTTTCCCCTCGTTCATGAACGACGAACGAGGAACGTCGAACAAAGAACGCTCAAATTCTTTCCAGAATCAGTTCCTTGCCGTACACATATTGGAACATGGGCCCTTTCTCGCGCAACGCATGTTCTTCGAGCGTCAGGTCTTCCGCCGACTTCACCGACACGACCACGCGCCCGCCGCGCAAGGCCACCCGGATATCGCGGCGTGTCCGGCGCTGACGGCCCAGCGCATCGGCCACGCGCAAGAGCGCGGCCAGCTTGGACACGACAATGCGGTCGTTTCGGTCAAGCACGCTGTATAGCTCATGGCCCGACTTCGGCAGTGCCCGCCGATGATAGCGGGCGACAAGCGCGACCAGTCGCAGATCGCGCGCGCTCAACCCGAAAATCTCGCTGTTCAGAATCAGGTACATCGAGTGCTTGTGATGGCTGCGATTGCTCACGAATCCGCCGATCTCGTGCAGCAGCGCCGCCACGGTCAGGATCAGCTCGTAGCGCGCGTCCAGCCGATGCTCCTCGCGCAAGGCGGCAAACAGTTGGCGGCAGAGATGCGCCGTCACATCGGCGTGGCGCGCGTCGTACCCGTATTTATCGCCGATGTTGCGGGCTGAACGCAGAATCTGCTTCTTGAACGTCTCGGACCAGGGATCGTGGCCGGCCATGTCCGCCAGTATGCCTTTGCGCAAATTGGCCTGACCGACCCAAAGCGCATTCTGTTTCAGCAAGCGCGCGATTTCCACGTAGGCCATAAGCGCAGGACCCAGCGTTTCGGCGTCCGGAAAGGACAGGCGATGCTTGCGCACCGTTTCCTCGACCGACAAGTCCAGCATTCGGTCGGCGAGCCCCGCCAACTCTTTTACATTCACTTTTGTCAGCGCCCGGTCGTCCTGACGGTTGCGCAGCAGGCTGGCGGCGAAACGGATGTCGCCGCCCAAGGCCAAAATCCGGACCGAAGGATACGGCCGCGCGACGCCGGCAAGCGGTTCGATCGCCTGGCGGACATAGGAGAGCATGGTATCGCGAATCCTGCCGACGGGAAAGCGGGGTTCTTCCACCGTAGCCCGGAGCCGCAGGGCGCCCAGCCGGAACGTGCCGGACGCAAGCACTTCGCCCTGCCGGAGCAACAGATATTCCGTGCTGCCGCCGCCGACTTCCATCACAAGCGTCGGTTGGCCGTGCGATCGCGGGCGGGCTTCGATCGCGGGATGGACGGCCAGAAACGTGAAACGGTTGACTTCGGCCTCGTCCATCATTTCGACGTCGAGTCCGGTGGCGATGGCGATGCGGTCCAGCACGGTTTCGCTGTTGGCGGCCTCGCGCAACGCGCTGGTCGCTACCGCGCGCACCTGGCACGTCCGATGCGCGCCGTATTCGCGGAGTACGGTCAGGAAATTGCGCAAGGCGGCCACGCATTGTTCGATCGTCTCGTGCCGGATTTGGCCGGTGGCAAACACGTCCTTGCCCAGCGTGACGGTCTGCTGGAGCGAATCGAGCGGTTCGAGCGCGCCGTTCTTGCCGCGCTGGGCGATGGCCATGCGCACCGACGACGAACCGAGCTCGATGACGGCGAAAATGCCCGGAGCCTCGCCCGGCTGCGGCTGAGCGCCGCTGCTCGCGACGGTTGCGCTCGCGCTTTTTTTGCCGCCTTTCGCAGCAACGCCGCGCCGGTTCTGTCGGGACGGTTTCACGATGGGCCGTTCTCTCCGTCTACACACGTTCGCGCCCAGGCGGCCGCGCCCAACGTGGCCGCACTGTCGCCCAGCCGCGCCACCTCTACCGCGAACGTGTCGCGAATAGAGCGCATGACATGGGCGCGGGCGGATGCTTCCGCTTCCTTCAGAAAGAGGTCCGGCATGGCTTCGACCATGCCGCCGCCGAGCACGACGGTATCGGGCGCCAGCAGGCTTGCCGCCGTAGCGATGCCGACACCCAGCCAGCGCGCGGCATCCCGCACCAGCGTTTCGATCGCGCGGTCGCCAGCGGCAACGGCATCGGCCAGGGCCTTGCTGCGGATCTGCGCCGCATCCGTGCCTTGGGCGGCGAGCAAATGCGGCGCTTCGCCGCGCATCGCCGCCGCCGCCGCCGAAGAAGAGACCGCCAGCCTGCTGGCGACGGCTTCCAGGCAACCATGCTGCCCGCATCCGCACAGCGGCCCGTCGGGCAGAACCTGGATATGGCCGATTTCGAAGCAGGACCGCGCCTTCCCGCGCAGGATGCGGCCCTCGTACACGCAGGCGCCGCCAATGCCCGTACCCGGGAACACGCCTATCGCGCAGCGCGCGTCCTGCGCCGCGCCGAACAAATACTCGCCATACAGCCCCACATCCACATCGTTCGCGACGATAACCGGACAGCCAAACGCCTTTTCGAGACCCGCCTTCAACGGAAGCTTATCCCAACCCAAATTGACCGATTCCAGCAATACGCCTTTTTCGATGTCCAGCGGCCCCGGCACGCCAATGCCGATGCCCGCCAGATTGTCGGGCTCCCGGCCAGCGTCGGCCAGCGCATCGCGCACCGTGGCGGCAATCCGGTCCAGCGGCGAGGCGTTCTCGCCGTTGCCACGCGTTTTGCGCCGCTTCTTTCCCAGAATCCTGTACTGGTTGTCGAATACTTCGGCCAGCATCTTGGTCCCGCCCAGATCGAACCCGATCCAGCAGGCGTTCTTTTCGGATATACCGTTTTTCGGCACGACGCCTCCCTTTCTACCCTTCCGCTCAACCGGAACAGCAAAGCCACTAGCGCTTTTCTGATGAAAACACGGGCAAGATGCCCGTGCCACCTTGCCCAGGATACGATCTGTGAAGCGGGCTGAAACCAG
>SLKS01000155.1 GCA_007134465.1 Kiritimatiellia bacterium | reverse complement strand
AAGAACAAATTGCAGCTTTCCGCGAACCTTGGCCGAAATTCATGGCAGCTTCCGGTTCGCGGACAAGCGATTACACGACCAAAGGATCGTTGCGAATGTCCGGTACGGGCTTGGCGCCGACATGTTCAACACGCCGTTGCCAGTTGCTGCCGAGAAAGTAGAAGCGAAGGCTGTCGCTTCCAGGATCGGCAATTTCGACGAGGGTGTTTTTCAACGCCGTCCATTGCGCCGGATCAATATCGCATTCGAAAACGGAGTTTTGGACTCGCTGTCCGTAATCCAGGCAGGCTTTGGCCACTTTGCGCAAGCGTCGGCAGCCCGCCTTGTCCACCGTGGACACATCATAGCTGACTAAAACCATCATGACCGGGAATCCTCCTGGCGAGACGCATCCTTGTTTCGCTGGCGCACGAGTTCTTCGACGAATTTTTCATGATTGGCCCTGATTTGGCTCAGCAATCCTTCGGCATTCTTCTTGGAACGATAGGAGTCCCGGGACTGTTCGGTCAAGTGGCGGGTTCCCGCAATATCGGATTCCTGCATGGAGAAGGCCCATCCGCCCAGTTGGCGCGATATGTCGCGCGCCTTGGATATCAAATCTGAAATATCAGATTTCAAATGCCGGAAGTACGGCAGCCTGTTCATGACATGGCAGACGGAACGCACTTCCCCGGCCGAACCTTTCGCGTAGTAGAGGAACGTAATCAGATCGGAGGTTGTTCCCCGCTCGAATCCTTCCGCGATGTTGTTGGAGACGGAAAGTCCGGCGCGCTGAATCTGGTTCGCGATATCGCCTTTGAAGCGGAATGCCTTGTCTTCGGTGATCCGGAAAATCTCTGCCGCCAAAGCGATCGCGTCGTTCCACACGGGCAGGTCTTCGAAGTTCTCGTACTTCATGGGATGTCCTTTCTCTGGGCGTTTCTCATTTCCATACTACAGGAGGATAACCGTCCAAATCGCCACGAATATGCCGCGCCAGGAGTTGGGCCTGCAAGTGGAAGAATATGCCTAGCGCAGCGGTTTCGCCTATGAACGGGTGGATCATTTCTTCGGTCTTTCTTTTCTGATAGGCGGTCAGTAAAGTCTTTCGGGTGTCGTCGTCCATTTCGACCGCGCCCGATTCGGTTTTTCTGAATCCATTTCCCTGTATTTGACGCAGATTCACCAGCGACAGCGCCAGCCGGTCGGCGAAAAACGGTCGGAATTCCTCCATGAGATCGAGCGCAAGGCTTGGCCGTCCCGGCCGGTCGCGATGCAGAAAGCCGACCTGCGGGTCCAGTCCGACTGCCTCCAGCGCGCCCGCGCAGTCGTGGACCAGCAGGGTATAGATGAAAGACAGCAACGCGTTCATGTTGTCCAAAGGCGGGCGCCGGTTGCGTTCCCGGAAGAAGAAGGTCTCTTTCTGACTTGTCAGCAGATGGTCGAACACGCCGAAATACACGCGGCTCGTATCGCCTTCGCGTCCGCGCAGGGCATCGAGGTCTTCCTCGCTTCGTATTCTTCGCATGAGCATGCCGATACGCGTGGCGGCTGTTTCCACAGCGCTCATTCCGGATTTGTCGGCGTGATCCCGGGCTGCCCTCTGCAGCACCGTTCGGGCGTTCGCCGCTTTGGCCAGAAGCATGGCCTTGGCAATGCGGACGCAAGCTTGCGGATCGTCGGCCATGCGGTATTGTTTGCGCCGCAACAGCACGTTTCCGGCGACCGCGCCCTGTACGCGTGCGAGGAATCTTCCGTTTTCGCTCAGGAAGCTGATCAGAACCTGATGATCGGCGCAGTGTCGCATCAGAAACGGGCTGCACAGCACATTGCCGAAACACACGATCCCGGACAGAGCGTGCACGGGGACGCGCAAGCGGATTTCGCGGTCCACGCTGACCACCACCGACTCGCCCTCCTTGTTCAGGTAGGCGCCTTGTGTCGTTACAAACAGCGTATTGAGGTATTTCTTCATGGCTGCGCGTGTTTTCTCTGGCTGCGGATTATCAGATTTCAAATTTCATATTTCAAATTTCAAATGGTTTGCGACAGCCGCTTTCAAATGGTTTGAGACCGCCGCAGATTATGTTCGATGGCGTTATGCAAATAGCGGCAGGCCGATTTCCCGCAGCCCACGGTATCGGGCATGCACAGTTCGCTCAGCGAGCACTGTCGGCATTTCGGTTCGAATGTGGCGGCCGGCGTTGTGCCGGAAGCGAGGAGATCGTGCAATCGGCGACTGGCCGCGGCGGTCTCTTCGCGCAGCACGGCATCGAGAGCAACCTGTTTTCTGCGCTTCTGCTTTCCGTAGAACAGCGCGCCTTCGGCAATGTCGCATGCCAGCATTTCCTCCAGACACATGGCTTGGGCGCAAAGCTGAATCTCGTCGCATGAATCCGCCTTCGGCTTGCCGCGCTTGTATTCGACCGGAAACACCCGCCATCGTCCCGGAAGCCCTTCTATGGCAACGCCGGTTTCGGAGCGGTGGAATTCGACGACATCGGCGACGCCGACAAGGCCAAGCCGCAGCGACCGCAAGCGCAAGCCTCGGGCCGTTCGCACATCGCGTCGCGTTTCGCTGTCGGTCTTATGCGCCCGTTCGTGCAAGATGCGCCCTTCCGCCGTCAGCCGGTTTTCCGCCCATTGCCCTTCCAGATGGATCAATGCGCACTGCCGTTCGCAAAAGGCCAGATGCTGCAGGGCGGAGACGGGCAGCAACTCGTCTTCGTTGTAGAGGATATCTGTCATGTTTGATCCAATGAACAGAACTCGATTTCCGTGCTCTCGAAGACATGATGGTCCATTCTCAGTTGCAGAGGCAGCTTTCGGTCCAGCGTCGTTGGCATGGCATTCAATCTGAGGATGCCGACGAATTCGCCATCGATACCCGTCAAGCGCAGGCGGACCGGTTGTTCCAGTGGCAGCCCCCATTCCTTGGATACGCGCTGGAGAGCCTGCTTTCGCTGCCACTGCCAGATGGCGTAGCCATCTTCGGCCGGCGCGCCGAAATCCAGATCAAGCTGTTCGGGAAAAACGGACATGGGGCCAAGTCTCCCCCGCCGACGGAAGGCCGTCGGCGGGGACGGTTGTTGGCTGCGGCGGGCTGCATCGGCATCCCGATTTCAGATTTCAGATTGCACGTTTCAAACGGCGGCCCAGACTAGATCATTTCGATCAATTCCACGCCCTCCGGCGGCTGACCGACCGTGACGGCGTAGTCGGAGAAGGAGCGGGGCGGACGAGTTTCGTCAACCCGTTCGACCTTGACCAGATCGAAGAGCTTCTGTGCCGGGGCGTTGCCGAGCGCGGAATCGTGCTTGAATACGATCAGTTTGCGTGGCGCCATTTCGCCGCGCGCCGCCGATCGGTCATGATCGAACATGTTGATCAAGGCGTTCCAGAACAGATCAAGGTCCTCTTCGGAAAACCCGGTTTGTTTTGCCAGTGGCGCGGACACATACCCATGAACGCGATAGAGTCCGTATGGAATTGTGAACTTGCGCCCCATCGTGCGATTGTCGCCGCCTTGCTTGTCGGCTTCCGCTTGCGTGGCCACAGCCATTCTGGTTATCGAGTGCTCTCCTGTGAATATGCGATCCACGCTTCGGGCAAAACCGAGTTGAATCGGGCCGCGCACCTGGCCGCAATTGAACTCCTTGAGCGACATGACCGCTCCGAAGGCGCGAATATCGAAAAAGTTCTTGCACATCCAAGCCTTGGCCTGTTCTGTCGTGGTTTTCCCCTCTTTTTCGTCGCTGGCCAGCGCTTCATACGCTCGCTTTTGCTGATTCGTCAACACCGCCTTTTCTTTGACATAGATTTCAAACGGAGGCTGCTCGTCCTTGACCAACCCGACATAGTTGCGCACTTTGCGCTTCAGGCATACATCTGTGACGAGGCCGTTGCCCGTTTCGGGGTCGATGCGCGGCAGATTCCCCGCATCTGGATCTCCATTGGGATTGCCGTCCCTGACATCGAAAAGCAACGCGAATTCATAACGGTTCTCGACGGGTTTGCTCATGATTCCTCTCCTTGTTCCTCGTTTACGGTTTCACCGGCCTCTTTCTTTTTGAAGAATTCCTGTCGCTGATGATAGTAGCCGATAGCAAACCGGCCCTGATCCTCCAGCGAAAGAATGGAGGGTATCCCCTGCGGCGGCACGTGCCCGAGGACATCCTGCATTTGTTGTTCGAGCCACACAGCGCTTTTTCCGGCATGGCGGATTTTGGCAAGATGATGAATGGCCAAATCCTGCAAACGCTTGAACGTGACCAAGGGCGAACTTGCGGCGGCGCCGAAATACGCATCCCGAATCGTTTTGTTCAAGCCTCTACCCTGCGCTTGTTCCTGAATACGTTCCAGCACGGCGAAGAGCCGTCCCAACACGTATCCGATGTTGTCGTATTCCCGATCCAATCCCATAGCCACCTCCTTTGTTGTTTGGTTGGACAGACGGGCGTTTCGCGCTAAAAAACCCTTGATAATGGCCGCGCGCGCATAATCAATCTTCTGTTCGGCCTTGCACCGCCGGATGGCATTGGCCAGCAGGGTTCGGGGATAGGATGTTCCCGACAGGATGGAACGAGCGAACTCTCCGCCCAGATTGGGCGGGATATTGTCGGCTTTATGTTCCGTCGCCGTGGCGACCAGCATCTGAAACAACGAGAGATAGTCGGGGTCGTGCGGCCCGCGAACGATGGCGATATCCAGAAAATGCTGCGCGAGCCGTTCCTTGACTTCCTTGACGTTTCCCGCATACCAGAAACGGACGGCAATTCGCGAAGCGTTGGGAGACAATCCCAGCACATAGAACGGCAGGGCGCCGTCTTCGGGCGGGATGCCCGTTCGAACGGCGGACAGAAGCGATTTGATTTTTCCGTAGCTTACAGCCTCCTCGCCCTTGGCCGGAGACAGATACGACGGCAAGTCGGATTCCAAATCGCAGGAATCTTTCGCCCAGAACACCGTGCTGGCGTCGCCGACTTGCATGCGTTGTCTGGAATGCTTCGAAAGAAGCCGGTTCAGCGCTGTCGTGTAGGCGAACTCGTCATGTTTGCCGACGGGCGCGTTCAGCCCCTGATCTTTCTTTGTTTTTCCGTAGGAACAGTAGGCGTCGTCGTTGAAGCTGACAATGTTGGCGCCAGAGGTCTGCGCTCCCCACACGCCTTTGATGGCCGCATGCAGGATCGCCGCTTCATCCTGCTTCCCGCTAATAGCGCTCGCCCGCTGTTCAACGCCATCGCGTATCCGGCTGAAGAGGCTCGTTGCTTTCTCCGTTATGGCCGCTCTCTGGGCGACCGGCATATCGTCACCGTCCAGGATGAACGTAAGGTTGGCGTTCTCCTGCATGATCTCGGGGAACAGCTCGTGAGACGCGACCTGCTCGAGCTGTTTCCGATCATAGAAATTCTTAAGCGCGTTGACGCCGTCGTCGTCAATGTCCGCGAGGTCTTGCGTCAAGCGGCATTGAAACGCTTTCAAGGCGTCGCGGGCCTTTTTCACATCCTTCTTGGCATCGGACTTGGGTGCTCCCAGCACATATTGCGGATTGTCCCACAACAGGTTGGCCTTGATTCCCGAGGCTTTCTTTTCGCCGCGAGGCAAGCAAAACTCGCGCGCCGTTTTCTGTTTCCCCTCGCCCTGCCGCATGTCGCGTATGTTCAGAAAGCTGCCGTCCTTGGCTACGACAATCAGAAAGGGGATCGCTTTGTATTCAAAGCCGTACGGCGCGACATCGGCTTCCGGGTCGTTTGCCAAGCGTTCATAGTATTCCGCCAGCGCTTTCAGGATCATGAGCGCACCTCCATGTTTTCCAGGTCAAGACTGCCGTTTTCCATGCGGGCATGAAAGAATTGCGGTACAGGTTCCTTCCCCGAATAATCCATATCGAAAAGCATCCATCCTAGATCGCGGGTTTCGGGAATTGTCGGGATCGGTTCGGCATCGCGCGGAACAAACTCGAAATGAACGGGAAATTCACGGCATCCGAAATAAGGGCGATGAAAGCACTGGCCGGACGAAGCTCGGCGAATGAACATTTGCTCGAATTTGGTTACGGTGTCTTCCGGCCCGGCCTTGTCGGTCATTTCGAACGTGGCATGAAGCACATACGCGACATCGCGCAGAAACAGACCGGCCCGCTGCTGACGTTGTTCCTCGACATATATGCCCAATTCGCCCGTGCCCCGTTTCATGGCGGCCTTTGCCAGGCTTGCCGAGGCGACGCAGCCGACCTCGTTGCGG
The DNA here is from genome assembly GCA_007134465.1 of Kiritimatiellia bacterium. Classification (GTDB taxonomy): domain Bacteria; phylum Verrucomicrobiota; class Kiritimatiellia; order UBA8416; family SLMC01; genus SLMC01. The sequence continues at coordinate 9,847 of SLKS01000155.1, read as the reverse complement.
CGCACGGATTCCCATTGCACAGGGTTGAGTACGTCCACGCGCAGGATACGCCAGCGTATGGCCGGCTTCCACAAAATGGCCTCGAATATGCCGCGCGCAGCCGAAGGGGTTATTGTTTCGTAACTAACCCGCTCGACTTTCATTTCCGGACGCGTAAAACAAGCGTTGGGCCCGCTTACTCTCAAACGGAATGGATCGCTTCTGTTCATCTTGCCTCCTTCAAGCAATAACGGTTTCCGGTTCGTAGCCATTGATTTCGTCGGGGTGCGTAAAACCGTATTTGTCGGAATACAGCGCTTTGTCGTCGAGAACATACAGGCCCGGCATGGTTTTCCATTCCCGCGCATACCCTTCCGACAGCAGGCGCTCGTGCGTTTTCAACGGAACGGAAACGGCATAACGTTGCAACGCTCTCAGCAGCATGCGGGCTTCCCATTCGCGGGTCGCCATGCGATCCAGCAATGCCTGCGCTTCGCCAAAGGGTACGATCAGGGAACGCTGCCAATCGTCGTCTATCATGCGAAAACGATTTGCCGCTGTTCGAAATGCGAAGTCCATATTGCCCGATAACAAAGGACGAATGCCATGGCTGTCAAGCGCCGAACTGCCCAATTGAAAGAAACGCAGGCGAAAATAACGGCAGAAGGTTTCCGGCTTGAAGATATCGCCCATACGATCCGCGCGCAGAAATTCCCGTCCCAGCGATACCGGTTGCCGAACGTAAGCAGGCTGTCGTTCGGGGGCGAACACAAAGGTTTCCCCCGCGGTCGGCAGGCGGCCTTCCCGATTGCATCGCCCGGCCGCCTGCGCGATGGAGTCGAGACCGGCCAGCGCGCGAAAGACGATGGGAAAATCAAGGTCCACGCCCGCTTCAACCAGGGATGTGCTGATCACATGCAGCTTTGCGTTCGGATGACGTTCCAAACGCCTTCTAATTTCGGCAATGACAATCAACCGGTGTTCGGCGCACATGTTCGTCGAAAGGTGGAGAGTCGTTTCGGCCGACAGCGCTTCCGCTATCGCGCGGGCGCCTCTTTTGCTGTTAACGATACACAATACAGGCCGGGTGATCGCTGCGATGCGGCTGGAGATTTCAAAGGGCGTCAAAGGGGCAAGATCGGCTAGCGTCTTAACCTCGACTCGTTTCAATTGTTCCGCGAGCCGGTCTGGATAGTCAATGATGGGGACAACACGATCGAAGCCTTCGCGAAACTTGAAATCGAAGCTGTCCGTCTTTTCCAAAACCGGTTGCGTAGCCGTGCACAGCACGGCCGTTGTTCCGTAATGGCGGCGCAATTCCCGGATGGCGAAGACAATGGGGCGGAGACATTCGGGGGGCAGGCATTGCGCCTCGTCGAATACGGTTACGCTATTGGCCATGTTGTGCAGTTTTCGGCATCGGCTTGTTCGGCATGCGTACAACGATTCGAAAAATTGAACGCTTGTGGTAACGATGACGGGCGCATCCCAGTTTTCGGCCGCCAAACGGCTACGAACGCTTTCCCTGCTTTCTCCGCTATCCGCTACATTGGTGTGATGTTCAAGCACGGCCTGTTCGAATCCTGGAATGGAACGAAACACGCTGGCGGTTTGCTCAATGATGCTTGTGTACGGGATCACGTAAATGATTCGCCGTTTGCCGTGTTTCACGGCATGTCGCAAGGCAAAGGCCATGGAAGCCAGCGTTTTCCCTCCGCCCGTGGGAACAGTAAGCGAAAACACATTGGGCTGACTCTCGGCAGCCGAGCGGCATTGCGCAAGCACACTGGCGCGAACGCGGTTTACTTCCGTGTCGGGCGCGGACGAACACAAGCCGTCCATGTGTTTGTTAAACGCCTTCAATAGAACGTTCATTTCCGGATACGGTGCGGTTCGCAAGCCGGATTTTTCGCGGTTCATAAACCGCTCCGTGTCGAGGAAGTCCGCATCCACAAGACAGGAAAAAAGCATGCGGATGAAGAACGCTACATCGGCGCCGTCCAGCAGCGGTTTGGGTGCGGATGGTTGAGGCTGTTGCCGGATGCTGTCCGGAATTCGATCCAGCAGCGGCTCCGCCTTTTCAGGATGTCGCATTTTCAGGCTCAGCGCTCTTGCTCCGCTGTCATGCGGCTCATAGTCTGTCAGGCCGGTGTGGTGTCCCATGATCAGCCAGCAGAGCGCACGATCTATTCCGCGCCAACCGTTCAATTGCGCCAGATGCCCGCCCGCTTCCGAATGGACGACTTTACCGGGAATAGTTTCCAAGTGCGATTCCATGCCGTTCGCATCGAACAGTTTCTTTTGGAAAGCGTCCGAGTATTTTCCCAGGTCGTGCCAAAGGCCGGCCACGCGCGCCCATTCTTCGCCGCCGAACGGACGCGCGAATTCCGCCGCCAGTTCGGCCACGTTTCTTAGATGGGCCTCCAACGGTTGCCAATGCGACGGATCTTTGGGGTAATCCGGATGCGTGTGCGCGTAGGCGGTCATTCGTTCCTTCTCGTCAGGCGGGCCGGCGCCCGCGTTCAAATGTCAAATGTCATATTTCAGATTTGAAATTTCAAATGGATGCCCTGCCGTTTCCTCTATCACGACGCCATCCCTTTCGCAAACGCGAACAGCAACTGCTCCCCGACCGCCGGGCCGGGCGGACGGGCAAGGGTTCGCCGGGCGCGGGCCAGCCGCAAGATCAGCAGCCGACGCCATCCGCCGTCTCGGCGCGCGGAGGCGTGACGCGGCGCGCACGCGAAGGGCAATCGCACGAACGCGCTCATTCTCCCGCCTCCAGGCCCGGCAGCCTCAGCGAATTCAGAAGCCGGCGCACGCGTGCAACCTCGCCGTCGCCCGGCAGGCGGCCGGCCGCCAGATGAAGCAAATCGCCCAGCCGCCCGTTCGGCGACAAAATCCGACGGGTGGCGTCGGGCTCGGCGTTCCCGTGCGCGCGGTAATGGGCGCGCAGACTTCGCTGAAACCGCTTGCGCAACACGGACGTCACCAGCCCCAGTTCGTCGAGCCGATACAGAAACGATTCGGCCGAAACCCCGAACCGATGCTTGAGCCGATAGAGCAAAGCCAAGGTCCAGCCGTCCGGCGCGACGCCCGTTTGCGCAACGGTCGCGCGCACGGCGGATTCCGGCATGAGAAACAGCGCGGCAAACCGGCGGGACAAACGGTCGGGATCGAACGGCTTGCCGCGCCGGTCCAGCCCCGGCTCGCCGGAACTGTCGGTCCGCCCCGGCGCATGCGCGTACAGTCGGCCCAGCTCGTAGCCAAACCGAAACAATTGCCGCTCGGCGTTCATGCCGTCGGCGCAGGATACGAACAGAAAGGCGTTGCCATGTCTCGCATCGTGAAAGGAAACGCTTTCCCAGCCGTCCGGCAAAGGCGCGAACACGAGCCGCAGCCCGGCAGTCTCGAGCAGCTCGACCACATCGAAGATCACGGCGTCGTTCACGCCCAGCAGTCGGCGCACGCGCTCGGCCAAGCCGACCAGTCCCGATTCCGTGCGTTCGAACGGCAGGGTCAGGGGCAGCAGCGCGCTCTTGGGCGCGCCGCAGAGATCTTCCAGCGCCAGAAACGCGTCGGCCAAGGACGCCGTCGTCGCCAGCAGCGGCTCGGGGATGTCCGCCTGCTCCTCGCCCGTGCGCGCGGGCCACGCGCACGGCCGCGCCGCAGGGGCGGACGGCCCGCCGCCCGATGCCTCGGCCGAAGCGGAGGCCGGGCAGTCGAAATAGCGCGAAGGCATGGCGGCAAAGAATGCGTCGATCGGAGCATCCAAGATTTCCGACAACCGATGCAGGACGCGCGCGGAAGGCAAGTTCTTGCCTTTCTCGATGCAGTTGACCGGGCCGGGCCGCATGCCGAGCCGACGCGCCAACTCCGTCTGGGTCATGCGCCGACGTCGGCGCAAGGCCCGGATGTTCTCTCCTACATGCGCCAGCGACTGATTGGTTTCTCGTTTCATGGCGCCTTTTGTTTCATATAAAACATATTGTGTCAAATAAAAAATAAAAATATTTATATCAAAATGAAAGAACTGTTGTCCCAAGGAGCGGGGAATGAAGGAATGTTGAAATTCGGGATGGCTACGGGCTCTGACGGGAATGGCGCTGAGTAAAGGCTTAACGCGGGCTGCGCCCGCAACCCAAAGGGATTGAACAGAAGGCAACGAAGGAAACAAAGAAAGGCGGGCACACTTCGTTTCCTTCGTTATCTTGAGCGCAGCGGGTGTTCAAGCATTCCAGGGACATAAGGATACACTCAAAAACGTGTGTCTTTCTGGACTGGAAAAGGGAAAAGTCTTTAAGGTTGGCTGTGCGCGCAACCGCGAACCTTTGGGATTGGCTCGCAAATTTTTGTTGCAATGGCTTGACAAGGGCGGCGGGCTTTGATTAGTTTCCCGTTTTTCGTGTCGGAAAAAAACAGGCATCGGGCTCGTCGGCCCGGCGGGCGCGCAAGGAAAGAATCGGGAGAAGGCAGGCATGGAACCCTATGCGATCATAGAAACGGGCGGCAAGCAGTACCGGGTGCAGAGCGGCAGCAAGCTGAATGTCGAGCGGCTCGAAGCGGAAGCGGGGGCCACGGTGGAAATCGGGCCGGTGCTGGCGGTATCCGACGGCACGGCGCTGAAAGTGGGCGAGCCGACGCTGGACGGAGTGAAGATTTCCTGTACGGTGCTCGAGCATTTGCGCGGGCCCAAAACGATTTCCTTCAAGAAGAAACGGCGCAAGGGCTACGCCCGCAAGAAGGGGCATCGGCAGGAACTGACGGCGCTGAAGGTCGAATCCGTCTGACGGGAGTTTCATCATGGCACACAAGAAAAGCGGCGGTTCGGCGAAAAACGGGCGCGACAGTCATTCCAAGCGGCTGGGCGTGAAACGGTTCGACGGGCAAACAGTGACGGCCGGCTCCATTCTGGTGCGGCAGCGCGGCACGCGCATTCATCCCGGCCGCAACGTCAAGCGCGGCACGGACGACACGCTGTTCGCCCTGGCGGCCGGCACGGTTTCGTTCGATCGGGAGGGGCGGCGCGTCAGCGTTGTCGCATCGGCCTGATCCGTGAAAACGGTCCGTTTCATTGATGTGGCCACCCTGCAGGCGCGGGCGGGCGACGGCGGAAACGGATGCTGCAGTTTCCGGCGCGAGAAGTACGTGCCGAAAGGCGGGCCCGACGGCGGCGACGGCGGGCGCGGCGGGCATGTGATTCTTCAGGCGGATCCCGATCTCAATTCTCTTCTTCCGATCTTCTATCAGCCTCGGCAGCATGCCGAGCGCGGCATTCATGGCAAGGGCAAGCGGCTGGACGGCCGGCGCGGGCGCGACCGGATTGTGCGCGTGCCGTGCGGCACGGTGGTTGGCGATGCCGAGACCGGTTCCGTGCTGGGCGAGCTGGTGACGGCGGGCGAGACCATGGTCGTGGCGCGCGGCGGCAAAGGCGGGTTGGGCAACTGTCACTGGACATCGTCCACGCACCAGGCGCCGACGGAGCATACGCCGGGCGAGCCGGGCGAACAGCGCGTCTTGCGGCTCGAACTGAAAACCGTGGCCGACGCCGGACTGGTCGGCTTTCCGAACGCGGGCAAATCCTCGCTGCTGGCGGCGCTCAGCGATGCGCGCCCGAAAGTGGCGGCCTATCCTTTCACAACGCTGCATCCTTCGCTGGGCACGCTGATCAGCCCGGAATTCTCCCGTCTGACGGTGGCCGACATTCCCGGTCTGATCGAAGGCGCGCATCGCGGCGCGGGGCTGGGTCATGCGTTTCTGCGGCATATCGAGCGGGCGCCGATCCTCGTTCTTGTCGTGGACATGGCCGGCGTGGACGGCCGAACGCCGCATGAAGACTTTTTCCGCATCCGCGAGGAATTGCGTTTGCACAAGCCGGAACTGATCGAACGGCCGACTCTTGTCGTCGCCAATAAAATGGATCTACCCGAAGCCGCCGATTTGCGGGCAACGTTCGTCCGCGAAACCGGGACCGATCCTTTGTCTGTCTCCGCCAAGACCGGCGTCGGCATCCCGGAATTGAAGCTGGCGCTGTTCAGGGCGAAAGCGGGCGGCAAGCGGGGAATTATCGCGGAGCGGAAGGAAACTTAAGGCGGACTTGACGCCCGCAGCCCGAAGGAATTGAACAGAAGGCAACGAAGAAAACAAAGATGGGGCGAGATGCGAATGGCGCTTCGTTAACGCCGTTTTAGTACAAGCGACGAGCCATGGAACCGCGCCATAAATAACGACTGGTTTTTTGGGGGGGCGTGTATGGCCATGCACGGGGGAGAAGGAACGGAGGCGCCGTCGTTCAGGGTTCCGCCGCTGCTGCTGACGGATTTGGCCGGGACGATCACTCATGTGACGCCGGACATTCTCGCTTTGGCCGGCGCCGAGCGGCCCGACGATATGATCGGGCGGCACGGAGACGATTTCTGGGCCGATGCCGAACGGGCGGCCGAGGCGCGCGCGATCTTTCTGCGCGAGGGCTTCTGGCATGGCAGCTACCATTTGCGTTGCCGGGACGGCTCGACCATTCAGGTTCATTCCAAGGCCTGGAAGCTTTTCGGCCCGGACGGCGGCTGCGCGGCCATTCTCGTTTCGCCGAATGCCGTCGCCGTGGAAATGTTCTCCCTGTTCGGCCAGGGCGGCACAGTCGTTTTCCCCGAAATCGTCCTTCGCGGTTTGATCCACGATTTGAACAACGCCTTGACGGCGCCGATCGGGTTGCTTTCGTTCCTGAACGAGTGTCCACCATCGGATCCTGCCGAAACAAGCGAGATTGCGCGGCAGATTTCCGTTTCCTGCGACCATGCGCGCGATTTGCTGAAACGCTTGAGAGCCCCTCTCGACGCCTGGGTCGGCAAGTCCGAGGCCCCGCAGCCGCTGGACATCGGCACGCTGGTCGCGAACGCATTCGGCACGGCGTCCGTCGGCGCAAGCGCGCGCGGCGCTCCGCGGATCGCCGAGGGGCTCTGGCCCGTTCTCGGCGAAGAATCGTCCCTGTTCCGCGTGCTGATCAACCTGATGCTGAACGCGCGCCAGGCCTCGCGCCGCGACGCCATGCCGACGGTGTCGGCCGACAACATTTCCGGGGATCCGCCGTTCGTTCGGATCGCCGTCGAGGATCGGGGCTGCGGCATGACTCCGCAAGAGATAGAGAACATTTTCCAGGCGGGCTATACGACCAAGGCCGAGGGGAGCGGGATCGGTCTGGCCATCTCCCGGCTTATTGTGCAGGAGCATGGCGGCCGTATCGAGGTTCGTTCCGAAAAGGGGCGCGGCTCGGTTTTCGAAGTCTGGCTGCCGGCTACAGGATCAGCATGCAGTCGCCATAGCTGAAGAAGCGGTAGCGTTGGCGGACGGCCTCGGCGTAGAGGTCGAGCAGGCGCCGGCGGCCGGCGGAGTCGGCGTAGGCGCCGTCGGGCTGTGCGCCGAGGAAGGCGGCCACCATCATGAGCAGGGTCGAGCGCGGCAGGTGGAAATTGGTGAGCAGCGCGTCCACGATGCGGAACCGGAACGGCGGGCGAATGAAGAGTTCGCTTTCGGCGGCGCCGGCCACGAGGAAGCCGCGCCGGGCGGCGGCGGTTTCCAGCGTGCGCACGGCGGTGCTGCCGACGGCCACGACGCGGCCGCCGCGGTCGCGCGCATCGTTGATGGCCGCCACGGTTTCGTCGCTCACGACATAGCGTTCGGCCTCCATGACATGGTCTTCGATACGGTCGGCTTTCACGGGCCGAAACGTGCCCGGTCCCACATGCAGGGTGACGGCGGCGGTGGCGATGCCGGCTTCGGCCAGCGCGGCGAGCAGGGCTTCATCGAGGTGAAGCCCCGCCGTCGGCGCGGCCACGGCGCCGGGCGCGCGCGCGTACACGGTTTGATAGCGGGCGCGGTCGGTGCCATCGTTCTCGTCTTCGGCGCGGGCGATATAGGGGGGCAGCGGGGTGCGGCCGACGCGCTCGAGCAGGGTGGAGATCGGTTCGTCGCCTTCGAGCCGGACCTGGACGCGGCCGGCGGTGGCGGCAAGAATCTCCGCCGCCAGCGCGCCTTCTTCCAGCGTCAGACGCAAACCGGGCCGCGCCTTGCCGGACGCGCCGTAGAGCGCTTCCCATTCGGCGGCGAAGCGGTGCGCGTTCGCGGCGGGGCCGGGGGCGTTTCCCGTCGCACTATCGTCGGCGCGGGTTTCCCGAACCAGCAGCAGCTCGACGCGCCCGCCCGTGTCGGCGCGTCGGCCGAGCAGGCGGGCGGGGATTACGCGCGTGTCGTTGACGACCAGCAGATCACCCTTGTTCAGGAATGCGGGCAAGTCGCGCGCATGCCGATGTTCGGCGGAGCCGTCCGCGCGCCGGACCGCGAGCATGCGCGAGGCGGCGCGGTCGGGCAGGGGCCGCTGCGCGATCAGTTCAGGCGGCAGCTCGTAATCGAAATCCTGCGTTCTCATTTCGGACTTCCTGCCCTCGCGGGAATACGACTTGGCGCATTTTCTCGATCCCACCGGCCTTGCGCCGGTGGTGAAGAAAGTTGAGGGGTGGGGTGCGACGCCTGCCTCACCCCTTCAACCTGGAAAGAGCAGATAACCGCAAAGAACACAGAGAACACAAAGACGGAGAACTGCTTGCAGAGATGCGCCATAACACCGGATTGGTGTGGCCGTGAAACTGCACAACGGTCTTTCTTTGCGATCTTTGCGATCTTTGTGGCAAATCAACTGCTCCACTTAGGTTCAACGTTTGCCTCCACCGGCATCCAGCCTTCGCCAAGCCTACGGCGGACAGGCAAGGCCGGCCGGGCGGCAGAGCGCCACGAGAAACGGCGCCAAGTCGTTTTCCGACGAGATCAGTTTGTCTTCCCCTCCTTTGATTCGGGCGCCGTGCGAACATCGAGCGCGGCGAACGGATTGAACAGCGCGGAAGGCTCGGACCTGGCGTTGTCGGCTGCGCTGCCGTTTCCGTAGCCGGCCATCCCCTGTTTTTCGTGTTCGTGATCGTGGCAATAGATGCAGAGCAACTCCCAGTTGCTGCCATCGGGCGGATTGTTGGCATGATCGTGATCCTTGTGATGCACGGTCAGCTCTTTGAGCCGCGCGCCGGAAAAGGCGCGACCGCACGAGGCGCACAAATGCGGGAACAGTTGCAGCGCGCGTTCGCGATAGCCGCGCTGACGCAGCGCGACATCGCGCCGCAATTCGTCGCGGATCCGCTCGCGTTCCTGTTCGGTCGGCGTCTTTCTCTTTTTCAAGGGTAACCTTCGCTTCGCTTGGTCGCCTAGAGGAAACTGACCACGGATTACACCGATTACACGGATTGCGGCATGATTCTCACCAGGGGAAACAGCGCAAACCATACACGCCCAGGCGCGTTTGTCCATCGAAAAGACGGCCATTCGCGCCAGGCGCGCAGCAGGGTTTCCTGCGTCAGATCCTCGATGTCGGCCGCCGGAGATCCAGCCTGCCGAAACAACGAAAACAGCAGCCGCCGATACCGCTCCGCCAGAATGCCGAACGCTTCCGGGTCGCCGCGCCGCGCCGCCTCGATCCAGTTGGCCGTGTCGTTTGTTTCCATGGCGCGAAACGCTCTTCCTTTCGCAGGGCGACCTCATTGACCCTATTGACCTTGTTGACGCCGCTGAACAAACTCTTGTTCGCGAAAAACCATTGTGTAGCGGCGTTCCGCCGAGATCCCTCGCAAGCTCGGGATGACAATCTGCTCGGACACCACCTTTTCGGACAAGGTCTAGCTATTCGAGGACGAGAACGAGGAGGAGTCGTGTCACGTCCTGATTTCCGTTTGTCACCTCTTTGTCGCCAACCGTTGGCCGACACGCTTTGCACAGGGCAATCGAAACAGTTTACGGCAACGTTTACGGTGGAGTTAGTTTCGATGCGGTT
>SLKS01000014.1 GCA_007134465.1 Kiritimatiellia bacterium | reverse complement strand
GGCGGCTTGTCGTTCGGCCTCGGGCCGCACAAGCCCGCCCTCGTATTCTTGGAGCGCAGCGCGTTCATTATATCGTTCGGCCAGGGCCGCGCGGTTCTTTCGCAGGATTTCAAGCGTTTTTGGCGGCATGGAACGCGACGCGCGGATTCGCAGTTCGTTTCCGTTCGGTATCAGTTGAAAGTCAAAGGCTTGCGTATTCATAGCGGCAACTCCATATATTCAATTTCCGCCCTTGGCATGTCGCTCATGTCGCTTATGTCGGTTGTGTGTAAAGTTTTTCTAGCTTTTTCTCTCGTAGAGAAACTTTGCAAAGTGGTGTCATATCCGTCATGTCCGTCATGCTTCCACTCGGGCCGCAGCTCTACACCCCGCCAGCCGCGCCCGATATAGCGGCGTTCGGTCTCGCAATTATGACGGGTCAAACGCTCTTGAATTCGTCGCGGCGAACAGCGATATTTCTCCGTGGTTCCCTGTTCGGAAGCGTGTTCGCAATAGGCGGCCCACAGTTCGGCCCACAGCGTCCAGGCTTGCGGGTTGAACGATAGGCAATCTTCGAAGAACGTCGCCAGCGGGTCGGATTCGTTTCGATATGCCGCCGTGGATTTTCGGACGGCCTCGGGCACGTCCAGCCCTTCCGATTGCCAGCGCAAACAGCCTTCGACGGCCCAGGCCAAAAACGCGGGTGCGCCGCCTTCGATTTTTCGAAGGTGGGCCTTCAGTGTCTTGTCTCGTTTTTCCGGGGGCACAGTGTGAGGGAATCCGATCCGTAGAATTCGCCGCCAGATCGCGCCGTCATCCGCCGAAACTTTCGGACAGTGGTTCACGGCAAGCCAAAGCTTAAACTGGGGCAGAAATTCAAAGGTGTCCGCGTACAGGTGGCGGGCGCAGATTGATTCGCCGCCGGTCATGTTCTTTGCCAGGGCTTCGGCCAGCGTCCGGCCCTCTTCCATTTCCGATCCGGCGGCCAGGCGCGCGCCCATAAGCCGGGCGATGTCCGGCGTTGCGCCGCCTCCGCTTGCCGTCTTCTGTTTCAACAGCATTTCAGGATTGATCGTGACGGAGTAGTCGCCCAGAACGGCGCGCAGGGTTTCGAGATACGTTGTCTTGCCCGCGTTTTCCGGGCCGTAGATAAGCAACAGGATTTCTTCGTTTGTCAAGCCGGTCAGCGTGTAGCCTGTCACAACTTGAAGAAAACTCGAAAGGTCGGAATCGCCTTCGGTCGCGTCCTCAAGAAAGCGATTCAAGCGGGCGCAACGTTCGCCGGGCCGGTATTCGACAGGCGAAAGTTTCGTCAGGCCGTCCGCCCGGTTGTGCGGTCGAAGTTCGCCCGTGCGCAGGTCTATCGTTCCATTTGCGCAGTTGAACAACATCGGGTTGGAATCCCAAGAGTCGGCATCTGCGGCAATGCCGGGTTGCGCTTTGCATACGTCAATCATGGCCGACAAGCGGTCGCGGGATTCGCTTTTGACCGCATGGCCAAACAGCAGTTGCCCGAGGTCGGCCCCATTGCCGTTACTAGGCGGTGCAGCGGCCGCTTCACTGCGAATTCGGCGTGCGGTATCGGCGGCCCAAGAATTTACCTTCAGAGCTGAATCCAGCGCCCATCGCCTGCCATCCCATATCCGCCACTGCCGCCGAACCGTATCGAACCGGATATTCTGCCCATGATATACGGCCAATCGCTCAGCATTGCCCAAGTCAGTCATCGCGTAAGGCTCTCCATTTCGCGCAGCCTCGATAGGGCTTTGGCTGGTTGTGGATGTTGATTGATTGTTCTCTGGCTCCCACTCCGGCGCCGCTCGTACGATCTCGAATAGCTCTTGATGTGTGCCGCCAGCCGCAACCCAGTCGGCCGCATCTTTCACTTTCTGCCCGTCTCGATCCGGATATTCCATGACAAAGACCATACGCGCTTTCCCGTAGAGTGATCGGGCTACCGCTTGCGCATGTTTTATCCCGGGGGCGTCTCTGTCCGCGATAACGCCGACAGCGGCGTCTTTAAGAACGTCCGAATATTCGTCTCGCCATTTTCCAGCGCCGCCGGGATTGCAGGTTGCACTAACGCCCAAATCCTCCAGCGCATGAACATCCCGTTCGCCTTCCACAACGAAAACAGGTTTGCCGTCGGCGACAGCCTGCCGAACCGATGGCAAGCGATACAAAACGCGGCGACAACCGGCTATTGACCATACCCATTCGTCCGACTTGTTTGGGTCGGGTCGGCGTTGTCGAAAACCTTTCGGATTGAAGCGGACGACCTGGAACAGCAAGTTATCGAGTTCGTCTGTGTAGTCGTAAGTCGCAACGATCTGACGGTCTTTCGTTTTCCGTCGCGCAGGACGTGGTAACCGGTTGTCAGGAAACAAGTCGGCAACTTTCAGACCGGCTGCCCGCACAACGGCTTGAAAATCGCACCCCGCGTGACAATTAAGCAAAACACGGCCATCTTTCCCCTCGGAAATGCTCAGGCTCGCGTTTGTGTCGTCATGCGCTGGGCAGTGCGCCATCCAGCACGAGCCATTTCGCTTGGCCTGCAGTTTTTCGGCAATCGAGGCGGCATTCACGTTTTCCCCTCCTTCTGATAAGGCCGAAACCGCCAAAGCGGACATTCGTTCGAGGGGCACTCACGGATTTCGCAACGGTGCCCGCAGGTGCAATCAATGCACTTCGCTTTGATCGCTTGACGGGGTGAAGCGGCTCCCGTGAACGCCTTGCGTAGGGTGGCCCGGTAGACCATAGGAAGCGATTCGACGGCCTGTGCCTGTTCAGTATCCAATCCACAGGATTCCTTTGCCAAAGTGCCCGGCTCGGTGGATCTGGCAGATTTTCGGCGGTGCTCCGGGGTCATTATGCAACCTCCTCGACGCGATTGATGACTTGCGACTCTATCCAGCGTTCCAAATCTTTTTCCCGATAGCGAATGCGCGCCCCAATTTTCACGCAGGGTACTTTGCGCAATCCTGAACAATGCCAGTTTGCCAGCGTACCTTCCGAGACTCCGAGGATGTGCGCGGCCTGCTTTCTGTCGAGTAGCGTTGTCATGGTGCCCCCCTTTGTTTGGTGTTGAGTAATTCGATATAACGACAGCATTGCATCAGTTCACGCTATATCCGCCAAGCGCAACCCCGGATTTGTAACAGGGCGCAAGCAATAAAAAAGGGTCTGCCGAAATGGCAGACCCTTGCGCCTATTGTTGCATTTGCCGATGGTCAGGTCATATCTTTTTCTTTCGTTTTGTAACATCCTTTTTCGGGGTGCCTCTCGGCTTGCGCGTGATACCTTTGTCTGCAATCCAATCTGCAAGCTTTTTGTGCTTCTTCAGCAGATTGCGGGCGCGCCGTTGGACGGTCATGGCCGACACTTCCAGAAGAATGCCGATGTCGCGATATGACTTAAACATCATTTCTCCGTCGCGATTAGTTCCCTTTGGAGTGATCAGCAAGGCGAAAAGACGCGCTTCGCCATCGGTTAGTTTGACAGGCAATTCATGAAGCGTTCGCAGCACCCACCCCGAAAGGGCTTGCGCCAACAGAAGATGCCCCCGAGACATTTTTCTGTTATTTCGATCAAGCTGATCTACAAGTTCTTCTCTCATCGCGCGTATGATATGCGCGTAAAACTCCTTTTCTTTCAGTGTGCGGGGAGCATATCTTTGTCTCTCTTTTTTACCAGCGGCTAACATTCGTTTTGCTTTATTCCAGGGAATGGCAACGGGTTGTTTGCCACGCATTTCCCGTTCAATACGTTCGCGCTCGCTTGCCGTCAAATAATGTCGGCTATGTCGATACGCATATTCCTCAAGCTCTTGACGCCTCTGTTTGCTGATCATTCCAAATTCCTTTCAGTTGTGTGGCCATCAAATTCTACCTTGCTTTTCAGCCATCACTTCCGGCCTCCCTTCCCAGCCGTCAGTAGCATGGCGTTGACAGCGGCATTGACAGATGCGGCGACCGGTTCGTCGGTCAGCCGTGCATATATCTTCGTGCTTTGCGTGGATCGGTGGCCGAGGCTCTTGCCGATGATTTGCAGACTTGCTCCGAGACGGGCCTGTACGCTGCCGAGAGTTCGGCGCAGGTCATGGATTCGGACGTTTTCGATATTCGCCTGTTCGCAGATTTTGCGCCATGCCTTTTTGGGCTCCGAGAGATGCGCGGTCTTGGCGTTGGCTTTTCGAGACGGGAAAACCCACGTGTCGGATGCGCGCGCTTCGTGGCGGCGGTTCAGGATGTCCAGAACGACCGGCGAAAGAACCACGGACATGGCCTCTTTGTTTTTCGACTCCGTGCCCGGAACCAACCATCGCGGGTTCGTCGGGTCTGTTCTGTCCATGTCCTGCCAGCGCATTGACTGGACATTCCCGCGCCGGGCTCCGGTGAGCAGCAGGACAAGGAAAAAGTCAGCGATGTCGGGGTCATGCCAGGCGGTCAGGGTATTCAGCAGGCGCCCGATTTCGTCGTTGCTCAAAAACCGCTCGCGGCCGTATTCGTCTGCCGAGGAATAAAACTTGCGGATGCGTGCCGCCGGGTTCGGCCCCGGTATGATTCCTGTTTCCATAGCAACCGAGAAAACCGTCTTGACCATAGCCAGTACGCGGTCGGCTTGGTGCTTCCCGTTTTCGGCTCCGATACGCTTATGCCATGCGGTCACGGTTTGGACGGTAACGGTCGGCCATGGCTTGCGCCGCCATGCCTTGCAATAAAGCGCCTCCATCTTGACGTCGTATTCCCATGTTCGCTTGTGAGGCTTGGCGTGGTTTTCAATGTACCAGCCGAACAGGTCGGCCCATGTCTGAAGGCTGCGCTGTTCGCGCTTGACGGCCGCCGGGTCTTTTCCGGCATCGTATTCGGCGGCAATGCGAGCGCATTCCCGGCGAGCGGCGTCGGGCGTGGTGGATGGATAGGTGCCGATGGTGACGTAACGGACGCGACCGCCGACACGGCGCAGGAAAAACCAGCTCTTGCGACCCGTGGCCGGAACGACCAGGCGCAAGAATTTTTCGCGCGTGTCCTTATACGTCATGCGGCCTTCGCTCGGGGTCGGCAAGGCCTCGACGGTTCGCTTGTTGAGATTGACCTTCTTCGTTCGGCAATCGTTCATTGCGCCCTCCCTGCTTAACTCCTGCTTAACTCTTGGCCGTGATTTACGGTGAAAGACAGTTAAGCTATTGTTTATAGGGCGCAATCTAAAGCATTGCAAACATTATGTCAAGTGAAAAAGAACCGCTCACAATTATTTTCAATGAATAGGTAGGCGACTCACTCGTAATGAGCAGGTCGTCGGTTCGATTCCGACCGTTGGCTCCATAGGGGCCTTAAACCAATTCGGCGCGCGCGTCGGGGCCGTAGACGATGCGGGCCATGCGGCCGTCGTTCAGGATGGACAGGCGGGACGCTTCGACGACCAGTTCGTTCGTGCTGCTGTTGGCCGGGGTGGCAATGATGCCTTTCTCGTCGGCTTCCCGAATGCGCTCCTGACGGCGAGCCAAGGCGTCGGCCTCGCTCATGTCGGCGGTTTCGTTCTCGATGGCGAAGATGGACTGGATGGTCGCCGCCACGGAATCGTAGCCGTAGCCGACGGGCTTGTAGCCGCAGCCTTCCCAGGGCACCAGTCGGTAGAAGTCCGGGTTGACATAATTGAACACGCTGCCGGCGCAGCCGATGCCGCTCAGGTAGCTGTGCTCGACGCCGCGGAACTGGTCGTCGTGCGCGATCATGCCGCTCTTGCCTTCGCCTTCGCAGAACAGGGTCAGGCACTGTTCGTTGCTGCCGGCGCCCTCGTCCGGATAGCCGAGTCCGTCGGTCACGGAAAGAATGGCGCCGTTTTCGTAGATGACGCGGCCGTTCGCCCACATGTAGCCTTCGTTTCCGTTCGGGAACGTGCCCTTGATGCCCGACACCGTGACCGAGACGGGTTTCAGGCGGGTGATGAATTGGACCAGGTCCACGTAGTGGCAGCCCACATAGACGAAGGGATCGGTGCGGTCGCAGGTGAACCAGTTCTGGAAATTGGAGGACCGGTAGAAGTAGGGTTCTATCATCTTGGCTTCGCCGATCGCGAACTCGCCGAAATTGCCTAGCTCGTAGTCGCGGCGCGCCATGAGCGAACGGCGATCGAACCGCTTGTGGTACTCGATGCCGATGAACAGGCCTTTTTCGAGGGCTTCCTTTTCGATTTCGAGCGCCTGCCGGTATTCGAGCACCAACGGCTTGACGCACAGCACGTGCTGATGGTTCTTGAGCGCTTCCTTGACCACCATGTAGTGGAACTGGTCCGGCATGGCCACGACAACGGTTTGGCGCGGCGGCATGGCGGCAAGCGCTTCCTTGAACAGCTCGGGAAACTTGCGGTCGGGCGCTTCGGCCACGTCTGGCCAGGCCTTGAAGTCCTGGCCGGGAAAGGCCTGGGCGAAATCGGGGTTTTCCTTGAGCGCGCGCAAGGGTGGACTGTCCAGCGCGCAGACGGCGATGTCGCCGACGACGCCGGTGCGCTGCAGGTGGTAGATGGACGGCAGCAGCAGATCGTTCGTGATCATTCCGCCGCCGACGATGGTGACATCCGTTTTCTTTCCGTTCATGGCCTTTCCTCCCGAGGCGGGCTTCGCCTGCCATTGCCGTTATAAAGAACTCTCGCGCGAAAAACAAGTGGTTTCGACCCAAGGCGGCTACTGCGCGCCGCGCAAATCGCAGGCGGCGGCGATTTCGTCCACGGCTTTCAGGAAGGCGGCCCGGCGCAATGTGCATTTGTGCTTGCGGGCGGCTTCGCGCAGATCGTCGTAGGCATTGTTCATGATGCCGCGCAGCCGTTCCAGCACGTATTCTCGTGTCCATCGGTCCTGATTCTCGTTCTGAACCATCTCGAAGTAGGAAACGGTTACGCCGCCGGCGTTAGCCAGAATGTCGGGCACAATGTCCAGGCCGGCCTTGACCGCCAGGGCGTCGGCTTCGGCGGTGAGCGGGCCGTTCGCGCCTTCGATAACGATCGGCGCGCGAATGCAGCCGACATTGTCGGCTGTGACGGCGTTTTCCAGCGCGGCCAGGCAGAGCACGTCGGTGTCGGCGGACAGAATGTCTTCCTTGCATTCTTGCCCGTCAGGGAACTTGATCAGCGCCTTTTGGCCGTTCTGGGCCACCCATTTCATCAGGGCGGGAATGTCGAGCCCCTCGTCCTGGAAGACGCAGCCGAATTCGTTCGAGACATGCGTCACTTTCATGCCTGTTTCGCTATGCGCTTTGAGCGCGGCATGGCTGCCGACGTTGCCGAAGCCCTGGATGGCCAGCGTTTTGCCCTTCAGTTCCAGATGCTTGTGATGGGCATGCCGTTCCAGCGCCATGATCACGCCCACACCCGTCGCTTCCGCGCGGCCTTGGCTGCCGCCCATGGACAACGGCTTGCCGGTGAAGGCCGCCGTGATGCTTTCGCCGGTGAATTTGCCGTAATGGTCGGCCATCCAAGCCATCGCTTGCGCGTCCGTATTGACGTCGGGCGCCGGAATGTCCTTCTTGGGGCCCAGATCGTGCACGAGCCCTTCCACGTATTTGCGGCTCAATCGTTCGCGTTCGGGCACCGAATACACGCGTCCTTCGGGAATCGCCACGCCGCCCTTGGCGCCGCCCAGCGGCAGGCCGACCACCGCGCATTTGATCGTCATCAGCGCCGCCAGCGCCTGCACTTCGGCCAAGTCCACGCGATGGTGCCAGCGTATGCCGCCCTTGTACGGCCCGCGGAAATTGTTGTTCTGTACGCGATAGGCAGTCAGCACGTCAATGGCGCCGTTGTCGCGCTGCAACGATATGCGAAAACTGACCACACGGTCCGGAATGATCATGCGCTCGACCAACTGATGGCCCGGATAGCGTTCTTCCAGCTTCAAATCGGCCGACGTTTGCCGCAGCATCGTATTGACACTGTCCAGAAACTGCTTGCCCGTTTTCGGATTCGTTTCCATCGCCTGCCTTTCGCTTCCTGCGGGATGTTCCCGCGCCAAACAGATGTTTCCCAACGGATAAACCCTATTCTGTTCGGGAAGTCAACGACATTCCTCCGGCAGATGGGGAATGGGCACTGCGCGGGGAGCATCCCCGATTGGCTGCCCTGTCGTCCTCGTCCTCGTTTGCGTCCTCGATTTCTCCCGTCAGCTTTGTCGAGGACGAGAACGAGTGTCGTTCGCTCCGCTCGCCGAGGACGATTCTTCCCCTATGCCGCCGCCTACGATTCGGATCGCGATGTCGTGATCGGCTAGCGCCGAATCCGGTCCTGATAGGGCACGGGCACGCGATAGGCGCGGCCGGTTTCCGTCAGCGTCCGGAGCAGGGCCGGATCGCGTCGGCGCGCGTATTCGGCGAGGAGATGATAGATTTTCTGTTCTGCCCAGGCCTGGCGCAGGTCGCGGCCGCCGGACTCGTCCGGCGCGCGCAAGGACAGATCGAAGATCATGTCGCAGGAGCGATTCTCCGCCTGACCCACCGCCTGAAAGACAAGCCGGTCGGCCTTGCGCGGCGCGCGTCCGTACAGGATCAGCGGCCGATCCTTGAACAAGTGCGTGGTTTGCACAGGATAGACCTCGGCGCCGGATTCGTCGGAGAAGACGAAGCGCACGTCGGCCAGAACCGGCCGGGCGATGCTGTCGGTCAGCGCAAGCATGGCGTCGGGAATTTCCCAGCGGCCGCGGGTCACAAAAGCGGCTTCGCCGCGATTGGAAAAGCTGAGCAGGTCCAGGAGGTAGGCGTTTGCCGTCTGCGTGATTCCCAGTCCGTACACCGCGAATCGGCCGGCATTGGCTCTGGTGAAGCGGCCGATCACTTCCGTGCTGGCGGTGATGCCGGCGGTCGGATGGCCTTCGGTGACCAGCACGGCGATGGCGGGCCGGCCCGGCGTCCGTTCCAGCGCCAGCAGCGATTCCATGGCGCTGAAAATGTCGGTGGCGCCTTCGGCGCGCACGCCCTCGATAAAGGCGTGCGCCTGCGCGATGGCGGCCGGCGCAGGGGAGACCCAGTCTGGAAAGGCGCGATCGGCCGTGTCGTGAAACTTGACGATGTTGAACCGGTCTCGCGGATCGAGCCGGTCAACGCTGTTCGACAAGCCGGCGCGACAGAATTTCAGGATCGTTTCGGACATGCGCGTGGAACTGTGTTGAACGAAAACGATGTCCTTGGGGATGACCGGCAGCGTTTCGTCGTCCAGCCGTTCGATTTCTATTTTGAAGTAGACATGTTCGCGGTCGCGAAAGGGCGCGAACGTTTCGACCCGGGCCTGCAGCATGGTTTCTATCGGCATGAACGCGCGGGCGGCGCGGTCGTCCTCGCGCAGCACGGCTTCGGCCTTGTCCCGGGTCGCATCGGGAATGCGAGGGGCGGCGATGGCGGGAACGGTTTTCGGCGTTCGGGCCGGTCGGGCGGCTGGCGCGCGTTTCACGAGGTCCGCTACGCCCGGTTCGTCGGCCTTGCCATGCGCGGCCGGGTCCGCGCCGGCCGATCCGCGCTCGAAGGGCAGCGCGATGTCGGGCGCGTCGCCCACACGCTCGATGCGCGCGATGCGCCGACGCGGAATCGCGGCGACCTCGTCGCGCACGACGGTTTGCTCGATCGCCATTATTTCCTGGCGCGGTTGCCAGGTTCCCGGCGCGGGCGCCGCCTCGGGCGGCCGAATTTTTTCCGCCGCGTCGGCCAACCATGATTCGTCCGACGGCGGTCCCACAAGGGCGGCGGTTTCCGGTTCGATGCCAAGTTCGTCCAGCGCGCGGACCCATTCGACGGTTGGCGTATCCGCGTCGGGTCCGGGCCGAACCGTTTCCGGCGCGGTTCGCAAGCGTTCGCGCACGATGTCCAGAAGCCGGACCGGTTCCTGACGCTCGCTGTCGGGCGCGGCCGGCGCGAGCAGCCGATGCCCGATCCGGGTCTGGGGCAACCACCAGAACAGCAGCGCGTGAAGGGCCAGCGAAAACAGCGCGGCGACGACCGCCGTCGCGATATGCTGGCGGCCAAATGTTTCGTATCCGTGTTCGACAACCGTTTTCATGGGCAAATCAACCGTTAAAAGACTTTCACGGGTCGGGCTTCGCCGACACCACGCGGTTCGGGAAACGTTCGTTCAGTTCTTCGCGAATCTGGCGCGCGCGCTCCGGCTGCCGCAGCGCTTCGAAAATGGCGGCCGCACCCGCCAGGCATTCCGGAACCAAATCGGGATCGTCGTACAGAATGGCTACGCTCAAGTAGAAGCGGGCAGCCTCCTCGAGTCGGCCTGCCGCCTGCGCGGCTCGGCCCAGGCCGGCATAGGCGCGCGCGCGCACGGCCAGACTCGCTTCCTCGTCGTCGGCTTCGGCCGCCTGCGTCAAGTACGCCGTCGCTTCCTCGTGATTGCCCGCGGCCAGCGTCAGCTCGCCCAGCCGCAAAGCGGCCTCGGCCAGAAACGGAGTGCGCGCCTCTTCCTTCAGCGCCCGCGCGAAGCTGGCGCGCGCGGCGGTCGCGTCGTCTTTCGCGCGTTGGGCGCGCCCGGCCAGGGTCCAGCCGATCTGCCGCTGCGCGGCGGTTGTTGCCGCCTCGATCAGCGCGCGTGCCGCCGCCAGGCTTTGATCGTAGGCTTTCGCATCGAACCGGAATTCGGCCAGCCATTGCCATTGGCCGGGCGTCAGCTTCGCCGCGCCCGGCGTGCCCAGCAGCTCTTGCATCAGGTCGGCCGCCTCGCCCCGCCCCTCTTCCCGAGCCAGAAGCAGCGCGGCCAAACGGAAGGTGGCGTCGCGTTTCATCTCGTCGCGCGGTTCGCTTTGCAGCGTCTGCCGGAACATGCGCTCGGCATCGGCGGGCTTGTCGGCGTTGGCGAGCAGCAGTCCTTGCCAGTAGTAGGCGTCGGCCATATAGGCGGTTTTCGGATGACGCTTGCGCAGCGTCTCGAGCGTGGCCAACGCTTCGCGGTCGCGTTCCATCCGAATTTCGTTCATGGCCTTTTGGTAATAAGCCCGTTCCGCCAGCGGATGGTCGGGGTAGGCTTCGATCAGGGCCGCCCAGTCGCGCACGGCCTCGGCGCGCAGACCGCTTTCAGCCCGGCAAGCGGCGGCGGCGAACAGCGCGGTGGGCGCCAGCGGGCTGGCCGGCCAATGCTCGGCGACCCAGCCGTAATAGCGGGCCGCTTCCTTGAGATTCTTGCGCTCGCGCAGCAGACGGGCCAGCCGATAGGCGGCATCGGCCGCTACGGCGTTTTTCGGATGTCGCTCGACAATGCGGCGGTAGAACTGCACCGCTTCGCCCGCCTGCTTCAATGCCGCGTGCGACTCGGCCAGCAGCCAATAGACATCGGGGGCGATCTCCGGCGCAATTGTCACCGCGCGCGCCTGCGCGATGGCATCCGCGTACCGACCCAGGCGATACAGCGTCACGGCCAGCTCGAGCCGGGCCGGCGCCGCGAACGGACTGTTCGGAAAATCGCGCAAAAGGCGCGCATAGGTGTCGGCCGCTTCGGCGTTCTTGAGCAATTGCCGTTCGCTGTTGGCTTGCACGTAGAGCCATTCGGCCGCCATGTCGCCTTCGGCGGCCGGCGGGTCGGCGGTCAGCGCCAGCGCGTCGGCAAACAGTTCCGACCGATACGCGGCCCAGGCGGCGAACAAGCGGGCTTCCCGTGCGCGATCGTCTTGCGGATAGCGTTCCAGCAGCGTACGGTACGCGCGCGCCGCCTCGGCGAACGCGCCACGCCGGTACTGCATGCCCGCGCGCTGATACAGCGCTTCGGCGGCCAGCCGCGCCGATGGCGGCTTTTCGATCAGCGCCGCATACAGCGTTTCGGCTTCGGCAATATCTTCGTGCGGACCCGACGCGCGCAGGTTGGCCAGTTGCAGAAGCGCCAACGGATAGACGGCGCTGTTCGGGTACGAACGCCGCACGCGCTCGAATGTTTTCAGCGCGGGCCCGTGTTGGCCCGTTTCCAGCAGCGAAGCGCCCAGCGCGTACCAGGAAGCCGACGCCATGTCTTCCGGCAGCTCGAGCTCGACCAAATCCTGCAACGTATGCGCCGCCTCCTTGTGGCGCCCCGCCTGCCGCTGCAAATCGGCCAGCCGGAACCCGGCCCGCGCCCGATATTCGCTTTTCGGAAAGTCGCGGAAGACCGCCGCGAATTCGCGCAGCGCCTGTTCCGCGTTCCCCAGCCGGTCGTGACTGTTGGCCAGCCGGAACCGCGCCATGGCCGCCTGTTCGCTTTTCGGAAACGCCTCCAGAAAGGCCGTGTATTCGCGAATGGCCAGCGCATGCATGTCGCGGGCGTACAGGCCGTTGGCGAACTGAAGCCGTTCGGCCTCGTTCAGGCCGGCGCCGTCGGCCGGACCGCCCGCCAGCGTCAACAGGCAAAGCGCTGTCGCGAGCCGGCCGGGAAAATGTCGAAATACCTTGCTCATAATCGCCTTAAACAGATGGGCGTATTGTTCTCATGGCGGCACGGGCATCTGCCCGTGTTTCCCGAAAAACTCGATGGTCTTGCCGGTCCGCTTTGCCGGGACCAGGGTCAATCCGCTGCGGCGGTGGCGAACGAAATGTTCCAGATATCCGCCTGCCGGCACAAATCGAGCACGTTCACGATGTGCTCGTAGGCCGTGCGGCGGTCCGCGCGGACGACCACCGGCTGACCCGGAAACACTTCGACCAAACGGCCGAGCAGGTTGCGCAAGCCGGCGGTGTCGTGGCGTTGCCGGTTCACCACGACATGTCCGTCGTCCATCACGTTGAGAACGATCTCGCCGGGCAACCGTTCAGGCGGCCGCCCCGTTTCCGCAGTCGGCAACTGGATGTCAATTTCCTTTTCCCAGCGCGCGTACAACTGGGTGGCGATGAAGAAGGAGAGCAGAATGAACACCACGTCAATCATGGGCGCCATCGGGAAGCCCGCTCGCGATTCGGTTGTGCGCCGCCGGAAGTTCATGGCGCGCCCTCGCGGCTCGCGGTTCGGCACAGACCCGCCAGCGCGGCCAGCGTCTCGGTCGCCGCCGATTCGAGATGGCCGATCAGGCTTGCCGCCCGCCGTTTGAAGAACGCGTGAAACATCATGGCCACAATGCCCACGATCAGCCCGAACGCCGTGGTTACCAGCGCTTGCGACACGCCCTCGGCCAGCGCGATGGGCTGCGCCTGGGCAATGTCGCGCGACACCGACGAAAAGGCGCGCAGCATGCCCAGCACCGTGCCCAGCAGCCCGACCATGGGCGCGATAATGGCCACATCCTGCAAGTAGTGGATTTGCCCTTCGATCGCGCCTGCCTGGCGCTCGCCTTCTCCTTGCGTGGCATCCTTCAGCAACAACGCGTCCGACCGGCTGTTCTGGCGCAGGTAGTCGAGCGCGGCCAGCACAACGGCGGACAGCGGGCTGGACCGGTATTCGCAGGCGCGGCGGGCGTCGTCCAGTTCTTCCGCGCGAATCTTTTCCATCAGCTCCCGATGCAGCGCAGGCGGCGCGACGGATGTCAAGCGCAGCGAAGCGAAGAAATACAGGGCCAGCGCCAAGGTCAGCACGGACATCCCGGCCAATACGCCCATGGGCCAACGGCCGGTTCGGATGGCCCAGCCCCAGTCCATTTCCGGAATCTGCGTTTCCACCGTTTCGCTCGCCGAAGACCTTTCCGACGAACGGACCGGCGAAGCCCGTACGCTTGCATTCGGCGTCGCTGTCAGCATCAGCCCCACCGCCAAACTCCAGACGACCGTTCGCACGTTTCGCATCATCGCATTCTCCTCGCAGCTGCCGATCTGTTCTCCTGCGCAAACACCATGGTTCACTTGTCCTTGAAACCGCAACGCATGCCTCGCGCTATGCTCGTTTCGGCAAACAACCTTCCATTTCTACGTCAATATAGTCCGATGTCGCCGGACAATCAAGTGCGCGAACGATAAATTTCCAGTTTGACGAATGGCGCGCCGCCGGGATGGATTCCGGGGAGAAGACGGCAGACATGGCAGAGCGAACCTCGAAGGCGGCGCATTCGGATTTCCGGGCGCGTCCTGCTCCCTGACGCCTCGTTGCCATGTCTCCTTCTCAACACCGCCAGAAGTGAATGCGCCCGGCTGGTTTCGGGCGTGGCGTTTTTTCTTGCCGGAGTAGGCGGTTTCGCATAGTGTAATGGGAAAACGCGACATACACTCGCTTCGCTTGGCAGCGAAGCAGGAGCGAATCATGAGACGGACGAAACGGACGGGAGCGGGTTTGATCAAGCTGATCGTGTGGGTTTTCGCTACCCCGCTCGTTTCGGCGGGACTGGTCGCCCTCGTTATGGTGTGGACAAATCCTGAAGCCGAACGGCTGTCCGAGCCCGTGCCGCCTCGTTCGATCGCGACCCGTCCTGTTCCGCCTCCGCCTGCGGAAAAGACTGCGCCTCGTTTGCCCGATCCGGAACCAGCGCAACCGCCGGTGGTTGCCGCGCGCGATGAGCCTGGGCAACCGGCCGAGTTGCCCGCGCCGGAGCAAGAGGAAGAATTCGCGCCTGTCGAGCCGGATCCGGAACCTGTCGAGCCCGAACCCGAGCCCGAGCCCGAACCCGAACCCGAGCCGGAGCCCGAGCCCGGGCAGGCGGCGACATGGGTTTTGGACGATTTCCGGCCTGGCGTACCGCTCGAGTGGCGAGCGGCGCCATGGGAAAACCCGGCCAAGCTGCATGTTGTTGACCGCGCGCTGAAGGTCGAGATGCTGGGCGGCGCGCGCGACAAGACGGCCGTGGGCCGGAACCTGAACATGAACCTGACAGACCGCTCCCGCGTGGTTTTCGATGTGACCAACGACATGCGCCATGCGTTGAGTTTCGCCGTTGCGCTTCTTGTCGGACCCGGCTCCGCCTATTTCGAAAGCGCGCCTGTGCCGGTTCAGCCGGGGCTCAACGAGAATATCGCTTTCGATCTGCGCGCGAACACGTTCAAGAGCGCGGCCAGCCAATGGCAGCATCAGGTCCGCTTGCGGCACGTTGACGATGTGAAAAGTCTGTATATTCTGATCTATACGCGCGCCAAGGGCAGCGTGGCCATCCGCAATGTTCGGTTGACGCCCGCCGAACCCGGCGCCGAAGGAACCGCCCATGACTGATCCGTCTTCCGAACCCAAGCAGCCGTCGGCGCCGATCAAGGTCAAGAAAAGCGCCGAGCAGCCGGTCAAAGTCAAGCGTACGCATGCCCCCCCGAAGCAGGCCGAATGGCGCAAGCGGCGGTCTCCCCCGAAGATGGTTGTGGCCGGGAAGGAACGCTATCGGGAAGCCGTGAAATCGGAAAGCGAGCGGTTGCTGCGCGACGACGCCCTCATGAATCCGAGGCGCCCGCTCTTTCTGTTGCTGGGCGGGCTGTTCCTTGCGGCCTTCGTCACGGCGCTGTTTCTCGCCAGGCGCACACCGCCATCCGACGTGCGCGTGATCGCCGACGGCTTGCGCGCCGCCGGCGTGCCGTACATCGTCAATTACGTGCATATTGACGATGTCCTGTTCCGGCTCTATGCCGTGGACGCGCTGGATTTGACGCCCGTTCGCGATTTGCCGATCCAGGCGCTGATGCTCAAGAACCGGCAAACCTCCGACTTGACCCCGCTGCGGGGCATGACCAACCTGCTGGCGCTGGTGGCCGGCTATTCGCAGGTATCGGACTTGACGCCGCTACGCGGACTGAACCTGCAGCATCTTGATTTGCGCGGAACGCCGGTATCGGATTTGAGTCCTCTGGACGGATTGCCGCTGGTGACGATCGGATTCACCGAAACGACGGCGACCAATGGCGTGGACGTCTTGCGCCGGATCCCCAGCCTCAAGCTGATCAACAAGCGTCCGCCGGACAGATTCTGGGCCGCCTACGACGCCGCCCGCCGTCCGCCCGGCAAGTCCTGGCGCGAAATCCTCGAGGAACTGGAAGAAATGCCGGACCCGGACGAAGAGGAAGCGCCGAACAAAGAACCCCGCCCGCCGCCGGATGCGACGAACGGCGAGTCGTGAGCTTAATCAGGTTGTTTGAACCTGGTAAGAGCAGATAACCGCAAAGAACACAGAGAACACAAAGATGGAGAACAGCTTGCAGAGATGCGCCCTAACACCCGATTGGTGTGGCCATAAAACTGCACAACTGTCTTTCTTTGCGATCTT
>SLKS01000169.1 GCA_007134465.1 Kiritimatiellia bacterium | reverse complement strand
TTATGTTGCGCGCAACATAAACTGCCATGCGCCCATCCGGGTTTTCCGGATTCACCCCTTGGCCATTTAAAAACTTGCGCCATGCGCGCCTTTTTTCCATAGTACGTTGCATGAGGAAACAATTCGCATATTGCATCGGCGCGATAACCGTCCTGTTAAACGTTTCCTGCGCGCGTGCCCCCCGTCCCGAAGAGCCTGCATTGCGCCTTCTATCGGCACGCGACCGAGCGGAACCGGGAACGGAATTCGCTATTGGCGTGCGCATCGGCGTTCCCGACGGCTGGCATACCTATTGGCGAAATCCCGGCGATGTCGGCGAGCCGGCTCGTTTCGAGTGGGAAACGCCGCCCGGTGTTACGATCGAGCCAATGCCCTGGCCGGCGCCCGAGATCATCGTCTACGACGGGCTGGTTTCCTATGGGTACAAGAACGAGGCGATCCTGCCCTTCCGCCTATCCGTGGCGGCCGATGCCAAGCCTGTGGAACGGATCGCGTGCCGGGCGCGTTGGATGATTTGCCTGGATGTGTGCCTGCCGGTCGAAGGCGAAGCAGAGCTGCTGTTTCCCGCCGCCGAAAACGAATGGGCGTCGGCACGTCAAGACGCACTCCTGCTGGAAAGCGTTTTGCGACAGTTGCCGTATGAGGACGAACGCTGGCAATTCGAGGCGGTCAAGCGCGACGGCGCGGTGCGCGTGCAGGCGGTTCCGCCAGCGGATATGCCGCCAAACTGGCAGGAGCAGGCGGTATTTTTGCCCTCTACCCCGGGCCTTTTCGGCTATCGCGGCGCCGACGGCTGGCGCCAGACGTCCGACGGCCTTGCCGTGTACAAGGATGTTCCGCTACTGCCGGGCGTAACCCCGGCAATCGACTCTCTGGACGGGCTGCTGATTTTTCGCGGGCCATCCGCACGCGCTCTGCTGGTTCAGGCGGCTTTCGTCACCAGCCCGACGCAAAACGTCCGGCCCATCCCTCCCTAAAGCATATTGCCGTCGAATGGCGAACGAGCAAAGAGTGAAAAACAACAACCATCAAAAACAGGAGGAATATCATGAACACTGCACGCAAAACAAGCCGAACGACAACAGGATTGACGGCGCTGGCGCTGACTCTGGCCGCTCTGGGAATGGTCGCCTGCTCGCGGCAGACGGAACCTGAACCGGCCGAAACACCGGCGCCGACCGAACCGGTTGCGGCGGCGGCGACACCGGCGACGGACCCGACCGCGAGCGCACCGGCGTTCGCTTTGCCCGATCTGGACGGACAAACCCGTTCCCTGTCCGATTATCGCGGCCAGATCGTCGTACTCGAATGGATAAACAAGGACTGCCCTTTTGTCCGCAAGCATTATTCAACGGACAATATGCAGACGCTGCAAAGATCGTATGCCGAACAGGGGGTAATCTGGTTCGCCATTTGTTCGTCGGCGCCGGGCGAGCAGGGTCATTTCGACATTCCCACCTGGCAAAAACGCGCTGAAGACAGCCGCATGGCGGCAACGGCCATCCTGCTGGACACGGACGGCGTTGTCGGACGCGCGTATGGCGCGACACACACGCCGCACATGTTCGTGATCAATGCCGAAGGGCATGTGGTCTATGCCGGAGCCATTGACGACGACCGCTCCTCCGATCCGGCCAAGGTAGCCGGCGCCCGCAATTTCGTGGCAGAAGCGCTGGATGCGACCTTGCGTGGCGAAGCCGTCGCAACACCGCGCACAGCCCCTTACGGCTGCACGGTCAAATACTGAGGACGGGGAGGGAAGAAGAAAGGGCAGGGGCTCTGTCCTTCTTCTCCCGTTCCGTCTCCTGTTGGCGGGAAAGACGGAAAGAAATGGCGCGAGGTTCCGCCTACTCGATTCGCCCGATGCGGATATCGAGGTTCTTGCGTTCTTCGAGCCGTTCGGTGGTGCCGTCCTTGATCCAGAGGATGCGGTCGGACGTGTCCAGCATTTTGTGATCGTGCGTGGCGGTGATGACGGTCATGCCGAGCCGGTCGCAGCAATCGCGCAGGATTTTGATGACTTCCTCGCCCGTGTGCAGATCGAGGTTGGCGGTGGGTTCGTCGGCCAGCATGATGGTGGGGTTCATGGCCAGGCCGCGCGCAATGGCGATACGCTGCTGCTGGCCGCCGGAGCATTCGGTGGGGCGATGATGCAAACGGTCGGCGAGTCCGACGGATTCGAGCGTTTCCGTGGCGCGCCGTTCGGCTGTCGGGGTGTCCAGCCCGGAGAAGATGAGCGGCAGCATGACGTTGCGCAAGGCGGTGAGCGACGGAATCAGGTTGAAGGCCTGGAAAATGTACCCGATATGGTGGTTGCGGAAGTAGGCGAGCTGCAGGTTCGTCTGACGGGTAAGGTCCACGCCGCCAATGGAGACCGTGCCGCCGGACGGCCGGTCCAAGGCGCCGATCATGTTGAAGAGCGTGCTCTTGCCCGAGCCGCTCGGGCCCATGACGGACAGATATTCGCCCTTATACACATCCAGATTCATATCGTGCAATGCCGCCACTTCCTGCCCGCCCATGCGGTAAAGCTTGCACAGGTTGCGGCATTCGATAATGATCTCTTTGCCCTCGCTCATGACTGTTCCTGTCTCCCTGCGTGTCAGAACGGAATGTTGATGACCGACTTGGCCAGGAAGTTGACGCCCACGGAAAAGACGGTGATCAGGCCCATGCCGCATGTGAAACCGGCGGCGAGCACGGGGATGTATTGTCGCCATTTGAGTCCGAACCGTCTTTGGAAATAGAAACGGCCGATCAGGGCGCCGATGAACTGGGTTTGCACAACGTGCGGCAGGGTCTGGTTCAGGCCGCGCACGAGCCCGTACATGAGGGTGGTGGGCGCGGCCAGCAGGCCGGCCACGCCGAACACGAGCAAACCCGCGCCGCAACCGACCAGCAGATACAAGGGCCGGAACGCCTGCTCGAAGGTGCTGTAGCGGCCGAGAGTCGAGGAAAAAATGATGCAGCGGTTGGCCGCTTCCAGTTCCCACATGCGCTCGGTAAACGGATAGGCTGGCGACGGAACCGGATTGAGCGACCAGATGAACTGCGCGAAAAAGACGGAAAACAGCAGCACAAGCGGAATCAGAACAAGCTCGGCTTTCCAAATGGACGAGAATTTCGTGCCGGTCAGTTCCGTCTGTCGCCAGAACCGGGTGCGCGCCCCGTAATCCGCCAGCGGCAACGGCAGAAACCAGACGCGAACACCGCCCGTGTAGCCGGACAGGATGAAAGCGGCTTCGCGCACGAACGGAATCTGGACCACCTCGCCGACCATGCCTTCCAGCCGCGCGGTCACATAGCTGACCAGCGGCGTGTAGAGATAGGCGAAGAAAAAGAGGACGGCCATGACGCCCCGGTGCCAGTCCATGAGCCAGCCGCTCAGCAGTATGTAGGTCATGGAGGTGAAAACATAGGTCAGAAACACGTATTGTCCCGGGAAATCGCCGCGCCCTTGCGGCACGCCGCCGAACTTCTCTTCCTCGGATCGGACTTGCCGCTGCAGCTTGCGCCGCTCGCGCGTTTTGCGTACGCCCTTGTAGACCTGATAAAAGCCGATCAGGGCCAGAGCCAGGGAAATGCCGATGGCGAAGCTGAAATAGAAATCAATGTTGTTCTTGAACAAAGTGCGCACCGTATCGTCGCCAGGCTCCCAACTTGTGAGAATGCCCGCGCGATACAGCGCCGGATTGGCGACGAGCGTGACGATCACGCCCGCCATGCTGCCGACCATGGCGAAGAAGGGCATGACCATGCCCACGACCATTTGCCCGAAATTCAGGCTCATGCCCATGGCCGCCGCCGGCAGAATGTCCGCTGTCTTGTCTGTCCAATCCACGAACGGAATCGGGAAAATGACGATCGGTCGACCGAGCAAAGCCTCGCTCAAGGCGGGCAGCCCCATGTAAATCGCGCCGAAGGACAGACCCAGCACGCCGCCGATGCTGAACACGCGCCAGCGCCAGTTGTCGCCGACATTCTTGCGCTTGGCGCCTTCTTCGGTCTGCTGCTCGACCAGCGCCATCACGCCCTGCGCGCCAACCGGCGCCATGGGGAACGGCAACCTTTCAAGGTCGCTGGCGATGCGAAAGAACCCGTAGCTGAGCACGGTGGAGTTCAGCCGGCCCATAAGCCGCTGAAAGATGACGAGCGAAACGGCCGGCAGCCATTCGATCATGAAAAAGTTGCGCTGATCCAGAACATCGGGATCGGTGGGCGCGTACCAGGCGGGCAGCCCCTGCGCCACGCCCTGGCCGACCGCCGCGCGGCTTTGCGCGAAAAACTGGTTGAAAATGAGCCCGCTGAACGGCTCGGCCATGACGGCAGAGGCCATGTAGAACAGCACGAACACTTCCGCGCGCGGCAGATGCCTGTGCGCGCGACGCGCGACTTCGATGAAGAGAATGACCGTCACCCACTGCGCGGCCGGACCCACCCCGGTGCCGGCCAGCAATTGCATGTACATGGCGCCGGGCACCATCAGCAGGCCGACAAACAACGCGCCGACCAGCGATGTCCAGGAAAAACCGTCCTCGAATTTGGACGGCACCTCCATTTGGTCCCGGAACATCTGCAGTTCTTTGTCTTGTGTCAAATCCCTGGACATGACTGTTCCCCGTTGATCCTGCGCCTAGGCATCCTGTGCGCCGTACTCGGCCAGAATATCCGCGCGAGCCTCGACCGAAAACCGGTCCCAGCCGGTCAGTGTAGCTTCGCGATATTGCTTGGCCGTCTGTTCGTCTACGGTTCTCCATATCAAAAACTGCTTGCGCAAATCGTTCACGAACACGCGATTGGCGCGCTGCCAGTCTCCATACGTGCCGCTGCGGCGCCGGATCAGCACGCGCACTTCGTCAATGCCCTCGACATCGCTGGGCTGACTGAGCAGCGTGACATCCTGCTCAATGCCCAGATCGAACGGAGCCAGAGCCACGGAAGCGGAAAAGCCGAGCATGTCGTTTTCCTTCTGGCGCAGAATATGGCACGCATTGGTGGCAAAGGCGCCAATGGACGCGTCCGTATAGCTCTCGAAATGCTCGCGCAGATAACTGACAACGCCGGTCAGATCGTATTCCGAGACGGTGAACGGAAAGCGGATGTCGAACAGGTCGCCATGGGGTGTGGTCAGCTTCCAGGCGCGCTGGATGCCGGGATTGGCCGACTTCGCCGCTTTGACAGCCGGATATATGGTGGACAGCAGAACAATGGCCATGACGATCAGGATTGTGGCCACGGCGTTCATCGAACTGAAGTTCATGGCCGGCACGGTGAAATAGCCGAATCGTCCCAAAAAGGCCAGCGCCTTGGCCGCCACCTGGCCCACAAGATAGCCGCCCATGCCGCCGACGACAGCGTAGATGGAGGCTTCGGCAAAGAAGAGCATGGCCACATGCGCCGGCGCCAGACCAAGCGAGCTGAAGGCGTATATTTCACGCTCGCGGTCCGCTACGCTGCCCAGCATGGTGGCGAAAATGATCAGGCCGCCCAGCACGACGGGAATCACCAGGTCGCGAAAACCGCTGGCTTCGAGCAAAGTGGAGAAGAAGAAACGATGCACGCCGGCTTCCGAGCCGGCATAGGTCGGCAAGGCGACGACACTTGCGACGTCGTCGGCCAGCGCTTCCATGTTTTCGCCAGGCTCAGGATACACCACGATAGCCCGTATGCGGCCGTCTAGTTCGCGCGCGGCATGGGCGGGCACGACAACCGTTCCGTCCGCGCTGTAGGTGACAAAGGAGGCCGTTTCGCCTTCGGCAGCCGCTTCCATCTGCATGCCGCCGGTTTCCATGGCGCCGCCACCGGCCGAGGTCTTGTAATCCACCGGCAGGATGCTCGAGCCGTCCAGCATGGTCAGCCGCGCGAATTCGTCGCCCAACTGCCCGCCGAAGACAAATGTGCGGCCTTTGAACAGCAGCGTGGCGGTTCCCGCGTCTTGCGGAGTCAGGCCGAGACTTCGGGCCACGGCCTCGGTGGTGAAGATGCCGTTGGCCGTAAGCAGGTCGAGCCGGGCGTTTTCGCCGAAAATCTGGCGCAGGTTGTCCTGCCGTTGCGCGTCGCGAATATCCAATCCGATCGCGGCGGAAATCGGCACGACGCGTTCGGCGTCGGCGTCGGAAAGCAAATGGTCGGTGCTGCGGTTGTCGCGGTCGGCCTGCGCGACTTCGTCCGGCATTGGCGCCAGCCAGTAGCGCAGCGCAACCTCGCCGCGTCCGGACAGAAAACCGCGCAGCGTGCCGCCCAGCCCTTCCGGAATCGGCTGCCAGAGCGGATTGCGGATCAGGATGCGGTCGGGCGTGTCGGTCATGGCGCCCACGTAGCCGCGACGGTTGCCCCAGATGGTGGTGAAAGAGGCGAAGGTCAGAATCGTGAAGGTCAGCAGTATGACGGTGATGGACGTGAGCAGGGTGCGGATGCGGCGGCGGCGCATGGTCGAGATGCCCATGTTGATGGCGGCGCTCATCGTGCTGAACCGGGACACGTCCACGGTGTGCGCGGACACGCTGCGGCCCTGCAGTTTCTTCATCTCCGTATCCAGCTTCTTAAGCATGATGAAAATCACCAGCGAGCTGAGCAGAATGATCGTAAAGGCAAGAAAGATGATCACCGGTGTCGCCGCCAGCTTGAAGGCGGGATTGACCGTGTAGAGCAGAATGAACGTGGCCAGGAAGAAAACAGCGAACCAGCCGATGCGGTGATAGATGTGCGGCGTGCCGATCAGCAGCCGTTCCATGGCGAAGGCGAACGGAATGGCCAGCAGCAGCAGAAAGACGACGGCGCGGACAAGGTCCTGCATGACGCCGACCAGCGGGCGATAGACGCGGCGACTGAACGCGCCGGACGCCTCGAACAGACCCTGCCGGGCTTCGAACGAATCCCTTTCGGACAGACGCGCGTCTTCCAGAATGTCCTGCGCCCGGCCGTGCAGGCGCTCAAGCGATTCTTCGCCAATCTGGTTTTCGCGCAGCAGAGCGAGCCGGTACTGATTGAGCGTTTGCAGGTCCTGAGCCGTCTGTTCGCCTGTCGCCCGGAACAGGAACGGGTTGGCGAGCGGCGTCCCGAAACCCTGGTAGTCGTCTTCGGTGGGTTCGTTGCCGAGCAGCACGATGCCGTAGGGATTGAACAGCTTGGCG
This sequence comes from Kiritimatiellia bacterium, assembly GCA_007134465.1. GTDB lineage: Bacteria > Verrucomicrobiota > Kiritimatiellia > UBA8416 > SLMC01 > SLMC01. The sequence goes on along the minus strand of SLKS01000169.1, from coordinate 8,953 downwards.
CCTTTGGCGTCGGAAGGAGCGAAAAGGGCCAGCAAATTGTCCAGCTCGCAGACTAGGCTGCGGTCGGCCCGGAATTGGGCCGTGGACGAGGCGCGCATGGCCATGGTGGACACGCGCCGGTCGAACCCGTAGCCGGCAAACGTCTGGGGCACGGCATGGAAGATGTCCACCATGCGCGCGGTCTGCAGCATGCGGCCGATGGAAGCCTGCGTGGTGGTTCCCGTGATCAGGCCGCGGTTTTCCTCGTCGGTCCCGAGCGCGGCGGCGAAAGTGGCGGCCAGCGCGTACCAGCCGCGATGACGGGTGACCGGCGGCATCTCGAATATGCCGTCGGATTGCGAACGCGCATGCAGATGCCAGAGAAAGCCCGGCGGAGTCCGGTTCCAGGCGCCCTCCGACCAAATGGCTGCCGGCGAAGCGGCCGGCACGGCGGCCACCAGCGCGTTGGCCACAGTGGTGCGACGCATGGGATCGCCCACGTCGCTCTGGTTGATCGTGCAACCCGAGCGCTGGTTGCGGGCCCAGCGCGCCTCGTGATAGTACACGGCATGATGCATGCGCAATTCGCGACTCAGCCCCTCGTTGGCGGACAACGCGCGGAACAAACGGCCGAACTCGTCCGCTTGCGCCAGCATGGCGGCCGTGTTCACGCGCTCGGGCAGATCGTACGGCAGACCTTGCAGCGGCAACGGATCCATGACCGTCATGACGGCCACGTTGAACCGGCCGAACATGCGGGCCGCCGCGCCGCTGTCCACATAGCGGGCGGGCGTGAAAAGCCGGGACGGATACAATTCGGAAACGGAGCGGCCATCGAAACCCGGCGGCGGTTCCTCCATGGCTTCGACCGTACGGCGAATGGCGCGATAGACGCCGGAATACATGCCTTCCACATCGTCGTCCAGAGACGGGGCGGAATCGTCGCCATGCACGAAACACCAGCGCGCGCGCGCATCGCCAAAATTCAGGCTGATATGCAGCACAATCGTGTTGGCCTCTTGGCCGACCGCATCCTCGATAGCGATCGCCTGTTGCGCTCGCCGACGGGCCTGCTCCAGTTCGGCCTGGCGTTGCCGGAGAAGCCGGCGCGTTTCCTCGAGCCCGATCCTATAGTATTCGGGCATGAGCGCGATGAAACGCCGACGCCGGTCTGTCTCAAGCTCGGGATTGTCGGGATAGGCGATCAGCCGCTCGGCCAAGGCTTCGACCGCCGCCGGATCATAGGCGGAGGTCCGTTCCTGCACGACTCGCAAAATCGAGTTCCAGGCCAAATCCTCCACTTCCAGCGTCTCGATTCGCGCCCGCAACGCCTCCTTGCTGACGGCATGGTCGGCAAGCTCGGCTTGCAGCGCCGCGATTTCGTCCGCATCCGTAACCTGCTCGACGCGGATCCGGCGGTCCAGCCAGCTGCCACGCTCCTCTTCCGGGTCCAGCATGCGCCGGATTTCGCGCACCCGGTTGCGCCGTTCGCGCAGCTCGATGCGGGCCGGGCCCAGCCGGTCCATGGCCATGCCGCCCAAGCGCGCGGCTTCGCCGCGGAAGAATCGCAATGCCTCGGCATGACCATCCAGGGAAAAAATGTCGGCGTCCAACAGGTCGGGCTGATCCAGCACGCCGGCGATCAAGAGCAAATTCGCGTCCTCTTCGTCAATCCATTCCAGCCGCTGCCGGTTCGAGGCCCTGTGGTTGTCCAGCCAGCGGCGGCCGATTCGGCGATAGAGCGCCCCGTAGAAATGGCGCGCGCCAAGATGGTTCTGGGTCTGACCGTCGAAGAAGGCAAAGATCGTGTCGCGCGCAGGCGGCTCGCGCGCCAGCGTCTCGGCCAGCCGCAGCAGCGCGGCGACATTGGCTGCGTCGCGCGCGCCGGGAGCGCGCTCCATGATCTCGGAAAAACTGTCGAGCGGCACGGCGAGCACAACCGCTTCCCGCTCGTCCGGCCGATGCGCGCTGAAGTTCGGGGCCGTGCCGCGGATGACGCCGATCACGTTTCGGCCCAGCCCCTCTTCCCACGTGGCCGCCGCGAACAGGCGCACCTCGCGAGGCCGCTCGCGCAGCTCCAGCTCGGCGGCCAGCTCGGCCGGCACATAGAAGCGGGGAAGATTGGCCGGCACGTTCACATGATGGCGCGCCTGCGCCGACGCATCGGGATCGCCCAGAAACACCACCGCGCGCGCGCCGAACGCGAACGCATCCAGCCAGCGCCCGCCATTCTCGAAATCAAGCAGCACAATGCGGCCTTCCGGCGATTCCCGGCCATAGGCGGATGTCTCGCCCGCGCCCGCATACAGCGTCTTGCCCGCCAGCCCTTCGATCGGCGTCACCGTCGCCTGCAACACGTTGGGACGCGCGGCATGGATCGGATACCGCACACCGTCCACCTCCAGGAAACATTCGGTCATGCGCGGCTGCACAACGGGCACATCCTGAAAATAGATTTCGCGCACCCCGATTTCATCCAGCCGCTTCGCCACATGCTCCGCTGCCGCCAGGCTGCCGTCCGCGCGTCCGGCCAGCCGGTGCGGTCCGCGTGTCAACGCCCGGAAATCGTTCGTGAAGGAGGCCGGCATGGCGCCCGCCAACGCGACGCCGCACAACAGCGCCTGCTGCGCCAGCGCCCCGAGAACGCACGCCAGCGTTCCTTTGCGGCCCCAACGGGGAAAACCACTCTCCGCCATTCCGCTTGCCTCTCCCGCTCGATGCTTGTGAACTGTCACGACCCGCCCTTTTCCGGCTATGTCTCTAAAACGACTCGCCAAATGAATACGAGGCAACATGTAACCCAACCCGCGCGACGGCGCAACATTTTTTTGTCGCGATTTCCGCAGAAAGGCCACGAGCGACCGGCGCTTGTCATGCCCATAGTCTCAGGGATCAGCGTGATTAATGGCTTGCGATACCGACGCCAACCATCCATTCTTTCGGTGTTTTCGGTGCGGCCGAACCCGAAAGCGAAATCATCGCCGATTTCCATGTCACGTTTCGGCGCCAAACGTCAAGAACAGGAAACCGCTCGCCGTTACAAGTTGGGCCTTCGACCATGAACAAACATGCGCAACAACGAACCGGGCGCGAACGCCAGGCTTTCGAAATCCTGGTGCGCGAACATCATCGCCGGATTCTGGCGTTCGCCCAATCGTTCGTCTTCGACCATCATCTTGCGGAAGACATTGTGCAGGAATCGTTTGTTACTGCATGGCGACAGTTGGACCGGTTCGATCACTCGCGCGATTTCGGAGCGTGGGTACGCGGAATTGTACGCATGAAATTCCTGGAAGCCGGCCGGAGGCGAACGGATACGCCGCTGGACCCGGAGGTTCTGGAAGCGGTGGATTTCTGCCATGCGGAATGGGACCGGGCCAAAACGGAATCGGATACAGATGTTTTCGAGGTGGTCCGATCATGCCTGAGCCGGCTGCCGGACACGCTGAAAGCCGTTGTTCGCTTTTTCTATTTCGAGCGCATGTCCTGTCAGGCCATGGCGCGGAAATGGCAGTTGACCGAACCGACCGTTCGGCAACGGCTGCATCGCGGCCGCGAGGGGATGCAAGCCTGCATCGAACAACGCCTGGCGGAAGCGGCGGCTCTGTAGCGATGGCGGACACTGTTTCGCAGATGCGGAGAACGGAAAAGCATGAACAAGAGGGGCGAGAACAACCAGAGGCGCGACGAAACGCGGGATGCCCGCCGTCTCGCGCTGGAAGGCCTGCTGCGCGAAGCGGGGCGCGTGCCGCAGACTGGCGCGGACGAGCGATTCGTTGCGCGGGTCATGCGAGCGACGGACCGCGCCATGCCGAGCATGGCCGGGCGCCGCCGCTGGCCCCTTCCGCTTGCGCTGGCCGCCGGCCTGCTGGCCGCCGCCGGACTTTGGCTATGGACGGTCCGCGAACGGCCGGCATGGCCGCTCGGGCCGCCGCTCGCCACCGTGACCGAAGCCTTAGGCACAATCCAGGCGCTGGCCCCGGATGGGACCCGTACGACGGTGCACGCAGGCCAGAAACTCTTTGCCGGACAGCGTCTTGAAACAGAAACGGGCGGGCAGTTGTCTTTCGCATTCATCGCCGATCCTGCGGAAATTGTTCTGGGCGAATCCTCCGTTCTGTCCATGGCATCGCCGGCCCGCCTGCGCTTGGAGCGTGGCGAGCTGGCCGCTTCCGTGGGCGCGCGTCAGGCCGGCATTCCTTTCTCCGTGGACACGCCGAACGCGCGCGCCGAGGTTCTGGGCACCCGGTTTCGGATGAATGTGCACGGGGAGGCGGAAAGCCGCGAAAGCGAACAGTGGCAAGTGAACCGTGACACTGAAACGGGGAACGGGAAACAGGACGCCCGCTTGTCCGCCGTACACGCGGAGCACCCAGATCCATCCATCAACCATCAACCATCAACCATCAACCATTCTCCCAACCATCAACCATCAACCATTCCCGCAACCATCAACCATCAACCATTAACCATTCTTCATGTTGATGATGGGCGGGTTCGTTTCACGCGGCTGGCCGACGAGGCTGCAATAGAATTTTCGGCGGGCCATTTCGCGGTCGTCGGCGACGATCTGGTTCTGAAACCCTATCCGCAGGGAACCGAATGGATCGAGGGCAGAGTGATCTTCGAGGACGATTTCGAGAAAGGACTGAAACACTGGACCTTGCTTCAGAGCCGTGTTGATGAAGACGGCTCCGGCCGCTACGAGCCGTTCACGGCCGAGGCGGGGCGCGCCATCGAGCCTGCGACGGTCCGTCATCCGCAGCAACATCGCCCGGCGCCCGGCGTCCTTCTGAAGGTCGGCGACGCCTCGCAAAGGACCGCGCCTCTGATCGTCCTTAACACCGCTGTCGTGGCGCCCGCCTATTCTGTCGAATGGATTTGCCGATTCGACTTGCAGGAAGCGCCCAACAGTTCCGGCGGACCGCATTCGCTGAAAATGACCGCAGGCGAAGTTGTCCGCTCCCGTTCCGACGATGTGTCCACCCGACAAGACCATTTGTGGCGGACGCTGCGGGAAGAAGTGACGCCGCTCGGTCCGGACGCCCGGCCGTACGCATGGGAAATCAGAGCGCTGCACGACGGCAAGGAAACCAGCGTTTTGCGCGCAAATTTCAGCCAGGAATCCATTGCCTTTCGCGTCAGCAAAGGCAACGTTTTCATCCTCCGTTGCACCGTGCGCGAGCTGGTTCCCGTCGCCACCCGCCAGCGGGGCAATCCATAACGCGCCCTGGGATCGTTTGCGCCTTCGGCGAGATCCTTCGCAAGCTTCCGCCTTGAAAAATTCTTCCCGATTTCCTGTCACGATTTCCCTGATCTCGTCAAGAAAGGGCAACAAGGATCGAGACAAGGAGTCGGCGATGAGAAAGATATCGGCTGCCAAACTTTTGAGCTATTTCGCCTGGCAAGCGCTGGCGCTGCTTCTGGCGGCCGCGCTATGGGTCGGCGCGCTTTGGCCGCTGCCGCTCGGCGAATTCCGGGGCGTCGCGCTGACCGCCGGCGGCATCCTGCTGTTCTATCTTTGCACGATACTGGTCTACCGGCTCTTTCTGCGAGTCGTCCCTTTGCGAACTGGCGTATTGGAGGAAGGCTCGAAGGGAGAATTCGCCGCGCAAGTCAACGCGCTGTTCTACCTGTTCGTATTCAACAGCCTGCTGCGATCCGGATTCATTCCCATTCCGTTGATGCGGCTGATTTGCCGGGCGCTGGGCGCGCGCATGGGCGCGAATACATATAGCGGAGGGCTGTTGCTCGATCCGCCCCTGACCGTTCTGGGCGACCATGTGCTGGTCGGCAGTCATGCCACGTTGTTCTGCCACACAGTGGAAGGAGCCCGTTACGAACTGGATCGCATTGTCGTGGGCAGCCATGTTACCATTGGCGCGAACGCCATCCTGATGCCGGGCGTCACCGTAGGAGACGGCGCCATGATTTCCGCCGGCGCTGTCGTACCCAAAGGAACCCGGATCGGTCCGGGCGAAGTGTGGGGCGGCGTCCCGGCCCGCCCGCTTAGAGCCGCGAAACCGAAATCGGGCTGGGCGGAAGAGATGGCGCCGGTTCCCGACACGCGCCCGGCGCCGTCGCTCTCGCCTCGCCCGCTCGCCGCGGATTATTCGTGAGCGCTTGCGGCAATACGAAATGTTTCAGAAAGGATTCTTGAACAGAAAGAAGCGAAGAAGAAGGAAGATTGCCCGCGAATCACGCGAATATACGCTAAAGAAAAATGATTTGATTCGCGTTCATTCGCGTAATTCGCGGGGAACAAAAAGTTGTTTCCAGACGCAAACAGGAAAGGCAATCCAGCATGAGAATACTCGCCTTCTGCAACGCGCTGGCGCTGGCGCATGTGACGCGGGCGCTCGAAGTGGCCAAGGCGCTGACGCGGCGCGGACATACGATTCTTTTCGCCGGGCACGGCACGTATCTGGCCGTGGCGGAACAGGCCGGCTATCCGGTGCGCGCATTGCCCTATGTAACCGAAGAGCGCGCGTTTGCCGCCATCAAATCCCAGCGGTTGGCCGATCTCTTTCCGGAAAAGGACGCGGAGGCCTATGTGGAAGCGGACCGTGCTCTGATCGCCGAATGGCAGCCGGACCTGCTGCTGACAGACAATCGTCTTTCGGCGACGGTTGCGGCCGAACTTGCCGGCATCCCGCTCGTTTCCATCGTGAACGTGCACATGAGTTCACTGCGCCGGATTCCGTTTTTCAGCTTGCGCAACGCGCTGCGCAGGCCGGACTCGGCAGCAGTCGGCGAGCCCTTGTTCCGGCTGGCCGACTGTATCGAGAACCGCATCGAATTTCAGTTCTACGACCGTCTGATGGTTGCCGGCCTGAACCGTGTGCGGCGTCGGCACGGATTGCGCAAGCGGTTCGGCAACACGTTCGAGGAAGGCGATCTGACACTGCTACCGGACGTTCCGGAATTCAGCCCTGTTTCGCGCCTGCCGGCTTCGGCCCGCTATGTCGGCCCGCTCACTTGGCACAACGATTTGCCCGCGCCGCGTTGCCTGCGCGAAGGGCGGCTCGATCCCGGCCGGCCTTGCGTCTATCTGTCGCTCGGCAGCGGCGGCCTGGCGGAACTGCTGGAGGAGTCGGATCGGTTGGCCGACGGCTCCGTGCAATTCGTGGTGGCGACAGGCAAAAACCGCGTACCGAGCCTCGACCGGTTGCCTGACAATTTTTTCGTGGAGGAATATGTCAACACGGACGTCCTCTATGGACGGAGCGGCGGCCGGCGCTGGGCCGACGCGATCGTATGCCATGGCGGAAACGGCACCATATACCAGGCGTTGGCGGCAGGCGTTCCCGTGATTGGTTTGGCGACCCACGAAGAGCAGCATTACGGACTGAAACGCGTGAACCGCCTGGGCCTGGGCATCGGATTCGGGCGCGCGACGCATCGGCGGGGCGGGACCGGATCCGTGCGCGGGGCGATCCGGCAAGTTCTGGCCGATCCGCGCTACCGCGAGAACGCCGCCCGTTTCGCCCGGCGCATGGCCGACTATGCGAACGGCGCCGAACTTGCCGCGCACATGATCGAAAACTGCCTCGCGCGTACAGATCGGCCATGCGCGCGAAATCCTGTCGCGAAACCGGCGCCGCTTTCATTGCCTGTCAGGAAAGGAGCATGATGAACTCACGCGCATTGCATGGCGACATGCTGTTCCCGTTTCCGTCCCGCACGGCCGACAACACGCCGGTCTCGGCCGACCGGCGTCCGGCCGCATTCGAGCGTTCGCGGCGCCCGCCGCCGTCCGCCGCCGAGTCAGGCGTATTGCCCGGCATAGCCGTGTGCGGGCTGTGCGACAATCCGGGCACGTGCGACCAGGCCGATGAAAAGACGGTCGTGTCCAGCAACGTGTACCGGCATCGGCACGACCGGTTCACCGTATGGCGGTGTTCTTCCTGCCGATCGCTGCACTGTCGCGAAGCCATGGACCCGATTCGCTACTACGACGCGTATCCGATGCATCGCCACCGGCTCGATTTCTTCGCCCGGCGCGCGTTCGGAGCGCGCCTGCGCCGCTTGCGTCGGCACGGATTGCGCAAGCGGCATAGCTTGCTGGACTACGGATGCGGCCAAGGCCTGTTCGTCGCCTATCTGAAAGAAAAAGGGTATCGGGCGTTCGGCTACGATCCGTATGTGCCCGCCTTTGCCGATCCCCGCATCCTCGCCCGGCGCTTCGATGCGGTTGTGACGCAGGACGTCATCGAGCATGCGGCCGATCCGCGCGCATTTCTGCAGGCGTGCGCGGCGCGCGTCAGGCCTGGCGGCCTGCTGCTGGTCGGCACGCCCAACGCCGACGAGATCGAGCTGACCAACACCTACGCCATGGAAATTCACCAGCCCTATCATCGCAGCCTGCTCGGCGAACAGGCGTTGCGCACGCTGGGCACGGAGGCAGGCCTGACAACGGAGGCGGTACACAAGCGTTTCTACTACGACACGCTGTTTCCCATGGTGAATACGCAATTCATCCGCCAGTACGTCCGCAAGGCAGGCGGGTTTCTGGACGCCAGCGTCGAACCCCCGAAAATCGCCATGGTTCTGTCTTCGCCCATGCTGCTGTTTCTCGGCTGGTTCGGCTGGTTTTTCCGGGCGCGCGGCCATATGCTGGCCGTGTTCCGCCAAAACCCGGGCGCCTAGGTCTGGAATAAGCGAGGGTTTCGTCGCGAGAGTGCGCAAACGTCTGCGGATGCGGTGCGGCAACGCGCCGATATCCTCGACGCTGTTGTTCGCATTCTTTCCGTTGTTCTGTCGGCAACCGTTGGGCCATTCTCGCAAACGTTCGCTCAAGCGGGTCGTTCAAGACCAGCGTAACCAAGCAAGGGTGGCGTTGAAGTGTGCGCTTAAGAAGGCGATCAAGTGTTCGGAGCGCCGAAGGCGCTCTTACACTTACCCGTACACTTGCTCGCACTCTTCACCGCCACTCTTTAGCGGTTACGCTTCATCCACCCGCTTTGTCGTTCTT
>SLKS01000093.1 GCA_007134465.1 Kiritimatiellia bacterium | reverse complement strand
GCGGACCTCATCGTCAATTCGGAAAGCGTACAGGCGAACGGCGCGGTTTTCGAAGCGGGGATGATCGCCGTGCAAAACGGGGAATGGACACCCTATACGGAGGAATGGCGCAGGCATGTCCGCAACAACTATCTTCGCGAATACGCGATTCGGCGCGGCATTGTCAAGCCGGGCGGCTGGCTGGTCAAGGCGAACAGCATACCCGGCGCGGCCGCGCCGAGCGCCGGAATCATGGAATTGAACGTGCCGCCTGCGCCGCTCGCATTCCTGACGGTAACGGATGATTATGTTGCGGGCACAATATCATTCCGGCAGAACGTAGATTTCGACAATGCGGCGCCGGCATTCGATAGCGTGCCGGAATCGGGCGGAACGGCGCAGACCAACGAACCCGTCTCGCTGGCGGCCGCGGCATACGATCCGGATGACGGACCTTTGCCATTGCATGCCGCCTGGTCGAAAATCGCGGGGCCCGGCACGGTGACATTCGAGACGAATAAGACCGTAACGGCCTGGGAAACGGCGGCAACGTTTAGCGAAGCTGGTTCCTACATCCTGCAAATCGAAGCGACGGACGGCCTTGACGAGATCGTGTCGTTGTTCACGGTGGCGGTCGAGGATCCGGCGAACCCGGTTAATCGAGCTCCTGTTGCCTATCCCGGGCCGGAACGGGAAATCGTCATTGGCGAGCCGCTGGTCCTGACGGCCATGGTTTTCGACGACGGGCTGCCGGATCCGCCGGGCTCGCTTTCGGTGACATGGTCGGCGGCCAATCACCGGGTGACGATCGCCAGCCCGAATGCCTTGACCACATCGGTGTCGTTCAGCGAACCCAGCAGTTTCGGGTACGGCATTTCCCTAAGAGTCAGCGATGGCGAGCTTGAGACATGGGCCGGATCGGTTTGGGTGAAAGTGCATCCGGCCCCGCCCCCGCCGGATAGCGAACCGCCTGTTGTCGCCATGACCAACCCCGTCCCGGACGCCTTGCTGAGCGGGATTGTTTCCGTGGGCGCCGAGGCAACCGACAATGTCGGCGTGGACGGAGTCCAGTTTCTCTTGAACGGCGAGCCGCTTGCCGCCGAATTCTACGGGTACGACTCGTTCGAAATGCTTTGGGATACGCGCCTGCTTGTGCCGGGCGCCTATACGCTGGCGGCCGCCGCGCGGGACGCGGCAGGCAACCGTTCCGTTTCCGCGCCTGTTCCGGTGACGGTACAGGCTTTCGATCGCGACGGCGACGGGCTGCCGGACTGGTGGGAGCATCTGTATTTCGGCGGACCGACCAATGCCCTGCCGAACGCCATGGCGTCCAACGGAGTGAATACCGTGGCCGAATGCTATGTGGCCGGACTCGATCCGACCGACCCGTCCAGCCGTTTCGCCATCGAAGACGTCGCCTTGGAAGCGGGCGGGTTCGCCATCCGGTTCCCAACGGTTCACGGCCGCCGCTACACGGTCGAACATGCCGAACGGCTGGCCGATCCCGCGCCCTGGGCGATTCTGACCAACCAGATTCCCGGCTCGGGACATCCGGTCACCGTGTACGACACGTCTACGCCCGAACCCGGCGCGCGTTTCTATCGCGTGAAGGCAAGCCTGGAATGACGCCTACGGGTTTTCGGCATGGCATGGCGCCGCAGGCGAAGCGTTCGCGAACGGCGCCGCCTTCGAAGGGGCATGGCTGTTTCGGGCTATCTCCCTGCGTCCTTTCCGCAGCGAGGCAAGATAGATTCTGCGCGAAGAGGTCGGGCGTTACGGTGGCTTGACCGCCGCCCAGCGCGATCACCGCCTCCGGCCACAGGCTGCGCGCGCGCCGAATGGCGGAATTCACAAAGGCAATGTTCGAATAGCCGTGACTGGTGACGGCAATCAGGTCGGGCTGCAAACCGTTACGGCGCAAACGTTCCATGCCGTCGCCGTCCCAGCGTTCGTCAATCAGGTCAATATGCTCTATCCCTTCCTCTCTGGCGATGGCGGCAAGAATCTCCAGCGCCAGCGGTTCGAATTCGCCGAAAAAACGGTATCCGGGTTCGAAACAGGGGAACACTAGCAGCAGGCGGCGCCGAGCGGCGGTATGGGAGCGAGACAGGTGCGACATGGCGGGCAAGCCTCCTTTCTTTCGCGACAATTCTTGCCTGGCATCGGTTTGGCAGGCCGAACACTGCGCTCTTCTCAAGACAATGCGCCTGTCAGAGCGAATTAGGCGAAAAAAGAAGCGTCGCGAAAACACGGGCAAGATGCCCGTGCCACGGTCTGAAACAGCGCCAAGCAATTGTTGCGCAGGAGCTAAGGCGCATCGTACGCGGATGCGAGAGCGGAGGCAGGCGCGGCCACGGCGTTCTCGAGCCGGAAATCGAAGAATTCGGCCTCTACGCCCTTGACATAAACGCCAGGAGCGCAGGCTTTCAGAGGAACATTAACATTCAAAAGATCCAAGACGACATTTTCGTCGACAACCTGCACTTCTTTGCGGCGACCGGCCGGCCACGTTTCCATCCGATGCAGGATCATTCTGTTGTTCGGCGTATCCATTTCAAAGACGGCTCGCAACAAATAAATGCCGGCTCGCGCTCCGGTAATATACGTCTTGTTCACATTGATGCCGCCAAAGGGATAGACGAAAGCCACCCCGATCGACGGCGCTTCGTCACGATGCTTGTCCTTGATTTCAGGCAGTTTGACCTTGTACGTCAATTCTCCCTTCAGCCACTTGTGTTCGCCGAACACAACCGCTCCGCTTTGATCGGTATTCGTGTAATGCGCCCGCATATCGTTTCCCTGCCGCTGCAATCGCCAATCTCCGCCCAACACGATAGAGGCGCGCGAAAGGTCCAGTTGCGAGCGGGGCTTCCAGGGAACAAAGGCGTCCAGGTCGCTTTGCAACGTGTCGGCGGCGATTCCCGCCTGACGGGTCCATGCGAGTTTTTGCGGCTCGATGGCGACATGGTGAATATAGATCTGAGCCCGGTTCGGGGGGGCGGTGACGGTTTGGCCCGGACCCACGAAAGCCGAGAGCGTTCCCTGGAGAAAATCGGGCGCGCCATGCTGCAGAGCCACCGCTCCGTCCATGACATGAATGCCATGCTGCCCAACCCACAAACGGGTTCCCACAACTTGCGAGCGGATGTTGTTCGGCAATTCGATGTGAAAGGCCTGCTTCTGGCGGGCAAGGTCCACATACGTCTGGCCCTGGAACAATTCGACTGTCTTGCCGCCGTCCGTTTTGGCGACTCGCCATTCGATTTTCGAGTTTTCGTCCAGCGCCATGATGCTGCCGTCCGGATGATCGAACCGGCAGAACGAGCCGTGCGGAGTTTGGATGGAGGTGACCGTCGCATCGGCCGTTGCCGTTTCGGAAACGACAGGGGCTCCGACCGCATGTGTCAAGCGTCCGGCGGCGTACATCGGACCGCGATCGGCGCCGAGGAAACGGAACAAGCCGACCGCGATCATAAGGCTGGCCGCCAAGGCTAGCGGCGGCAGCCAGCGCAGTCTTTTGACGGGCGCTTTCGTACCCCCGGGGGGCGAAAGATCGAACCTGTCGCGCGATTCAATCGCGGCCTGGCCGGCCAGGATTCGGCGGAGCAGCACATCCTGACCCGCAATCTCCGCCAAACGGCGTCGCGCGTCCGCATTCGTGCGCAACGCGTCTTGCAGCAGAGCGAATTGGGCCCGCGACAACGCATTGGCGAAATAGCCGACGATCAGCGCGTCCATGTCATCGCTCGTTATCCTGTCGCAGTTCATACCGTATCCGTTATCGTCTCTGTTTCCTGCACGTTCCTGACGGAAGGGGAGCGTTCGGGCATAGCGTGCTCTCCATCGTCAACCGTTCTCGTCGCCCGATCTCGTCGGCCCGCCGACAGCGCTTCGCGCAGCGATGCGGGCAGGCAAACGCTTGTACGTTTCGGATCCCGTCTAACTAAGCGCCGCTCCCGCCACGCCCTGCTGTCGCGCGCATTTGAGCAAAGCGATCCGCGCGCGCTTCAAAATGCCGTAGACGGCCTGCACGGAGCGACCCATGCGCTCGGCGATTTCCTCGCACGACGGCGCAGGCGTCTCGCCGAACCGCGCATCCAAAACCGTGCGGGCCACGCCCTGCAATTGGCTTACGCACCGGTTCAGCGTGTTCATAAGCTGATGATGGCGTTCTGGTTCCTCCTCTTCCTGGCCGAATTCTTCCGCCACGGCCATCAGAACGTCTTCTTCAAGGAGCATGGGCGTACGCTGCCGTTTGCGAACCGCCTCCAGCGACTTACGCCGGGTCGTTTCCCGCGTCCAGTAGATGAGCTCGCGATCGTGCGGGATCTCATCCCAGCGCTTCATGATAATCGTCGCCACTTCCTGATAGACGTCTTCGGCCAAATGAAAATCCCGAAGAATGGAATAGGCATGCGCCTGAATCATGGTCTGCAGTTTTACAACAGCCGCAACCATTTCATCGGCAGGCATTTCCGACGGTTTTTTTTCCGGTTTTTCTTTCAT
>SLKS01000330.1 GCA_007134465.1 Kiritimatiellia bacterium | reverse complement strand
GCAGCGTCGGCCTCGGCCCACGCCGGGGGCCTGGTCTCCGCTCTGCCTCGGAAGTCTGTGTTATGAAAACCATCTCTATTAACAACCAAAAAGTGTCAAACGGAAATCAGGACGTGACAACACGACATAGGCGAATACAAACGAACAGGAGGCGAGACATGCTCTGGACCAAGGAACTGAAAGACGAAGCCGTTTCGCGCAACATCGGGCTGATTTCGCGCGAGGAACAGGAAAGACTGAGCCAGGTCACGATCGCCATTGCCGGCATGGGCGCTGTGGGCGGCCATCATCTGCTGGCTCTGGCGCGCATGGGCATCGGCAAATTCGTCATCGCCGATCCGGACGTGTACGAGCCGCTCAATCTGCACCGCCAGGCGGGCGCGTTTGTGCATACGATCGGCCGCAAGAAGGCCGACGTCATGGCCGAGATGGTGCGCCAGATCAATCCGGAAGCCGAACTCACGGTTTTTGCCGAAGCGATCGGCGAAAACAACGTGGACGCGTTTCTGGAAGAAGCCGACATCTACCTGGACGGCGTGGACTTCTTCCAGATAGACGCGCGCCAACTGATCTTCAAGAAAGCGCGCGAGAAAGGCATCTTCGCCATCACGGCCGGCCCGATCGGATTCGGCTCCTCGGTGCAGGTGTTCGATCCGAACGGCATGTCGTTCGACAAGTATTTCGGAATCAAGCCGGGCATGACCCGTGCGCAGCGCATCGCCTGCTTCGGCGTGGGCATCCTGCCGCGCCTGCCCGACCGTCGGCACATGGATTGCCGGCAGGTGGATTTCGTTCGGGAAAAGGGGCCGGCGCTGATCTCGGCCATTATGATGGCCTCGAGCGTGATCGCCACCGAAACGTTGCGGGTGCTGCTGAAGCGCAAAGGCGTTCGTGCCGTGCCTCACAACTACTATTTCGATCCCTACGCCCGCAAGTACTACAGAGGCTGGGCGCCGTTCGGCCGTGTGCGTCTTCGCGACCGGTTCATGAAATGGATGGCCTACCGCCGCTATCCAAGCCTGAAACGCCTGCATGACGAGGAGAAAGTCGCCCGCATTCACGCCCAATGGACCCCGTCGCCAGGCACGGCAATTTGATCGAATTCTTTTTCGCGGACGTCCATCGTCTCCCTCTCTTGGAAAATATGGCGTGCTCGGGAAAAAGGCCTTGCCCTGCCCCCCTATATCGCGTAGGGTCTTTCCCATTATGAGTCGCGGACGCATTCTGCTTGTGGACGACGAGCCCATGGTGCTGCGGGCCATGGAACGCGTGCTGGAGATGTCCCTGTCCGATTGCGACATCGTCAAGGCCGAGAACGGTCGCCAGGCTCTGGAACTGTCCGAAACGCAGCCGGCGGACATCATCGTGTCCGACATGTGCATGCCGGACTTGTCCGGCAGCGAATTGCTGGACGTCATCCACGAGCGTTATCCGCAGACGGTGCGCATGATTCTTTCCGCGCGGGCCGGCAGCGAGTACGGGCTAAGCGCGATCGAATCGGCCCATCAGTACTTTCTGAAGCCGGGCGACATTGTTTCGCTCGCCCGCAAGCTGCAACGCGTTCTGGACCTGCGCGCGCGGCTTCCGAACCGGGAACTGGACCGGATCGTCGCCCGGATCGGAACCTTGCCCAGTCTGCCCGATCTCTATCGCGAGCTCGAAGCCGAAATCGAGCGCGAAGACGCCTCCATCTACGCGGTCGGCAGAATTCTGGAGCAGGATGTGGCCATGAGCGCGAAAATCCTGCAATTGGTGAACTCCGCCTTTTTCGGCGTGCGCTCCCGCATTTCCAGTGCGACACAGGCGGCAACCCTGCTCGGCATGAACCTGATCAAATCGCTGGCGCTGGCTTCGCATGTGTTTTCCGTATTGGACAAAGACGATCCGCGCGCACCGTTTCTTCGGGAGCTGTGGCGGCATAGCGCGGATGTGAGCGGGCGCGCGCGCCGAATCGCGCTGACCGAAAAAGCCGGCCATGATCTCGTCGAGGAAGCTTGCATCGGCGGACTGTTCCACGATATCGGGAAACTGGTGATTGCCACAAGCCTGCCGGATACGCATGAAGATATTCAGCGCATGCTGTCTGAAAAGGCCATTGCCGATGTCGAGGCCGAGCAGGAGATTCTAGGCGTAACCCATCATGAAATCGGCGGCTATCTGCTCACCCTGTGGGGCTTTTCGGAAACGGTGGTTCATGTCGCCCTCTATCACGGTATTCCGAGCCGATCCGAGGAGATTCCGGGATTCGGGCCGCTGGGCGTCGTGCATGCGGCCAATGTCTTCGATCACGAAAACGTCTCGCCTGCCGAGAGCCTTCCGCCGGACATGGCCTGGCTCGAAACCGCCGGGCTCGTCCGCAAGATGGACGACTGGCGTTCGCTCGCCGTTTCGGCATAGCGGCGAGCCGGGGCGGAGTTGCCAGCCGAGCCGACCAAACGGCGCCCCTTCCATCATCGGTCCTGAATGACGCTTAGGCCTTATCCCCGCATTGCTACGTCAAAAAACAAGAGGATTCGGTGGACGACTACGGCGACGACTACGGATTACGAGTGACGGAAGCCCGCGTCAAGGCTGCCGGTTCCCGTTCGCGGGGCCATGGCCGATGGCGATCAGGTTGGTTTCGCCGCGGAACCAGATGCGGCCGGGCGCGAAGGCGGGCGAGGCATGGACCGGTTCGCCCAGATCGTTGCGGGCAAGAGCGCGAAAGGCGCGCTCGGCGGCGAACACATGAACGTCGCCGGAACGGTCGGCCAGCAGCACGGCGGAACCGGCCAGACTGGGCGAGGAGTAGAATTCCGCTTCGATATCGTGGGTCCAAAGAACCGCTCCGGTTTGCGCGTCGTAACAGGTGATGCGTCCGTAGGAGGTGACGACATACAGCGTGGCGCCATCGGTCAGCGGGCTGACCGTGTCGGGCAGTCCGTCGTAGCCTTGCCAGGTCACGTGCGTATCCGTCACATCGCCCGATCCGTCCGCGCGTATGGCTGCCACGCATTGTTCGCTGGCCACGAACACGTGTCCGTCGGCGAAGACGGGCGAGGCGGCGATTTCGCCGGATACCAGGTTGGCGCGCCACAGCTCGGTTCCGTCGGCCGGATCGTAGGCGATTGTCCACGGGGGCGCGACTGTTACCAGTTGTCTGCGCCCGTCGGTTTCGATCAGGATGGGCGTGGTCCAGGAAGCGGATACGGGGCGGGAAACCATCCAGAGCAGGTTGCCGGTGCGCGCGTCGAGCGCGTGCAGTTCTGACAGTTCCTCGTCGGCCATCTGGCCGACATCCATTTGCACATAGACGCGCCGGTCGTCGGCGATCGGCGAGGAGGCATGCCCGTACGGGTTGTCGGGCGCGCCCATGTGCCGGTTCCATAGCAAAGCGCCGTCCGCCGTATCGAGCGCGGCGATATCGCCGGTCGCGAACAGAACGAACAGGCGTCCGTTGGCGACAGCCGGTGTCGGCGCGGCATAGCCGGTGCCGAACTGGATGCGCGGCGGTTTCGCATGGGGCGCACCGGGAATCGCGCGGCGCCAAAGCAGCGCGCCGGTTTCGGCATCGAACGCATAGGCTTCCCTCGCGCGTTCGCTGCCGCCCGTAACGAAGATGCTGTTTCCCCAGACAACCGGCGAGCTGTTGCCCGGCAGCGGAACGGGCGCGCGCCACAGCACATGACGCGATTCGGCCATGCTCCATTCGAGCGGAATGTCGGCGACGTCCGTTCGGGCGAGTCCGCCGGCGCCGCGAAAGCGCGGCCATGTCTGTTCCGGCTCGACCGGCAGCGCCGGGTCGGCATCGGGTCGGGCCGCCGGATCGAACGGCGCGTCGGTGCGGACGTCCGGCATGCGCGAACGCATCGGCGCCTGCAAAACCGTTCCGACAACGAGCGCACCGAACAGAACCGCCGCCGCCACGACGGACAGCGACCGGCGCTGAACGCGTTGCGCATCCCACTGTTCGTCCGGGGGGCGGCCGACCGGTACGCGCGGCGGTTCGGGGACGCTGTCGGCGGCCAGGCGCAACGCGACGACCGCGCCAACCGCGCCGGCCAACAGCAGCCACCCGCCCGTTCGCACCTGCCGGCGCCGCGCGAAATACTCCTGCCGATGCTGTCGGTCCAGCTCGCGCAGCCGGTTCTGCGCGGCCGTATCGGTTGGCTGTTGCCGTAACCGCTCGTGCAAAACGACCGTTTCAGGGTCCTCGAACGGATCCGCGCGCATGTTCAACGCCAGCAGAACCGCCGCGACGATCAGACAGTAGCCGACAAAGATCGCCGCCACGCGCGCGGCGGTTGTTCGCCAGCGTTCTGGCGGACGTTCAGGATGGGAGGATGGTTCGCTCATGAGACCATTTCAACCTAAGTGGAGCAGTTGTTTTACCGCAAAGAGCACAAAGATCGCAAAGAAAGACAGTTGTGCAGTTTTATGGCCACACCAATCGGGTGTCAGGGCGCATCTCTGCAAGCTGTTCTCCATCTTTGTGTTCTCTGTGTTCT
>SLKS01000022.1 GCA_007134465.1 Kiritimatiellia bacterium | reverse complement strand
CGGCGTGCGCGTGGAAAAGAATCGCGAAGCCAACTTCAAGCTGGCCTCTTGGGAGCGCATGCAGCGCAGCGCGACCGATCCGAACAATCCAACCAGCCTGCTCGCCGCGCGCCAAACCTCCTGGCAGGCCAATCTCGGCTACCAGAGCGAAAACGGACTGTGGTACGGCTGGATGGATTTCGGCGACCTCAGCGTTCCCGGCCGCGGCCAGATCGGCGTGGATGCCTGGTCGCAGCACATGTTCCTGAACGCACTGCGTTTCGGCGACCTGCGCGCCCTGAGACTGGGCTTGCAAATGGCCCGGCACACCCGCGATATCGACCAGCTCTGGTCCGATCGAGACCTGCCGCATGTGCGCGGGATGCAGAAACGCCAGGCTCTGCCGCAGCATCATCTCCCGCATTTGAACGAGCGGAGATTCAGTCCCGGAAACCGGCTGGCCGGACTCGCCCTGCACTACATGCTCACCGGCGACCCCGCCTCGCGGAAGGCCTGCCTGCGCAACGGCGAGAGCCTGATCGAAGCCTGGAAAGTTCTCTCGCCCACAACCACGTTTCATCGTATCGGCCCGGTAGCCAACTCGATTTCCGCCTATACGACCCTGTACGAGCTGACCGCCGACAAGAAATGGCTGAACGAAGCCATGACGCTGTTCAACACCCACATTGACGCCTTGCGGAAACGGCATGGCCCGCACCTGCATGGCACGCAGCAAATCGCCCATCAGGGCTATGGTCGACAGGATCAAGCCTATTGCCTGGCGATCCAATGGCTCTGCGAGCTGCACCACGTCACGGGCAGCGAAAGCGTGCTGAAGCTTCTGCAAGAAGGCTGCGAACGCGAATTCAACAGGAAGAATTATTACGATGCGCCGACGTACCTGTCCGGGCTGTTCGCCTATGTCGGCCTCCAAACCGGCAACGAACAGTATTTGCGCCAGGCATCGTCTTTGTTTGCCGAGAGTTTTCCCGAGTCGCGCAGTCCGCCGGTGTTCATGCCCGGCAACTCGCAATGGCACAATGTTGCCGGCAACCTGCTGCGTTCCGGCCACCTGTTGCAATACGGCTGGTGGATGCACGGCCGCAGGCCGGAGCAATCAGTAATCAGTGATCAGTTTCGCCTGCCCTTGTTTTTTTTGAGCGCTACGAGCCGAAGAACGAGAGATGGGCGTGTGCGAGCGCGTGGCGAGGGCGCTGTTTTACCCTCCCCTTTGCGACCACTGCGTGGTCGCAAAAACTGTCGGCAAGGCCTGCGGCAAAGGAATGTGAAACAGGCAAGCGAACAAGGAGCAACCTCATGAGACGATGGCTGGCGATGGCGGGGATAAGCGTGGGAATGGCCGTGGCGGCCTGGGCGCAGGCGGGGAGCAAAGCGGAGGAATCCGCAGTGCGTCCCAGTCCGTTCGCGCGCCAGTATCAGGGCTACAAGCCCGATTTTCTCGGGAAAACCCTGCATCGCGGGCGGGATCCCGGGACGGAAGTGATGGAAAATTCCGAAGAAGAGTCGTTTTTCACGTTGACGCTGTTGCCGGAATCGGATCGGGCCTACGCGCTGGTTGCCGCGGCCAAGGAGCGCGAGGCGGAAGGCCAGCATGGCGAGGCGCTGGACATTTACCAGCGGGTGATTGACGAATATCCCGACGAGCTGTTTCGGGTGAGTCCGTACGGGGTTTTCGTGCCGGTAACGCAATACGCGCAGTTGCGCATGCTGGGCTTTCCGCGCCAGGCTTTGGCGCATTACCGCACGAAACACGATGCGCGTGCGCGCGAAGCTTACGAGCTGGCGCGGCAGAACAATTCGCTGGAAGGCATAGCGCATGTGCGCGACATGATGCTGTCCACATCCTATGGCGCGCGCGCAATGCTGCTGCTGGGCGACGCGGCGCTGGACCGCGGGCACTGGCTCGAGGCGCTGGAATACTACCGCATGGTGCGCGACCATTTCCCGGATCCGGAAGCGCGCGCGCCGGAGCTGCGTCTGAAAATCGCCTATTGCCTGCGGATGCTCGGCGAGAAACCGGAAACGAAGAGCAAGCCGAAACAGGAAAGCGAAAGCGGGTTGAGTCCGGAACACCTCAAGGCCTTCGAACGCGCGCTGGCGGCGGCCAAGCCGCTTGTGCCCGAATTCTTCTCGCAGAAGAGCAGTCCGCCGCACCTGACGGCCGACGACTACCATCTGATGCCGCCGACGAACGATCCGCTCGGTCTCGAGGCGCCCGCCTGGCGGGCGCCGCTGCCGTATTCGCGGCTGGATTTCTACGTGTACTCGAACCCGGTGATCACGCGCGACAGTGTCGTGTACCGACACAAGAACATCGTGTACAGCCGCTCGCTGCTGAACGGCGAACTGCGCTGGCGCAACGATCTGGGCGGCCGGGTGGTCTGGCAGAACTGGGACGAGCGCCAGTACACGCACGAGGACGTGCTCGTGCAGGACGGGCTGGTCTTCACGACGGTGCATCAGGTGGGCCCGACGCTCGTGGCGCTCGACGAGATCTCCGGCAGGTTGCGCTGGGCCTACGGACCGATGGTGGCGACCACGCGCGAGGAGGCGAACATGCGCTTCGAGGCGGCGCCGGCCGGCGGGCCGATGACGGTATTCGCAGGCTATATCCAGGACAATATCGAAGGCGCCACGCATACCGACACGGAATACGGGGTGATCGCTTTCGAGAGCGCTACCGGTCGCATCCGCTGGCGACAGCATCTGGGGCGGCTGCGGCCGGGTCTGTTCGCAGCGGGTCTGGCACGCCGCCGGAACCGGATACTGAGTTTCGCCTCGCCGCCGCTGTATCACGAAGGCACGGTCTATCACACGACCAACGCGGGCGCGATCGCGGCGCTGGACGCATTGTCGGGACGCATCAAATGGATCATGCGCTACCCCTATTACGCGCACGACCAGAATCACGCCGTCCACGACGCGACCCGCCGGTTCGGACAAGGCGGCGGTTCGGTTCAGTTTACCGGTCGTTTCGGGCCCGGCGGCATCCGGTATCAGCCGCATCGGCCCATGTTCTGGTACCCGCAGCGGCCCTTGCTCGTCGGCGAGGATCTGTACGTATTGCCGGTCAATTCCATGTTCATGTACAAGCTCGACCGGCGAACGGGCAAGGTGCATTGGACGGCGGACAAAATGGCAAGCGGGATCAGCTATTTTCTCGGCCCGCTGCCAAACGGCGAGCTGCTCGTGGCCAATAGCGGGGGCGGCGGGCGCGTGGACGAATACGGTCCGGTTCGCCGCACGCGGGCGGGCGATCGCATCAAGCCGAATCACCCGGTTCGCAAGGACAAGGGCGGGCCTATTCACCTGCTGGATCCCGCTACGGGCAGACCCGTGTTTCAACTGGAGGAATTCGTCGCCCAGGAACCGCAACCGAGCATTCATCTGGGCAGGCGATGGGGCGGTTTGGGACATGACGGACTGAATTACCAAATCACGGCCCGTCCCTTTCTGAGCCGAACCGGGCAACTGATTGTGGGCGGCTACGGGTATATCGGCTACAATCTGTTCGGGCACTTTACAAGCATGGCCGAATACGCGCTGCACGAGAAGAACCGTCCCGTGACCGCGCGCCGTCGGTATATCAGCCCGACCCTGCTGTCCTATACGGAACGATTGATCAACGAATCCGCGCCCGAGACATTGAAAAGACTTGAATCGTTGCCGCACAAGAGCGACGAGGACAAGGAACTGATCGAACGCAATCGCCGGTTCGTTGCGGACACCCCGGCCTCGAACGAGCATCCGTCGTTTCTGCCGTTCGCGCGCATGACGTTCGAGCGCTACGGCACGCTGTTCGAGCTGCGGTTCGGGCCGCGCCAGATCGAGATGACATACGATGTGGACGCGGTCAAGCGCGCGCTGGCCGGCAAGCGCGATGCGACCGGCCTGTTCGGTCGCGCCGAACTGGCGATGGGCGAAGGGCGCATGGAAGACGCCGCCAGGCTGATGCAGGACTGTCTGGCCGTCCTGCCTTCGGAAGACGAGGATTTTCGCGTGCTGATCAATCAGCAGTTGTATCGCGCGCATCGTCATCTGGCACAGGGCCGCATTCGCGCGAACGATTCCGACGGCGAGATCGCGCATTGCCTGGGCATGAGCCGCACGGCCACGACGCTGGGCGACGAGCTGGAGATGCGTTTCGCCATATCCGACGCCTACGCGCGCAAAGGCGACTTGCGCAACGCGGCTCTGCAACTGCAGTCGGTTGTGGCCACCTACGGGCATTACGGGTACCCGGTTTCGTCGGTTTCCGGCGCGGATCGCGCGCGTCTGTCGAAAGCTTCGGCGACGATACTGAAACGGATCGGCGCGTTTGCCGACGGCGCTCCGCAGGCGGCGGAATTGGCGGCGGCGGCCGGGTTGCTGGAAAGCGGCGTACCTCTCTATTTCGGCGCGCTGTCGCCGCTGGAGAAGGATGTGACCGTGCGCGCCGGCGAATGGGCGGCGCGGCAATTGAACCGTTTGCGCCGCGCCTCCAAGCCTTTCGCCGCCGAGTTCG
>SLKS01000138.1 GCA_007134465.1 Kiritimatiellia bacterium | reverse complement strand
GATTTGGAGTGCGGCGACCTGGCGCCGCTTTGTTTCGCGAGCCCTGGCTCGCGTGCAATTCAAGTTTCCGCAGACAAAACCGTCGGGCCAGGTCCCTCCGAAGAGAGAGCGGCGCCAGGTCGCCGCACTCCAAAGGCAAAACCGTCGGGCCAGGTCCCGCCGAAGAGAGAGCGGCGCCGGGTCGCCGCACTCCAAACCCCTCTATGTTCGCACAAGGGAAATTGCCGTGTTCAGCTTGCCTTCGAACTCGGCCGCGATGCATTGGGCCGGGCGCAGCCGGTTGAACCCGTCGGGACAGGCGTAGTCTTCCAGCTCCGCATGGCGGGCTCCGTCGAACGTGATCGTCGCCTGCTCGGTCTCGAACCGGTATTCGCCTGTCTGCCGCACAGTTGCCAGCGGATGGAAATGGAAGCGGGCCGTGCCGGCATGGCGGACCCGGTCCTCGATCGCGATGCGGTTCGGTTGGCTCCAGTCCCAGCGTCGCGCATGGCCTTCGGGACCGTAGCCGTCATGCGCGGCCGCCAGCGTGGTCGGCGTCTCGCGCACATGGGTTGGCCGCGCGCGCCTGCCCACCCGGAACCCGCCCCACACCTCGGACGAGTCGCGCCCGTCCACCGCGACCGTATTGTGGAAGGCCGTGCCCCGCTCCTGTTGCCGCCGCGCGTTCTTCACGTAGGTGGACACGCCCGGATCGGTCACGAGCGGACGGCCGCCCGCATGCAGCACGAACGACAGCGTATCCGCATGCGCATGACCCGGAATGTAGTCGGGCCCCACCGGTCCGACATCGCAGAACAGCTCGAATCCGTTCCCCCGGATCATGCGATACCCGCTCTCGTCGCCGGCTCGTGCCGCCGCCGCGCGCGGTTCCGGGGCGGGTCGGCGCTCCGGCGGGATCGTCGCCAGCAGGCGGTTGGCGTACGCGGCGAGCGCGTCCGTAGCCGGCGCCACGCCGACGGCCGCATCGTTCGCCAGCGGGATGGCGCCGTTGCCGAACGTAACCGCTTGCAGCCAGCGCAGCATGATCTCGGCCTTGTCGGCCAGCAGCCCGGCCAGCGCGGCGCCCGGCCAGTCCGGGTTCGACAGCGCCAGGTTCAGCGCGTCCAGCGCGCGGCACAGCAGGATGGCGTGATACATCGGCGACCGCTCGAAATGCGCGCCGTCGCCCAGAATCTGCTCGTGCAGCTCGTCGGCCAGAATGTTGCGGGCCAGCCGCAGCCAGCGCTCGTTCCCGAACGCCGCCGCCGCGAACAGCAGCCCGAACCCGTTCTCCAGGTAATGATTGCCGAGCAGATGCCGTTCCAGGCTGCGCGACAGCAGATCGGCCTGCGCGAAAAAGAAGCGCTGCTCGTCCGCGTCCGGCATGCGCGCGAACCGCGCGTTGAACAGCGCCCAGTTGACCAGCCGCAGCGAGGTGGGGTAGGGCTCGAGCCCGTCCCGCAGCGAATCGCGCGCGCTGGCGAACGCGCGCAGCAGCCCGGCGCCGGCTTCCGGCGTCATGTCCGGCTGATTCAGGAACTCGAAACAGTTCAGACGATAGGTCCAGAGCCTGCCATGCGCCGGCTCGTTCCAGGCGATCTCGCGCGGAAACTCGTGCGCGATGTTCAGAAACGCGAACCGGTTGGCGCCCTGCCAGCTCGGTTCGGTGGCGAGGCCGTCCGCCAGCCGCAACCGGATCGGAGCCGGCGCCCGATCCGGCAGAGCCAGGCGCCAGCCGGGCCGCGCCCGCCAGCGCATGCGCAGCGCATGCAGAAGCCGCGCCCGGAACTGTACCGGCCGCAAATGCCGTATGGTTCTCAGTGTACGTGCCGGATTCATGATTGTTGCAGGCTGAGCCCGCGGCGGATCTTGCGACCACTGCGTGGCCCAGCCCCTTTTACCCTCTTCATTGCGACCACTGCGTGGCTCAGGCCCTTTTACTCTCTTCATTGCGACCACTGCGTGGTCGCAATAACCCCAGCCACCTCGTTGAGCTTGAGACACGCCGCCCGATCCAGCCGCGCGAAGCGGGCGAATTCGCCCGCCACGGAGAGTTCCAGCAGCCGGCCGGCGGCGCACAGCTCGAACAGCGAGCCGGCCGGCTTGTAGCGTTCGCCGAAAAACCTGTGCGTCAGCCTGATCGCCCGGCCGCCGCCATCCATCGCTTCCCGCAGCGCCCGCTTCTCGAACGGCGAGATGAATGGCGAAACCAGAACATAGCCCTGATCGAGCGCGTCCGTCAGCCGTTCCTTGACGGCCGGCCAATCGGCCTCCGTGGCGCGTCGCGAGATCCGCACCTGCAACCGGCGCGGATGCTTGAGCAGGAACCGGTTGCCGATTCCCCATAGCCGTGTTCCGTCCGCCAGTTGCAGCAAGCGCGCCGGTTTTTTGAACAGGTCCGGGTTCGCCAGGAGCAGCCGGTAGCGTCGCACGTTGGCGCGGATGTAAGCCACTTCCCGTTCGAGATGCGCCCGGTCGAACACGAGGCTGTGGTGCATGCCCTTCTCGAACACTTGGAAACGGTTTGTGCCGGCGGCGGCCCGGCAGCATTGGTTCACGCCCAGCTTGAACCCGCGAATAACGCCTGGCAGCGTGACGCTGTTCGGCAGCGGCCGTGTCACGTGCGTCAGCGCGTGCAGATGGTCCGGCATGATTTGGTACTGGCCGATCTTGATTTGCGGATAATGGCTTGGAATGCCCAGCAGCTCGCGCTGCACGACGCGGCCGATTTCGGTGAGCGCGAACGTGTCCTGCGTTATGCGGCACAGCCGCCTGTTCGGCCGCGCCTTAAGCGTGAGCATTGCCACGCCCGGCCGCGAGTAATCGTAATTCTTGTGCGGGCGATTGCCCATGCCGCGCCCCCTTCATGGCGTTCCATTGTTCTTGCGACCACCCAGTGGTCGCAAGCGGGAGTGTAAAACGCCCTTTTTCTCCCCACTGCGCCCTTTTACACTCTTCTTTGCGACCACTGCGTGGTCGCAAAAACCGTCCTCCCAGAACACAGCTCACTGCCCACAGCCCGCTGTTCACTGGCCACTCGGGCGATAAGACCACGGGACAGCCAGCGCTCGTACGGGCAACGCGCTGACTCGCGGCGCCAGCGCGTATGCTTTGTCGCCTGGATAAAGAACCCATAGATGTTCCAGATCAAGGTCCTTGAGTGCGCTGGTCATCGAGGGCGTCAGGCGAGGGGCGCTGTTGTACTTGACTTCGACGGCCCAGTTCCGACCCTGCTCCTGCCAGAACAAGTCAACCTCCGCGCCGGCATGGGTGGCCCAGAAGAACAGTTCCTCGCGGCGTTTGCCGATCGATCGCGACGCCTGCTCCAACGCGAATCCTTCCCATGATGCTCCCAGTTTGTTGTGAGCGGCAAGGTCGTGCGCTGTGCCGATGGCCATCAGCGAGTGGAACAGGCCTGAATCGCGTACATAAAGCTTGGGCCGCTTGACCAGTCGCTTGCCGGTATTCGCATGCCACGGTTGGAGCAGGCGCACCATGAATGCGCCCTCGAGCAGCTCGGTGTAACGCCGGATCGTCATGTCCGAAACACCGAAAGAACGGGCGAATTCGGCATAATTCAGCGTCTGTGCGTGATAATGGCAGAGCATGATCCAGAATCGCCGCAAGGTCGCTGCCGGAATGGAGATGCCGAGTTGCGGAATGTCCCTTTCAAGGAAAGTGGAGATATACTGATCGCGCCAGCGTTTGCTTTGCGCCATGCTTCCTGCGGTAAAGGCGGGCGGCAGGCCGCCGCAAAGCCATAATTTGCGCCAGTCGGCTTCGCCTGTATCGGCCAAGTGAAACCCGGCCAGCTCGTGATAGGCAATCCGGCCGGCCAACGACTCCGACGACTGGCGGATAAGGTCGCGGGAAGCGCTGCCGAGAATCAAGTAGCGTTGATCGGGGCGTGTGTCCACCAGATAGCGGAGTAGGGTGAACAGCTCCGGCGCCCGTTGAATCTCGTCAATCGCGATCAAACCGGAAAGCGGTTCCAGCGTCAGCTTCGCATCGGCTAGCATGGCTTCATCGGTTGGGTTCTCGAGGTCGAAGACATGTCGGGCGTCAAATTCGCGAGCCAGCGTGGTCTTGCCGGATTGTCGAGGCCCCAAAATGGCTGTCACCCGGAATTCGTTCAGCAGAACCTGTAAAGCGGCTTTATCGAATGGTCTTTGAATCATGAGGTCACAATACAAAAAAGCGTTGAAAAGTCAACAGGGAAGTATGGTTTTTCCATGAAAAAAAGCCGGGTTGGCTTTGGGCAGCGGGCGGTGGGCCGTTGGCGGTTGGCAGTAGGCGGTTGGCAGTGTTCCCGCCAATTTTGAGTGCGCGAGCCCGCTCGCGCTTATTCTCGGGGAGCCGAGGTTAGCCATCTCTCGGCTTTCGAAGAGAATGATGAAGGATGAATGATGAGTGATGGAATGTTGAACAGAAGGCAACGAAGGGAACAAAGCTTCGCCGGCAAGCCAAGGCGCTAGGGAGAAGGCGTTAGGCGCTAGGGAGAAGGCGTTAGGCGCTAGGGAGAAGGCGCTAG
>SLKS01000339.1 GCA_007134465.1 Kiritimatiellia bacterium | reverse complement strand
TTTTCTAACAGTCTGTACCGGAGAATTCCGGGGATCGACATCGCGGCGGTCGTTCCCGAATCCGCATCGTCAAGATATTTTTCCCATTCGATCAAAAAATTCGATCGAAAAAGCGTCTGCCTCGATATCCTTGTCGAGTTCCACGCTCGCTTTGCTCTCGCTGTCTGGTGCGACAAGAATTTCCAGCACGGGTATCGTTTTTCCGTCCTTATTTGCTTCTAGAATTCTTGCCCCGCTCTTTGTCGTTTCGGCGGTGGTAAAATAATTCAGGTCGGATCCAGACTGGCGCGGAATCCGCGGTTTTGACAAGGCATGCGCTCGAGGACGAAATCGCGTTGCGTTTCGGTTGGGCCTGCGGACAAGATCTCGCTTTCCAAAGCCTTGCCCGGGTCCGCAGCGGCTATGTCAGACTTAAGCCGTTCGGCAGACTCACGATACGACGGATCGTTCAGCAGCAGGGAGACCTCGTGGCGTACGCGTTCCGGCTTCATGGCGCCGGAACGCAGCAGTCGGCCTGCGCCCTGCCTGACGACGGCTTCCATGACGTAGTACTGGTCCATGTTGGTGGGGATGCCCAGAATCGGCTTGCCGTTCGCCAGAGCCTGATACACCAGTCCGCTTCCGCCATTGCACACCACGGCATCCGCCCGTTCCGCCGCCTGCATGCCGGGAATGAAATCGGCGGAATAAACGCTAGCGGGCAATTCGGCATGGTCGAACCGACCAGCGGTGGCGACCATGAGCGTCGAGTTCGCATCGCCAAGCGCGCGAATGGCCTGCCGCATCGCCTGGCCATGGCCGGAGCTGCCCGCGCTCATGAACACGCACGGGCGAGTTGAAGGCATTGTGTCCCACCAGTCCGGTTGCCGGCTGTCCGGAGCCCACAAAACGGGGCCGATAAACCGTTCATGCTCCTCGATTTGCACTTCGGGATACAAAGCGGGCGAATCCAGGTGCAATACGCGGTTTCCTTTCGTATACACCTCGGGTGCGCCCCGTCCGCCCACCGGAGTCAATCCGTACGCCCGCCGCAGGCGGTTGAACGCCTTGGCTTGCCATTGCAGGAACAAGGGCGCCGTCGCCCGAAACACCCGTCCCCAGTTGCGCTCGCCAATCCAGCGGATCATGCTGTGATCCGGAATCGGCAGGGGCAGACGGGCCGACGGGCTCCAATGCGCATTGCTCAGCGTGAAATGCGGTACGCCGCACAGCTCGGCGGAAATGCCAAGGGAAATGCGAAAATCGCCGACAATCGCATCCGGCCGCACGCCGGCGATCAACCGTAAATCCTCTTGAACATACCCGCGCAGCTCCTCCAGCGTGTACAAA
Organism: Kiritimatiellia bacterium; assembly: GCA_007134465.1. Lineage (GTDB taxonomy): Bacteria > Verrucomicrobiota > Kiritimatiellia > UBA8416 > SLMC01 > SLMC01. The sequence continues at coordinate 3,192 of SLKS01000339.1, read as the reverse complement.
GGCGTCCCGCGTGTCAGACGCTCCGTGAATACTTGGGTGGAAATCGAACGCAAGGGCCGCCATTCCACACCTGCCTGCAGCGCCATGGGCCGAAACCGCTCTGGACATGCGAGAACGGCTCGCACTTGCTGGTGGTCAAATTTTCGCGCAAGTGCAAGCGGGCGAATGACATGAGCGGCCGTGACGCCTTCGCCGAACAGCAAGACTGTTTTTGGGTTGGTCTGTTCCATATCGTTCTCCTTCCCGGAATGGTCACTTTTCGTTTAGATAGACACCGCCAAAACGGGAAAAGTGACATTATTTTTGCCAAAGTGTAACATTTCGCCGCTCGCGTAATCTATCCTGTGAAATGGGGAGCCCATAGGAGAGGGAGGCCGTTATGAGAGCCATTCCAGCATCGTCCACAACATCGTTTCTTTGTCTGAACAGTCTGGTCCTTGTTCTCGCCATTGGCGCGACGGTGGCTTTTTCCGAATTCACCGGTATCGGGTTTTCGAAATTTCCGCCTTGGCTGTTCGGTCTGTCGTTATTTTATGCGGGAAACCTCGTCTGCTACAAATGGCTGCTGATACGAACGCCGCGTCGAACCGGCATCATGGCGCCTGGCAGCCGGTTCGAGCACGAACACAATCTTCTGGTGCTGTATTTCCTGTTCTACTTGTATCCGATCAGCTTTTCCAAGCTTCTGATTCCCCCGTTCACAAGCATTTGGCATCGTTTTCTTGGAGCCAGAATCGGCAAAGCCAGCTTCCCGTCCGCCTGCCTGATTGGCGATTCGCAATACGTAACGGTGGGCGATGAATGCGTTCTTGGGGCGAACAGTATTCTTTCCCCCCATATTTCGGTCGGCAACTATTACGCTCTGGAAAAAATCGAATTGGGCAACCGGGTGACGATCGGCGTCCAGAGTGTGGTGTATGGCGGCGTGCGCATCGGCGACGGCGCGCTGGTGTTGCCCCATTCCTGCGTTACGCCCGGCGCGCGAATCGGTCCCAATGAAATGTGGGGCGGCAATCCCGCGAAGAAGGTGAAGGATATTCGTCCTGGCGACCGAGCCTGGCAGGGCGACGCCGTGCCGACCACGGCAACATCGAGGCGTCCGTCGCAAACGCCATCCCCTGCGACAAAGGCCGTCCATGCCGAGCCATCCGTTGTTGTCCCGGAAACGCCTTCCCCGAACCGGGCCGCCGGCGATTGCCGACTCGCATTCGCTTTCGTCGAGACGGAAGGCAACGGAGCGGCACAGGGGCTGGCCGCATTGCCGCCATCTTGACACTTCCTCCCGTTTACGATAGACGAGAACACGATGATGAAAGAACACGATATGCCTGTCCCCGATGCGGAACTGTTGCGGCGCTACGCCCGCCATGGCGACAAGTCCGCTTTGGAAGAATTGCTGGCGCGCCATATTGACATGCTCTCACGCATTGCCCGGCGCACGACCCGAAACGACAGTGATGCCGACGACGCCGTTCAATCGGCTCTTGTGCGCATCATGAAGAGTGCGGATCAGTATCGCGGGGGCGAGGGAACCGGCGCTTGGATGGCCAAGATTGTTGTTACCGAATGCCATAATTTGATCAAGAAAGCGGTCCGGCGCCGGCGCCGCGAGGACACGTGGTCCTCCGCCCCGGAAAGAATGGACGAAGCCGGGAGCGAACACGATGGCGACACCGCGGAAATTGCGCGACGGACCGCCGCTGCCGTTGAAAATTTGCCGGAACGCTATCGGTTGCCGGTCTGGCTGCACCACTATGAAGGATTGACATTTCGCGACATTGCCCGTGCGCTTTCCATCAGCGAGTCGGCCGCGCGCACGCAGGCCAGTCGAGGCGTGGCCATGGCACGGCAGGCGCTGGCTCGAACCGGAACACCGGTTGCAACCGCTTCGCTGGTCGCTCTGTTCGGGACTCTGCCTGCCGAAGGCGCATCGTCGGCTTTGAAGCGAAGCGTCGGGCCTATCGTGGAATCGGGCGGAACGAAAGGCCTTTCGCCAACGGCCGCCGGTTTGGCCGATCAATCCCGCTCGGCTGTCTGGCTCAAGCCGGTATTGGCCGCTTCCTTGGTGGCGAGCGCCGGGGGAATTATCGTTGGCGCCAGGCTTTGGCAGCCCCTACAGCGTCCGGTCGTCCTGGACCCGGTCGCCCGGTCGGAGCCAACGCCCGTTGCCGGACACGATTATCGCTGGGACTTTCATTCCGCCGAATCGGCGCGCGATTTCCTGACCGTGGTTGGCGAATGGGAATTCGTTCCGCATGTCGGCCGGAACGGAACGGGTAGCATGGAAACCCGAACCGATCTGTTCAGCGTCATGCTTGATGTTCCGATATCCGTTTTGCCAGTTAAAGTGACATGGCGAATCGCCTGGTCGGGAACCCAAGCAGAGGCGGATTTCACCAGTGTTTGGTCGTGGGCATCCTACCGGTACGCCTTTCATTTTTTCGGGCTGTCTGACGTGCACGACAGGATAGCCAATCCGCCGCCCGACGGTTTTTCCCGGTGGTACGAGAGAACAGCCTATGTTTCCGAGGACTTTCTGTATGAAGAATACGAAGGGCGACGGCATCGGATTCTTTACGCGCCCAGAACCGGCGAATCCCGTCTTCGTCTCTATGTGCGCGGTCGCAGCCGCATAGATCAAATCGTCCTTCGTTCCATTTCTCCGCAGGAATTGCCCGATGTTTCAGCCTATGTGAATGCCGCGCGCGCGATTCCATCCGAATGGCGGGACGGACGCCGCGTGCCGCTGCCCGAAATCAAGCCGGGCAAACATCATTCGCTCGTAGAGGTCGCGTACGAGCCCGGACGCTAGCCATAAAATAAGCGAGTTTTTCTGCTACGAGCACACCAACGCCAACGCCTGCGGCACTTGAGGCGGGGTGCGCATTTCACCCATATTTCAATATGCGCGAACCCTAAGGATTCGGGTATGCGAGAATCGCGATTTTTTTTTGTCCCGTTTTCTGGATGCGTGTCGTCTTGATGGCAAAGGGAGAGAATAAACCCGCTGATCAGGAGTCGAACATGAAAGCCATCCCCGCATCGTCCACGGCCACGTTTCTGACCATAAACGCCGGCATTGTTCCCGGCGCAATCGCCGGTTCGATGGCCTTTTCGCGGCTGTTCGGCATTGGCTTTTCCAGCTTTATTCCATGGACCATCGGATTCGTTGTCTTTTACGGAGGAAATTTG
>SLKS01000365.1 GCA_007134465.1 Kiritimatiellia bacterium | reverse complement strand
GCCCGTGCCACGTTCTGAAACCGTGCCAAATCATTTTCCGGCGAGATCAGGAACTCTGAAGTTTTATGGGCAAACGTATGAAAAGGGAAATCGGTGAACGAGAACGGCGACGAGAACGGTGAACGATTATGTTGCCATCGACTCGTAATCCGTTCGCGTCGCCGTTCTCGTTCACCGAAATGGACAGGAGGCACAGGAAACCCGAAATGAAACCGAAGCGATCTTGTAGTGCCTTCGCATGACCTTTCATTGCAAACCAATGACTTGTGCCGATTAATAAGAAACTTGGGCTAGCAGCCCTTTTCGGAAGCCGTCATGTCAACAGTCACCGGTTGCCAGTTTCGTCATTCTGGCTTCGGATTTCCTTCGTGCTTGGGTATTTCGGGTTTCGTGTTTCGCCCCGTTCATTCCCGGCGGGCGCCATTCACCCCAGCCCGTACTCGGCGATTTTCTTGTAGAGCGTGGTGCGGTGGACGGCAAGAATGTCGGCGGCCTTGTTCTTGTTGCCGTCCACCGAGGAAAGCACGGAGCGGATCAGGCGTTTTTCGGCTTCCGCCAAAGTCATGGGAGAAAAGGATTCTTCGTCTGTGGCGGCGGCGGGTGCCTGACGGGCGTCCTGGGTCAAGGCGAGGTCGCGGGCGCCAATGGTATTGCCTGCGGTGAGAATGGCGCCGCGTTCGACGGCGTTGCGCAGCTCGCGAATGTTGCCTGGCCACTTGTAGCGCATCATCGCCTCGCCCGCGTCGGGGTCGAACCCCTGAATGTCGCGACGAATCTCGCGGCTGAAATGTCGCAAATAATATTCCGCCAGCGGCAGGATGCTTTCGGGATGCTCGCGCAGGGGCGGCATGGTGATGGGCACAACCGACAGTCGATAATACAAATCTTCGCGAAACGTTCCCTCGCGAACCATGGCCGGCAAATCGCGGCTGGTGGCCGCCACAATACGTACGTCCACGCTGGTGGTCCGGGCGCTGCCCAAACGGCGGAACGCCTTGTCTTCGATCACTTTGAGCAACTTCCCCTGCAGATTCAGTTCCATGTCGCCGATTTCATCCAGAAACGCCGTGCCGCCATGGGCGATTTCAAGCAAACCCGGCTTGCCGTTCTTGGCGTCGGTAAACGCGCCTTTTTCGTAGCCGAAAATTTCGCTTTCAATCAGTTGCGCCGGAATGGCCGAACAGTTGATGTCCACGAACGGCTTGTCGGCCCGAGGGCTCAGCTTGTGAATGGCCTTGGCAAGCATGCCCTTGCCGGTTCCGCTTTCGCCAAGAACGAGAACGGTCGTATCCGGAAAAGCAGCCAAACGCTGCGCTTTCTCGAAGATGTCGCGCAACCCTTCCGCGCCGATCATGTCGTCGAACTGCCAGACCTCGAATCCCTCGCCCAGCGTCAAGCGGCTTAAATTCGCCACGCGCCGACTCAAATCCGTCCGGTCGCCCGCATTGCGCAGAATTTTGCGAAGCTGCTCGTCCTCGAACGGTTTGGGCAGGTAGTCGTAGGCGCCCTCCTTGATCGCGGCCACGGCCGTGGTCACATCGGCGAACGCGGTCATCATGACAATGCATTCCTCGCCGACACCGGCGCTTTTCCGTTCCCGCAGAAAATCCAATCCGTCCCCGTCGGGAAGGCGCATGTCCAGCAGCATGAGATCGCACCGTTGCTTCGCCAGGTGACGGCGCGCGTCCACCAGCGAATCGCACGCCTGCGTCGCGTAGCCCCAGGCCGTCAATTTCCCGAACAAGGCCTTTCGCTGCAAGTCGTCGTCTTCGACAACCAGGATGTCCAATTCGGCCATGGCCTTGCTCCCTTGTTCAAGCATGCGTTACGTTGCGCAAGATTGTTTGAACACCCGCTTCGCTCAAGACAACGAAGAAAAAGAAGGCTCTCGCCTCCGACTCCGTTCCCTTTGTTATCTTCTGTTCAAGTCCTTCTGGTTTCCGGCCAACATAATTCGACGGTCAATCCGCCCTCCGGCGCAGGAAAGACATGCAGGCCGCCCCCGCATTCCTCCGCCCACTTGCGGGCCAAATTCAATCCGACACCCAAATGCCGGCTTTTGGTCGTAAAGAACGGCAGAACCATTTGGGAGATCGCTTCCGGAGCCACAGGCTCGCCCCCTTGGTGGACGCCCAACGCAACCGAACCGTCCCGGACGTTCGCATAGCAGCGTACGTCATGCGAACGACCGGCCGCTTCGGCGGCATTGACGCCAATTTCCGCCAGCGCGGCCATGGCTCGCTTCGGATCCGGTATCGCGCAGCCGGATGCGGCCGTGTCCGAATCGTCCGTCACGCGAACCCCCGGGAAGCGACGACGCAGGCCGTCGGCCAGCCATGCCGCCAGCGCCACGCCATCCGGCGTCCCTTCCGGCGCGGCCGCGGCGCCAAACGGAGCTGCGGGAATCGCGCGGTCGAACAAGGCATCCAAGCGTTCCGTGACTTCGGTCAAGCGGTCGCATTCCTGGGTCAGTAAAGGAAAATATTCCAGAAGATCGGGTGTCGCGATGTCTTTCAGCTCTTCGGCCAGCAACGCAACGGAGCTTTTCATGCCGGATGCCGTATTGCGGAGACGATGCCGCAACACGCGATTCATTCTCGTCAAATCTTCGGCTGTCATCTTCATCGTTCCCGTCGTCCTCGTCACGATGTCGCATTGCAAAGTCCATCCATAGCACGGCGCGGTCCGGAATGCAAACGAATAGCGCGACCCCCGAAAGCGCGGGCGCATCCGCGATTGGCAGAGCTATCGTCCTCGTCGTCGTTCTCGTTCTCGTCCTCGATTTCTCCCGTCAGCTTTGTCGAGGACGAGAACGAGCCCCGTTCGCTCCGCTCACCGAGAACGATGACGATTCTCCCGCCATCCTCCATCATAGGTCAATGAACCTAGAAAGAGCAGTTGAATGTCCAAGGAAGGCGAGATCGGAGTGTACGAGTACGTGTACGAGTACGAATCATGAGTGTTTGCGCCTGATTTATTGCCGTACTCGTACACGTACTCGTACACACGAATCTCTTCGCGCTTCACCAAATGGGTGAAGCCTTTTCGTCGCGGTCATTCATGCGTATCACTTGCTCTTTCAACATGTTGAAACAAACCCGTTCCACTGCGGAGCAGTTGAACTGCTCCATTCAGGATGAATCAGGGATGCGCCCGAAAGCGCAGTGCAGGCCGGGAGAAGCCGTGTGATCTGGAAGAGCGGAGATGGCTTTTTGCCATCCGGAGCCGTTCCGGACCGGCGCCGATCAGGGCGCGACGGGCCAGAAATTCCACTGCAATCCGATCTGCACGGCATAGCCGTTGGTGTGGCCTTGGAAACCGCCGGCAACGGCATTCAGATCGTACCGGGTCTGAAGCCGCAACAACAAAGCGGAATCGCGGATGGGATAGATATCTATTCCGGCCATGGCTCGCAGGCCGGCAAAAGGATAGGCGGCGTTGCGCGCCGGACGCAGCACGGGCCCGCCAGGCGTAGCGGACCGTTCCTGCTCGCGCAAGGTCAGCATGCCGGCCGTTACGCCGCCGCCGAGCCAAGGGTCGAAAGGAAACGGCCTGCGCTCGAGATAGCGGCGCGCCCGGACATGCAAACCCCATTGCGTCGCGCGGACGGAAAGAGCGCGGGCGCCGATGTCGGCCGCCGCTTGCGGGCGAACCGTCGCATGCCCTCGCACATGCGAGGCGCCGAGCGCAAGATCTGCGGAGGCGCCGGGCGCCAGCGTCCATTCCGCATCCCACTCGCCTGTGCTGCCGAGCACGGTCCTTCGCCAGCCGTCGCGCGCGGACAGGGTTCCCGGGTTTTGCACGTATCCGTACGACAGCGCCAGCGCATGACGGTTCCACGGCAGAGCCGCGTCCTCCGCCCACGTCTCGAGCGGCGCGGCAAACACAAGGCCATTCGTTCCGAACCACGCCAGCAGAATGGCGAAACGAAACGTTGTCTTCATGAAATCACTCCTGACGAATCACGCACTCGGCCACCCATCGGTTGCGATCCATCACTTGCACAACCTGCGCGCCCGGCGCGGCGGTGCGCGTATAGGTGACCGTCCCGACATCCGTATCGGTTACGGACCCTAAATCGGGATCGCTAACCCGCCATGCGTAGGGGCGCGTCCCTCCCCGGGCCGTCAAGATCACCACATCCTGATCGGCGGGAATCGTAGCCCTGGCCGGGGCTAGCGTCAACGGCGCCGGATCGGCGGCGGCCGGCGGCACGGGGTCGGAATCCCGTTCGCACGCAACCGGCACAAGCGCGAAAACCAGCGCCGAGCACAGCGCCAGCCCCGTAACGCCAACCTTTTCAAGCCATGAAAGCCGCCTACCGAATCTGATTTTCATGCCCCCTCTCGCAGCAGGCGCCATGCCACGGAGCCATTCCAAAGATGGCGAAGGACAATGGGCCGTCGGACCAGTCGGACTTGTCAGACGGGTCGGACATTTCTGCACATTCCGCGACGGCTCGGATGTTCGGCACAAAATGGTTTCGCTGCATCAAAAAACAAGCGGTTGTCCTGTGGCGGCATTTTCTGACCCATTCGCCATTTCTTGGCTGTCGGCGTTTCCGACAGGCGCCAAGGGAAAAGCGACAGGCGCACCCATCGTTTTCTTTCCACGCGTCCCTGTGGCATGGGACCTGCTAAGATTTTTTGTGCGGCGCGCCGCCGCTCGCACCCCCTTCAATACGCTGCCGCGCAAACCTTTATGCCGCCACCCACCCCTGTTCCCCCTGTCCGGCCATTTTAAAACAGGCATGAGAGCGACCGCACTTGGCACATGCTTTGCTGAATTTGTCCGCGTTCAACAAACGGGAGGACATTTATGAATCTTGGCATGCGCATTCATCAGGACGTCGGCGTTTCCCAGCAACTGAATCTGGCCCCGCAGCTTTTGCACTGGCTGCGGCTTTTGCATGTGCCAACGACCGAGCTTTCGGCGCTGGTGCAACATGAACTGGAAACAAATCCGGCGCTGGAAATCGAGGACCGTTCGGCCGAGGCCTCCGCGGCGGAAGAAAGAACGACCGGGGAACACGAAACGTGCGAAGAGAGAACGGCCGAACAGGAGGCATTCGACGAGAAACAGGACTTTCTGCTGCAACTGGATGCGGAATGGGGCGAGGATCGGTCGGCCGCGTGCCGTTCGGCAGGCGGCGAAGATGAACAGGATCGGCATCGTTTTCTGATGGATTCGGCCGTCGCGGGCGTATCGTTGTATCGGCATTTGCTGGATCAGCTTCCTTTGTGCGGGCTGGACGAGGCGGACTGGCCGCTGGCCGAGCTGGCGATCGGCTCGCTGGACGAACGCGGCTACTTGAGCCTGTCCGCGGAAGAACTGGCGCGCATGGGCGAGGCGGACCTGGCGCGAGCCGAACAGGCCATCGCATGCGTACAGGCCATGGAACCGGCCGGGGTGGGCGCTCGCGATCTGCGCGAATGCCTGGCGCTTCAGATGGCGGACGAAAGCCCCGATTTTTTGCCGCGCCGAATCGCGGAACGGTTTCTGGACGCGGTCGGGCGCGGTCAACTGGCGGAAATCGGGCGGGAGCTGAGCGTAACGGAAGCGGAAGTGAAAGAGGCGGTCGGCCATTTGACATCGCTCGATCCTGCGCCGGGCGAACGGTTTTCGCGAACGGCGCCCGAATATATCGAAGCGGATGTCGCCCTCATGCGCGAGAACGGCGCCTGGCGCATCGAGCTCGACGACGACGCCCTGCCCCGCCTGCGGATCAGCGCAAGTTGTCGGCGGCTTCTGGAAAAGCCGACGCTGACTCCCGAGGAAGCCGCGTATGTGCGGGCAAAGATACGCGCGGCCACGTTTCTGATTCAGGGCATCGGCCAGCGTCAGGAGACCCTGCGCAAAGTGACCGAGCAAATCGCGCGCTTCCAGAACGACTACTTGAGCAGCGAGCAGGGCGAACTGAAGCCGCTGACCATGGCCAAGCTGGCCGCCATGATCGGCGTGCACGAGACGACGGTCAGCCGCGCCCTGGCCAACAAGCATATCCGCACGCCGCGCGGACTCTTCGAAATGAAACATTTCTTTCGCAGCGGCTACGCCTGCGCGGACGGTTCTTTCGTCACTCCGGACAAAGTCAAGTCGCTCATCCGGGACATTGTGGAGAACGAGCCGCCGCTGGCGCCGCATCGCGACACGGACATTGTCGGCATGCTGAAACAGCGCGGCTTGCGGCTGGCGCGGCGCACGGTGGCCAAGTATCGCGAAGAGATGAATATTGCGTCCTCCAAGGAGCGGAAAAAGGCCGCCAAGCGGTCGGCCTGCGCCTTGCCGTTCCGCCGCCTCCGCGAAGAAGCTTCCGCCCACCCGCCATGCGCCGTGGCCGTTGCCTAAGGCTGGCTTATGTTTTTTTCCGCTTGCGATGCCGGGCCATGCGCGCTAGTGTTCCTTTCTGAAGCATAACGTTCATTGAACAGGAACCTTGGCATGCACAACGCAAAACCATCCGCCGACATTGTTCTGATAGGCGAAAACGGCGGCGAAAGGGAAACGCTGCGCAATGCGCTGGTGGGCCGCGGCCATGCCGTCTCCGCCGTGTCGGACGCCGAAGCCTTCTTGAGCCTGATCAAGGAAATGACGCCTCGGCTCATTATCGTGGCGGATTCGCGGGCGTGTCCGGCCGACGTTGCGCTGGTCCGGCGCCTGAAAGTGTCGGAAAGAACCGAGGACATCCCGATTTTGTTCATCTGCGATGCCGAAACGGGCTTCGACTGGGCCTCCGGCTGGCATGGCATGGCCGACAGGCTTTGCCGGCCCTATACCCGCGAAATGTTCCTGGAACGGGTCAAGCTGCTCGCGGCCTTCGCGGACATGCGGAGTACGCTGGCGCAGGTTCATCGGCAATTCGGCGATGCGCAAAAAATGGAATGTCTGGGCGCGCTCGCTTCGGGCGTGGTTCACGAAATCAACAATCTGATGTTCTCGGTGATGGGTTTCGCCGAATTGGCTCTGGAAAACGACGGTAGCGATATCGAGATTCTGAAAGAGAGCGCGCGAATGGCGCACTCCTGCGGACGACGCGCCACCGATGTGGCGGCCGGTCTGCTGGCGTTCGCCCGCCAGTCGCCCGGCCAAAAGACGCGGGGCGATTTCAACGATGTCGTAACGGCATCCGCCAAGTTGCTGCGGCGCGATCTGACAGCGCACAAAATCCGGCTGGAAATGAATCTCGGCGAGCTGCCGCCCACACGCTTTGCCTTCGGTTCGATGCAGCAGGTTCTGCTCAATCTCTTCATCAACGCCTGGCAGGCCATGACCGAGCAAACCGGTGCGCGCGTTCTAACCGTAACCACGTCCGCCGAACCGGATTCCATCATTCGCCTGACTGTTGCCGATACGGGCCCCGGCGTTCCCGCCGATCTGACGGAATGGATTTTCGAACCGTTCCATACAACCAAGCCCCGACGGGAAACCATGGACGCCCGCGGCGGGTCCGGCCTGGGGCTGGCGATGGTGAAGAACATCGTGAGCGATCATGGCGGAACCGTCAGCGTACGCAATGTTCCCGGAAAGGGCGCTGAATTCGCCGTCCTGCTCCCCGTGGACGACTCGGAGGACGAGCTGCCCGAACTGACAGAATCGGATGAAGCATTGTCCGAGACATCCCGCTCCATTCTCGTGGTGGACGACGAGGAAGCCGGCCTGAAAGCGCTGTCGCGACTGTTGATCCGGCAGGGACACGACGTCTGCCTGGCAGCCAACATGGCCGAAGCCGTCACGCTGCTGTGGAGCCGTCCGATCGATCTGATCGCCATGGACATGATGCTGCCCGCGATCGAAGGCGTATCGAACATTCGGCGGCTGCGCGAAGAAGGCATCAAGACACCCGTGCTGATCTGCACCGGATGTCCCGACCGGACCCTGATAGACGAAGGGCTGCGCGACGGCGCGAACGGCGCGATCGTCAAGCCGTTTACCGTCGCCGCGTTCATTCGCGAAATGGAGTCCTGTCTGGCCGCCGCGAAGAGCGCGCCAGGCGCCGCGCCGGACAAATCCGCCTTCTTCGATCCCGCAACGAAGCGACGTGCCCGGTGAATACGCTCCCCCTTCAGAAAGCGCGGCCCGGCGATGTGCTGGCCACCGATCTGACGACGCCCGAAGGCGTGTTCGCGCTTGGCAAAGGCGCAACGCTCTCCGCCTCCGTGCTCGCCCGACTTGACAAGATGGGCGTAGCGTCCGTAACAATTCGCTCGCGGTCCGACGACGATTCCGCGGCGGCCATGAACACGGCCCTGGCCCAACTGGCCGCCCGCTTCGCGGGCTGCGAAACGGACCCGATCCTGGCAGAAATCCGGCGCGTAGCCGAAGACCATGTGCGGCTGCGTTTCGAGTGATTGCGCGTTGGCGCAAGAAAACAGAAAGACATGGCGCGAGGGAATCGTGATCCGCTCTCGTCGCCGTACGCGTCGTCCGCAACGAGAAAAGATCGGTTGACGCGTACGGTGGACGATTGGAAAAGCGCGATCCGACCGTGTCGCTTCCGCCAGGCGTAGACGAGAAAAAAATGATGGCCGCACCATGAAAGACGAACCGCACCTGCAAAAACTGGTCTCGAAGATCGTCCGGCTGCCCGCATTGCCGGACAACGTGCTGGCGATTCAGCGCCTGATCCGGGCGCCGGACACGACGGCGGAAACCGTGGGACAGGCGATCGCGCGCGATCAGGCCTTGTCGGCGCAGGTCTTGAAACTGGTCAATTCCGGTTTCTACGGGTTCACGACACCCGTGGCTTCGATCGCGCATGCCGTGGTGCTGCTCGGATTCGGCGCGCTGAAAACGCTGCTGGTTTCGACGGCCGCCGCCAGCCTGATCGGATCCGCTTTTCCCGGCCTGTATCCGCATTCGCTGACCTGCGCGCGCATCGCCTTCATTCTGGCCCGTCGCCAAGGACTCGACGAGCCCGACGAGCTCAGCGCCGCCGGATTGCTCCACGATATCGGCAAGATGGTTCTCGCCACGCATTTGCCCGAAGAATACGAAGCGGTGAAAAAAGCCGTACACGAGCGGAACCTGCTGTTCATGGACGCGGAAACCGCCACCATGGGCGTGACGCATGCCGATCTCGGCGCCTGGCTGCTCGCGCAATGGCGTTTGCCGGCCCAGACCGTGGAGCCGATTCGCCGCCATCACGCGTTCGATCCGGATGCGCCATTCGCGGAGCGGGCCGCCGCCTTGCATCTGGCCGACATTCTGGCGCGGGCCGAAGGCGTGGGCGATCCCGGCGACAGTCGCATACCCCGGCCCGATCCCCGGGCCCTGGCGGCGCTGGGCATCGGGCTGCCCGATATCCGGCCGCTGATGGACGAAGCGTTCGATCAATTGACCGATCTGTATTCCGGAGACGCTGCGGCATGAACGCCGATCAAAACGACATCGAGCATCTGCCCGTGCCCTATGTGGTCCTGGACGACAGCCTGACCCTGGTTTCCGCCAGCCGCGAGGCCTGGCGCCTGTTCGGCGTGCGCACCGCCCGCTCGCCCGAGTGCGAACAGTGGCACGCGTTGACGGACGCGCTGGCGAGCAAGCGCGAACTGATCGCGCTTGTCGGCGCCTCGACGCTGCGGCTGCGCCATACGGGCAGCATGGACCGGTTTGTCTGGCGCGACGGGGAACGGCTGTTTGCCGTCGCCGTCGTCGTTCTGCCCCCCGCGTCCGGGTCCGATCAACGCTATGGAGTCTGTTTCGAAGACAGAACCGCGCAGACGCTGTACGATCGCGAACGCGAAAGCGCGCGCCGCTATCTCGAGGCGACGCTCGACAGCCTGCCCGCGGGCGTTACCGTGACGGATGCCGATTTGCGCGTCACGAACATGAACCGCGCCGAAACCGATTTTCTGACATCCGTCGGCAAACCGGATTCGTTGCCAGACATTGTCGGCCGCTCCGCGCCCGACCTGTACGCGATGTTTCCCGAATGCGCCGAGGCCTGGATCCGCACGCGATCCGACGTGCTGCGCGACGGGCGCTCGATCGAGCATGCCATGACGGCAACCGCAACCGATGGTTCCATCCATCGGCGCGCCTGCCGCATCGCTCCGTTGCGGCAGGCCGAAGACCGCATCGTCGGCGCCATACGCGTCTCGGAAGACATTACCGAACAGGAACGCATGGCCGCCGAGTTGCGCAACGCAGAAGCCATGGCGGCCCGGTTCGAAGCGGTGCAGGGCGTGGTCACCACGCTGAATCATGAAATCAACAATGCGCTGACCACCGTGCTCGGCAATGCCGAGATGCTGAACGCGCTGTGGGAGCAAACCGCCCCGGACGCCCGACGCGCCATGCTGGACGACATCATTGCCCATGCGACAAGAATTTCCGAGGTGACACGGCGACTGCGGACCTTGAAAGACATACGCAGCGAACGCTATCTCGATGACGACAAGTACGGCGACGACCAACTCATCGCCTGGCAGCCGGATGGCGCTCGATCCCGCCGACCTTGCGTCGGCGGTGAAGAAAGTTGAGGGATGAACAACAGCGACAGAATCGCTCGCCCATGAGAAGTGGCGCCGTTCCATTTTCCGAAAATTGGAACCATACGCGATTTCCAGACACGCCGCCCGGCGCTATTCGTCTGTCGCCTCGAAGGCCATGGCCACATGACCGGCAATGGCGATCATCCAAAGACAATCGTCGGCGGAGAACGGCGGCTCGCCGGTCCGGCGGCCAAGCAGAAACTGGCCGATGGTCCGGTCCTTCGAACGGATCGGCGCCAGCAGAAGATTGTCGAGATTCAATTCCCGGAACAGCGCGTCGTCCGGCAGGATGCGCTGACGCGCGGCGGATGCCAGCACCACCTCCGACCCCTGCAAATTCTGGATGGCCAAGCAATCGTCGGCGTCAAGAGGAGCCTGATAGCGTGCCGGCTCGATCGTCGCCGCCTCGCCGGCGATCAGGCGGCCTTGCAAACGATTCTGCCGACGGTCGGCAAAAGCCGTCAGAACGCAGGTCGGCCGCATGCACCGGTAGATGCCTTCCTGGGCCAGCATCAGAACGGCGTTGATTCCGCTCCGGTTGCGCGTGGCGATCATGAGCTCGGAAAGGAAATGCGCCATGACCAGCGGCGTATCCGTCTCGACGGCGTCGGCCTCGCGCCGTTCGAAACTATGCGTCAGCGTGTTGGCCACATCGGCCGAATCCACTTTTCCCCATTCCGCAATCCGCGCCATCATGGCCACATCCTGGCCTGACAAGTGGAAAAAGGATTCCATGTTGGGGTCGGCATCCGCAGCGGCGGCGGCGAAATTCGGTAGGGAAAATTCGCTTTCATTGGTCAGCGAGACGGCACGGGCTATCAGCGCCCCCGCCGTTTCGGGGCCCGGCGGACTGTTGCCGAAAACGAGATCCGCCATGGCCACCGCCAGATGGACCGCCTGACGCCGGGGCGCGGTTCGTTCCCCGCTCTCGGCAACGTAGAACCGACAGGGCTCCGGCAATTGCCAGTGATCGGCCAGGGCCATGGCAATGGCATCGTATCCCGCCCCGAAAGCCTGAACGCAGGCACGGTCCCGGTCAAGCCGCTCGTGCACGATCGCCCGGGCCATCTCGCGATACGATTCGGGAAAGGCATTGAACAGGACCAGACGCGGCAATTGATGCATCAGGCCGCCCACGAACAGCTCTTCGGGAGTCTCGTCGCGCAACCGACGGGCGAGCGCCATGGCGAACAGACCCGAACAATAGGCGCAGACAAGCAGGCGGTACAGCTCCTTGTCCCGTATGGTCTCGGCATGCTTGTGAAACAGCGACAACCCGAACGCCAGTTGACGGATACGGTCGAACCCCAGCAGGATGACCGCCGACGAAACCGTCTTGATCGGATTGCGCGGCCGGTAGGCGGCCGAATTGGCGATGGCCAGCAGCCGCGACGTCAGGGCGGCGTCGCGCATGATCACGGCGGTCAAGTCCGTCGTGCGCGTTTCGCTGCGCTCGGTGAGTCGGCACAACTGCGCGACATTTTCGTCCAGCGCGGGAATGCTGTTGGCCGCCCGCAGCTTTCGCACCAGATCGACGGCGCTTTCGCCGGGCGGGCATGGGCTTGTGGTCATCGGAACGCTCCTGTCGTCGGTTCGTCCGGGAATGCATTCTCGGATCGAAGAATGCGAACATCGTAACAGCCGGCCTTCATGGCCCGCCTTCGCTGCTGCTCTTCTCAGGCGCGGCAGCCCTCGCCCGCCACCGACGCGGCGAGACGCAGCTCTTTGCGTTGGCGGCGGGCGAAGACTGGTCGGGGCGGGCGGATTTGAACCGCCGACCTTTTGGTCCCGAACCAAACGCGCTGCCAGACTGCGCTACGCCCCGAAAGAAATGAAAACGCACTGTACGCCAAACTTGCCGGCGATAGCAACAGAAAAATTTACGGAAGCGCTTCGTTCAGACTGCCTGTGCGGTAGCCTTCCACGTCGAGCGCGACATAGCGGAATCCGCTGTCCTTGACGGCGCGCGCCATGGCTTGGCGCAGAGACGGATCCAGCGCGCGGGCAAGATCCGGCGGCAGCAGTTCGATACGGGCGATGTCGCCGTGCGCGCGCACCCGCAATTGCGCGAACCCCAAATCGCGCAAGGCGTCTTCGGCCCGTTCCACTTGTTGCATGGCTTCGGGCGTGACACGCGATCCGTACGGAATGCGCGAGGCCAGACAGGCCGAGGCGGGCTTGTCGGCCGTGTCCAAACCGATCAGACGGGCGACCGCCCGCACATCTTCCTTGCTGTATCCCGCTTCCTGCAGCGGACTGCGCACCTGCCATTCGCTTTTGGCACGCATGCCCGGCCGGTAGTCGCCGACATCGTCGGTGTTCGATCCGTCGGCCACCCAGCGCAAGCCTTCGGCATCGGCCAGGCGGCGCAACCGCCCGAACAATTCGGATTTGCAATGGTAGCACCGGTCGGGGGCGTTGGCGGCGAAGGGGGCCTGCTCGAATTCGCAGGTATCCACGAATCGGTGATTCCAGCCGTGGCCCCGGGCCAGGCGTTCGGCGTCGGCCCGCTCCCGTTCCGGCAGACTGGGCGAGACGCCGGTGACCATCAGAGCCTTGTCGCCGAGCGTCCGATGGGCGACGGCGGCCAGCAAAGCGCTGTCGGCGCCGCCGCTGAAGGCGACCAGCACGGAGCCCATGTCGCGCACGATCCCGGCCAGCGCGTCCAGCTTCTCCCGCTCGTTTGCGGCCATGAGTCATTCCGTTCCGTGATTCGTGTCTATTCGCGTGATTCGCGGGCTTCTTCTTGGCCGGAGAACGCCCTCTTTACGACGGCTCGGGCGTATCGTCTTCAGCGGCGGCGCGCGGGCGGGCAAGCCGTCGGCGCAGGCCGCGACCGATACCGACAACGCCCCGTTTCGCCAGCGTGAACAGCAAAAAGGCCAGAACCAAACCGATGACCGCGTACACGAGGCTTTCCAGATCCATCGGAACATTGGGCGTGAACTGGCGGGCGGCGGCCCGCGCGATCTCCCCGTCGGCATGGCATAGAAATGTGGGGCTGCGCAGCCAGGCGGGCGCGCTTTCGATCGCTTCGAGCGCCTGGCGCAGGGCATCGTGCCGGGCGATGTCCTCGGCGCATTTGCGGGCCGCCTCCTTGCCGAATTCCTCGTGCGAGGCCTGGCCAAGACGAATCAGCGCATCGAGCCGGCCGCCGGTCAGCTTGTCGGCGATCTCTTGCCAGGTCCGCACATTGCGGGCCGCCTCGTCCACGTGTCCGCCCAGTCGCTGCAGGTAATGGGTCACGAACGCCGGAATCTGCGAGAACAGCACGGCGCCGACGGCCGCGACCACGCGGTCAAGCAGACCGCCTACCGCTTTCACTGGATGCCGCAGCCATCGCATCATGACGACACTCCACAAAGACTGTTTCAGAAAATCTTTATTCGTGTGAATTCGTGTTCATTCGTGGTTCTGGCGTACGGGTGCGGGCAAAGCCCGCTTTATAGCTCACTCTTCCGTCAATCGTCCGCCGGCCAGTCGGTAGCGGCGCGGAAACCGTTCGGCCAGCTCGTTGTTATGCGTGACCATGACGACGATGGCTCTCCGTTCGGCAGCGGTTCGCAGAAACAGCTCGGCGATAGTCAAGCCGGTGTCGCGGTCGAGATTGCCCGTAGGCTCGTCGCCCAGAAGCAGCCCCGGCCTGTTGAACAGGGCGCGCGCAATGGCCACCCGCTGCCGCTCGCCGCCGGACAGGCGCGCCGGAAAAGCATCCGCCCGTTCCTTTACCCCGACGCTGTCGAGCAAGGCGTCCGCCGCCTGCGCCGCGGCGTCGTTCGGAACGGCGCTTCGCCCGCGGGCCAGGTTGGGCAACAGCACGTTTTCGCGCGCGGTGAGTTGCGGCAGCAGGTAATGGTCTTGAAACACGAAGCCGACCTGATGCGCGCGATACGCGGCCAAGCCGTCCCCGCTCAAGCTCGCGACGTCGCACCCGTTCACGAGAATGCGGCCTTCGCTGGCCTTGTCAAGCGCACCGAGCAGATGCAGCAGCGTACTCTTACCGGAACCGGACGGTCCGACAATGGCCAGCGCGTCGCCCGGCGCGGCTGAAAAGGAGACGCCGTTCAGGACAGGCCCGATTCCCGGCCAGCGCTTGACCAGCCCTTCCACCGTCACGCCGCTGTCATACGCCGTGCGATTCGGCGCATCCGCGTTGTCCGCCTCCTCTGTCATACGCAAAGGTTCCTACACCAATTTCGCGGCCAGCCCCGCCACGTGGCGGCCTTGGAAACGGGCGATGCTCAGTTCGATCTCGGACGGCTGCCGCGATCCGTCGGCGCCGGCCAATGTGGTGGCGCCGTACGGGGTGCCGCCGACAATCTCTTTCATGTTGGTCAGTTCGGCGCAGGCGTAGGGCACGCCGACGACAACCATGCCGTGATGCAGCAGAGTCGTATGGAAAGAGGTCAAGGTGGTTTCCTGGCCGCCATGCTGCGTACCGGTCGAACCGAACACGCTGCCGATCTTGCCGACCAGCGCGCCTTTCGCCCACAATCCGCCGGTCTGGTCCAGGAAATTGCGCATCTGTGCGCACATGGTCCCGAACCGGGTCGGCGTGCCGAACAAAACGGCGTCGTAATCGGCCAAATCGTTCGGCGCGGCAACGGCCACATCCGGTTCCAGCACGGCGCCGGCCTGGCTCGCCTGTTCTTCGCTCATCAGTTCCGGCACGCCCCGCACGGCGACGGCCGCGCCTTCAACCTCTTCGGCGCCGGCCGCGACCGCTTTGGCCATGGCGGCCACATGTCCGTACATGCTGTAGTACACAACGAGTATTTTCGGCATCGCTTTCTCCTTTTTTGATGGGTGGCTGCGCTGTTTCCCTGCGGACTTCGTCCGTATCCCAAATTTCCGATTTCAGAACCCCTTGCAAAACCATGCGCATGCCCATGGTAGACGCGGCGTCTCGCCGCGTTTAACGAGGCGGGACGCCTCGTCTACTCTGCCATCCCTCCTTGCGTCGGGGTTCTGCAAGAGCCTCTTCAGGTTTCAAAACCATACGCCGCATCTCGTGACGGAAGAATCCGATTTGTTGAATGCGCTGCATAGTCTCACATGTGGCGGCGGCTGACAAGCGGAAACGGACGCCTGCGGCGGGAGGGGGCGCATATCGTTTTATGTTGCGCGCAACATAAAACGATATGCACCCTTATTGTAGGTCTAGGCTGCGGCGGTATTGACGAGCGAACGAAAAAGGGTATAGTCGTTTTCGTCTCTGGCTATCCGCGGAAAGGAAACTGGCATGGCGGGCGAATACGCATTTCAAATCGGTCGGCTGGGCAAGACGTGCGATGCCAAGCCGATTCTGGAAAACATCAATCTGGCCTTCTTTTTCGGGGCGCGGATTGGCGTGATTGGCGCGAACGGCTCGGGCAAATCGAGCCTGCTGCGCATCATGGCGGGACAGGACGCCGATTTTATCGGCGACCTGTATCGCGCACCCAACATGCGCGTCGGCTATCTGGAACAGGAACCTCGCCTGGATCCGGAGCGGACCGTGGCCGAAACGGTGGACGAGGGTGTCGCCGTCAAACGCGCGGCGCTGGCGCGCTACGACGAAATATGCGACCGGCTCGGATCGACGCTGTCCGACAAGGAATCCGAATCTCTTAACAACGAGCTGGGCGATTTGCAGGAGCGGATTGATCGCGAGAATCTCTGGGAATTGGATCATCAGGTCGAGATGGCCATGGATGCGTTGCGCCTGCCGCCGGGCGAAGCGGAGGTCGGGCGCCTGTCCGGCGGCGAAAAACGGCGCGTGGCGCTGTGCCGCCTGTTGCTGTCGGAACCGGACGCGTTGCTGCTCGACGAACCGACCAACCATCTGGATGCCGAATCGGTCGCCTGGATGGAGGAGCATCTCAAGCGCTTTCCCGGCACGCTCATCGTGGTCACGCACGACCGCTATTTTCTGTCCAATGTCACGGAATGGATTCTGGAACTGGAAAACGGACGGGCCTGGCCCTACAAGGGCAACTACGAGGCCTGGCTCGAACAGAAGCAGGCCATGGCCGAACGCGGCCGCAAACTGAACGCCTCGCGGCTGAAACTGCTCGAGCAGGAGCTGGCCTGGGTGCGCATGAACGCGTCGGCGCGGCTGACCAAGAACAAGGCCCGGCTGCGGCGCTACGAAGAATTGGCCGCGCAAGCGTACGACACGCGCGAGGAGAATCTGGTCATCCGCATTCCGCACGGGCGACGCCTGGGCGAACAGGTGGTGGAGGCGCGCGGACTGGCCAAGGCGTTCGGCGACCGGTTGCTGATGGCGGACGTGAATTTTTCGTTGCCGCGCGGCGGGATTGTCGGCGTGATCGGCGGCAACGGCGCGGGCAAGACGACGTTGTTCAGCATGATCGCCGGCCGCGACAAGCCAACGTCCGGCGAACTGATTGTCGGCGACTCGGTGGACATCGCCTATGTGGATCAGATGCGCGACGCGCTGGACCCGGCCAAAACCGTATTCGAGGAAATCAGCGGGGGCGAGGAGACGCTGGCAGTAGGCGAAACGCGCATGAACAGCCGCGCCTATTGCGCCCGCTTCCATTTCCGGGGCGCCGACCAGCAGAAACGGGTCGGGCTGCTTTCGGGCGGGGAACGCAACCGCGTTCATTTGGCGAAGCTGCTGCGTTCCGGCGCGAATCTGCTCTTGCTGGACGAACCTAGCAACGATCTGGATGTGGACACGCTGCGCTCGCTGGAAGAGGGGTTGGCCGATTTCGGCGGATGCGCCGTGGTGATCTCGCACGACCGCTGGTTTCTGGACCGGATCGCCACGCATATTCTGGCCTTCGAGGGCGACAGCCGCGTGGTCTGGTTCGAAGGCAACTATCAGGCCTATCATGAAGAGCGGGCCCGCCAGGGCGCTACCGGTCCCCGCCGCGTACGCTACCGGCCGTTTCTCGCTTCGTAACTTTTTCCCGACAACCGCATGGAGACACTCGCATGACCCCTACCGCATCGGCCGACAAGGAAAAGATTCGCTACAGTCGCCAGACCCTGCTGCGCGAGATCGGGCCGGAAGGCCAGGCCAAGCTCAACGCCGCTTCCGTTCTGCTGGTCGGACTGGGCGGGCTGGGCTCGCCGGCGGCGCTGTATCTGGCCGCAGCCGGCGTGGGCAGGCTTGGCCTGGCCGATTTCGACGTGGTGGACCTGTCCAATCTGCACCGGCAACTTCTGCACACGACGGAGCGGATCGGCCAGCCCAAGACCCGTTCGGCGGAGACGACCCTGCACGCGATCAACCCGCATGTCGAGCTGGTGCGGCACGAAGCGCCGTTGCGCGCCGACAACGCGCTCGCCACGCTGCGCCCGTACGACATTGTGGTGGTCGGCGCCGACAATTTCGCCACCCGCTACCTGGTCAACGACGCCTGCGTCCTGCTGGGCAAGCCGAATGTCAGCGGCAGCATCTTCCAGTTCGAGGGGCAGGCCTCGGTGTTCTGGGCCGAACGCGGCCCGTGCTACCGCTGCCTGCATCCCGATCCGCCGCCGCCCGGCGCCATGCCCAGTTGCGGGGAAGCGGGCGTGCTGGGCGTGCTGCCGGGCGTTATAGGACTCGTGCAGGCCACCGAAACGATCAAGCTGATCGTCGGGATGGGCGAGTCGCTGATCGGGCGCATCCTGCTGTACGACGCGCTCGGCATGCGGTTCCGCACCGTTTCCGTGCGCAAGGACCCGGCCTGCGCCCTCTGCGGCGAACACGCTTCCATCCGCGCTTTGCAGGACTACGACGCCTTGTGCGGCGGACCGGTCGCCACCGAACCGCCCGCCGATCCGTCCGACGAAATTGACGCGCCCGCGCTGGCGCAACGGCTGAAGGAGCCCGACCTGTTTCTGCTCGATGTGCGCCAGCCGGCCGAATGGGACATCGCCCGCCTGCCCGGCGCGACGCTGATTCCGCTCGATGCTTTGCCCGCCCGCCTGGCCGAAGTGCCCGCCGATCGCGATGTGGTTGTCTATTGCCGGAGCGGCGCGCGTTCGCGCAAGGCGCAAACCCTGCTGCGCAAGGCCGGCCGCCGCTCCGTGCTCAATCTGGCCGGCGGCATCCAGGCCTGGCGCAACTCGGTTGACCCATCCCTGCCGCTTTCTTAAATCGGGCGTTGCCCGCATCCCAAATCTTATATTTCATATTTCAAATGATGCGACGCAAAAGCGTAGCGCCTCGTTATTCGTCACTCTGCGGTTTCCGAAGCATACACGATTGAACGTGTATCTCTATTCGTGTGAATTCGTGTTCATTCGTGGTTCTATCTATTCTTTTTCGTTTCAGGGCCGTCTCGGCGCTTGCCGGGCGATGTCGAGATTGCGCTGGGCCTCGGCATTGCCCGGATCCAGCCGCAGGGCCTCTTCCCATTCCTCGACGGCGGCGGCCAACTCGCCCAACTGGAAATAGGCCGTGCCCAGATGATTGCGCAGGGTCGGCACGGCCGGCCACAAGGCGACCGCCGCCTCCCATTCGCGGGCGGCGTCCGCGAAGCGGCCCAGAAGCGTCAGATTCATAGCCAGCATGTCGCGGACGGCATAACGGTCGTGGCCGACGGCCAGAGCCTGGCGACAGGCGGCCAGCGAGTCGGCATAGCGGCGGCGCGCATGCAAGCGCACCGCCCTGCGCAGCAGGATTTCCCCCTCGCTCGCGCGGTTGGCGCGAACCACGGGCGCCAGCAGGTTCTCCACCGGCGCGTATTCGTCGGTCAGGACCCGGCCCCGGCTGCGTTCGCGCAGGGCGGCCATCTCGGCTTCGGTCAGCAGCCGGGCGGGAAAGTCGGCGGTCGGCTGCCAGACACGATCGGACGCCGCCACGACGAACGTGTCCCGACTCGCGCTGTCGTCGTGGGTCGCGAACACATGCACATGCCGGAACACCTCGCCGCAGGTGTTGGCCACGGCGCCGACGAACCGGCCGGAGTCGAGCAGATCAATGACGGTCATGAGCAGGATGCCGTCCGGTTCCAGCAACGCATGGAGCCTGCCCAGAAACTCGCGGGTGGTCAGGTGATACGGCACGGAATAGTCGTTGATGGCGTCGCCAAGGATGGCATGGAAACGCGCGGGCGGTTCGGACTCCGCCGCGCGGGCGGCCAGCAACGTTCGTACCCGAAGCGCGGCGTCCCCGTGCGTCACGGCGATGGCAGGCGAATCCCGGAAGCCCATGGCCGCGCGGGCGGCGCGAGTGACGGCGGGATCAATTTCAACGGCTTCGATCGCGCTGCCCGGCCGCGTCAGCGCCAGATGTCGCGGGAATGTGTAGCCGCCCCCGCCCAGCGCCAGCGCCCGCAACGGCCGATCCGTCCCGAACCGCTCCTCCAGCGCGGCGGCGTAGATGCGCTCGTAGGCATACTGCAGCGCATGCGGTTCGCGCATGTTCGTCATGCTGTGCTTGAGCTTGTCCAGATACAGGTGGCGGACGGCCGGATTGTACGGGTCGCGCTTGACTTCGATATGATAGTACGCGCTTTCGGCGCGATAGAGCAGGAACGCATCCGCTCCCTCGCGCAAACCCAGCCATTCCCCGATCGCCGCGAGCGGTTCGCGACCTGCCGTTGCGCCGAACAATGCGATCCACAGCCCCAGCCAGGCGGCGCAGGCTGCGGCCGTTCGCCAGCGGCGCGCGGGCTGCGCCCGGGCCCGGGCCAAGCCGGCGACAAACAGCGCGGCGGCCGGCAGCGCGCCGGCCAGCAAGGCGACCCCGCGCATGCCCAGTCGCTCCATGAGAACGAAGCCCGTCAGCAAAACGCCGAGCACGCTGCCCACGGAAATCCAGGCGAACAGCCCGCCGATCGCTTGTCCAAGCTCGCCGTCGGTCGGCACGCGGTCCGCGCCCAGTCGCCAGCGCGCGGCCAAAGCCATGCACAGGCCCATGGCGGCGGCAGGCGCCGTAAAGGTCAACGCCGCATGCAGCGCAATTCGCGCAGGCCAGAACAGGCGCCAGAGCAAGACCGCCTCCAGCAGCCGGCCATGCAGCCATAGCGCCGCCGGACAAACCAGCGCCGCCGCAGCCAGCACGAGCGCGGTTTGCCGCCACTGGGACATGCGCGGCGCGCGGCGCGCGCCAACGTACACGCCCAGCGTCATACCCGCGAAACAGACGGCGATCGCGCTGGTCCAGACATAAAGGGAATGGCCGAAATCGCGCGCCAGCATGCGCCCGGCCGCCAGCTCGGTCGCCATCAGGCTGAATCCGGCCAGCCCCGCCAGCGCGGCCGCCAGGACGCGCGACCGGCGCCGCGCCAGCCCTGTGCCGGGCGCGGGCGCGGAAGCCGCCGTCGCTTGCGCACGCCGATCCGTTTCCGCAACGGGAACCAGCCGCAGCGCAACGGCCATGAGCGCGAACAGACCCGCCGCGCCGACAAGGATGACCGATACCGGCAGCAGGGCGATCAGCGCGAACCCGGTCAGCAACGCGCCCAGCAGATTTCCGATCACGCCCCAGGCATAGAGCGCGCCGAACGCCGATGCGCGCCGTTGCGCCCGCGCAACCGCCCAGCGTGTCGCGACCGGATCCACCATGCCCATCAGAACGGAAGGCGCGAACAAGACCGCCGCGACATGCGCCAGCAGCCGCCACGAGCCGTTCCCCGCCGCGTTCGCCAGCACGCGCGCGCCCGACCAGTGGTTGATGGGCGCCAGCGCGAATCCGCTCAGCGAACACAGCGCCAGCAAGACGAACAGCGCCGAACGCGGCCGCGTCCGATCCGCCACTCGTCCGCCCCATGCGTTGCCCGCCGCCATCCCGCTCAGCATCACGGCCAGTATGGCCGTCCAGGTGAACAACGAATGGCCCGTATGCCGGGCCAGCAGGCGGCTGGCCGACAATTGCACCGTCATCAGCGCCCAGCCCGACAGAAACACCGTTGCGCGCGCAACCGCTCCCGCCAAGGCCGCGTCCGTTCTGCCAGTCGCTCCGTGTTCATGCTCCATCGTGTGTATCATCCCATGCAATAGAGGCGGTAAACGATGGCGGGCAACCATGTCATTAACGCGGGCTGCGCCCGCAACCCAATTTGTTTTTCTACCCCGGAATACATGGAAAACATACACGCAAAAGCGTGTATCTTTTTGAAAAAGGCTCTATCGTTCGCGCGACGCGAGGCGGATGCCGCGGCGGTCGAGCAAGGAGCCGTCGAGGCGATAGAGGTCGGTACGCGCTTTGCGGTAGCGGATGGCAGCCTCGGCTTCTGCCACTTGGGCGACGAGCAGATCACGCTGGGTTTGGGCCACGACGATGGCGGTGGACTGGCCGGCGGCGAATTTGGCGTTTTCCGCGCGCAGCTTTTCCTCCTGCAGCGCGCGCGTGGCGGCGGTGGCCGCCGCCTGCTGACGCGCGCGCCGCACTTCCAGCCAGGCGACATGCACATCCTCGCGTACGAGATCCTCGGTATTGCGCAGACTTTCTTCCGTCTGCTCGCGGGTCAGCCGGGCGCGCCGATGCCGGGCGCGGGCGGCACGATTGCCCGCCGGCCACTCGAAGGCCAGGCCGAGGGCGGCATCGTAGGCGTCGCCGCCCATCTCTTCGAACGAACCGCCGAAGGAATCGGCATAGCCGCTTTTGCCCAGCCGAACGAAGAGGTCCATGCGCGGCAGCAGTCCGTTGGCCGTTCGCACCAAATCGAGATCGCCGCGTTGCGCGAGCAGGCGGGCCTGGTTCAGATCGGCGCGGGCGCGAACGGCAAAGGCAAGATGGGATTCAACCGGTTCGACGGCGGCGTCCTCTGGCGGCGGCTCTTCCTGGACGGTTACGCGGGGATCGGCATGCGCGAGCCGCTCGGGTTCCACCAGGCGGGCGAGCCGAATGCGCAATGTTTCTTCTTGGCTGCGGGCGTTGATGAGCGCTTCCCGGCGAACGGCCACTTCCGCTTCGGCGGCAGCCAATTCGGTGGCGGGCAGTCCGCCGACCCGTATGCGCTGGCGGGTTTCCTCCTGCTGGCGTTCCGCCAGGCGCAAGGACGCTTCCACGATCTCCTGGCGGCGCCGGGCGAGGACACTGTCCAGATAAACCGCCTCGATCTGCGCCACCAGCGTTTCGGCCACGGCCTGCAGCTCGTATTCGGACAGGCGCGTATCGAGACGCGCCTGTTCGATTTCGACCAGAGTGACCGTTCGGCCGGCCCCGCGCCGAAGCGGCTGCGTAACGGCCACGCCCGCGCGCGCCGCATGGCGGTCGTCGGCCTCTTCCTGGCCGATCCGCTCGGTGTCCAGACCCAGCTCCCAGCGCGCGCCCGATGGACGGGTTCCGCGCAGAGCCAAGCCGATGCTCGTGCCTTCTTCGTCGGCGCCGGGCATGCCGGGCCGAACGGCATGGCGGCGGCTTTCGGCCAGTTCTCCCGTCCAAACGGGATCGAACGCGGCTTCGGCTTCGGTCTCGCTTTCGCGCCGCTGGGCGGGCCGGATGCGGGCAATGCGCAGGGAGCGATTGTTGTCCAGCGCCTTCAGCAAGGCTTCGTCAAGCGTAAGGTCCAATGGCGGGGCGGGCGCAACAGCGGCGGCTTCCGGCTCGCCCTGCGGCGCCGGTTCTTCGTTCGGAGCCGGAACCATTTTGCCGGAAACAGCAGAAAGGTCCGGTTCTTCGACAGGTTCCGGCGCGCGCGGCGGCATGGCCAGGCAACCGGCGCCCGTCGCGATCATTAGCATGACAGCCATTCTTTTCATGATTGCGGACTACCGTAGCGCCTGCGCCGGATGCCCGCAACCTGAATTCGCGAGAAAACAGGTTGATTGCGCCGGACGATGCGGGTAGGGTGTCGGGTAGTGCGTGGCGGGCAGAGCCCGCAACCCAGAGGGCCGAAGTCAGAGGGCGGAGATCACAGAACACGACTACGGCGACGACTACGGGGAACGACCTGCCCGCAGCGCTACAGCATTGCCGGCGGGCTTCTGTCACTCGTAATCCGTAGTCGTCGCCGTAGTCGTTCACCGAATTCTAGGGACATCGAGGACGAGGACGAGGACGAGAACGATCGCGACAGGAAAGGATTCACATGAAAATACGTGCAGTATGCGGGCTATTGTTGGCGGTATGGGCGGCGGCATGCGCGACGGCGCCGAGCCGGACGCCCGAACCGGGCGATCCGGCCGTCTGGCTTCGGCAGGCGTACGAGCGTGTGCACCGCGAAACGCTGCCCAACGGCATGACCGTGCTGGTGGCCGAGGACCATTCGGCGCCGGCCGTGTCGGTTCAGGTATGGGTCGGGACCGGCTCCATTCACGAGGAGGAGCATCTGGGCGCCGGTCTGTCGCATGCGATCGAGCACATGATCTTCAAGGGCACGCCGACCCGCGACGTGGGCGCGATCACCCGCGACATCAACGAGGCGGGCGGCGACATCAATGCCTACACCGGATTCGACCGCACGGTGTTTCATGCCGATTTGCCGGCGGACGCCTGGACGGTGGGTCTGGACGTGCTGGCCGACGCGGTGATGAACGCGCATTTTCCCGAGGAGGAATGGGTGAAGGAACGGGAAGTGATTCTGCGCGAGATCGAGATGCATACGGACAATCCCGACCGCGAACTGGGGCGCGTTCTGTGGAATACGGCCTTTCGCGAACATCCCTACCGCTTCCCCGTGATCGGGTACAAGGACGTGTTTTCGGCGATCGGGCCGGAACAGCTTCGCGAATTTTTCGCGCGCCACTATGCGCCCGACAACATGATGGTCGTGGTGGCCGGCGCGGTCGAGCGCGACGCGGCGCTGGCGACCGTGCGCGCGGCGTTCGCGGCGTTCACGCGCCGCGCGCGCGCGCCGGTTTTCGTGCCCGAGGAGCCGCCGCAACTGGCGCCGCGTTTTCGGCGGGAAACCGGCGCCTACGAGGCCACGCGCATGATCATGGCCTGGCATACGGTCCCGCTGACCCATCCCGATGCGCCGGCGCTGGACATGCTGGCCGCCATTGTCGGACGCGGCCGCAGCTCGCGGCTGACAGCGCATGTGCAGGAACGGCTTCGGCTGGTGCGGCAGATCGGCGCCTGGTCCTATACGCCCCAACATCCGGGCCTGTTCGGCGTCTCGGCCCGCTTCGATCCGGCGCGGGAGCCGGAAGCGATCGCCGCCATAGAGGAGCAGATTGCGCAGTGGGCCGAAACGGAATTCACGGCCGAGGAAATCGAAAAGGCGCGCCGGCAAATTGTGCGGTCCGAGCTGGCGTCGCTGCGCACCATGTCGGGGCTGGCCCGGCATGTGGCGACCGGCGAATTCTATGCCGGTTGCCCCCGGTTTTCCGAAACCTACTTGCGGCAGATCGCCTCGGTCGGCTCCGCGGATTTGCGCGCGGCGGCCCGCCGCTATTTGCGGCCGGAAACCCGAACGCTGGCGTTGCTGTCGCCGGCGCAACCGGCAACGGAACGCGCGGCGGAACCCGTTCGCCCGCCGGATGCGGGATCGCTTCGCGCGACAACCCTGTCCAACGGCGTGCGCCTGCTCAGCTACGAGGATCGGCGGCTGCCGTTCGTCTATGCGTGCGCCGCGCTCGGCGGCGGGCTGCTGTCGGAGACCGAGCAGAACAATGGCGTCACCCGACTTATGGCCAACCTGCTCACCCGCGGCACGAGCCGCCATTCGGCCGAGTCCATCGCAGAAGAGGTCGAATCGCGCGGCGGTTCGCTGCGCGGCTTTTCCGGCCGCAACAGTTTCGGACTGCAAGCCGAGTGCATGATGGAGGACGTTCCGGTCTTTTTCGAGCTGTTCGCCGACAGTCTGCTGCGGCCCGTGTTTCCGGAGGAGGAAATCGAAAAGGAACGGATTCGCCAACTGGCGGCCATCGCCGAACGGCAGGAGCGCCCGTTCCATTTGGCGCAGGCGGAGATGGCCCGGCTCCTGTATCCCGGGCATCCCTATCGCTTCGACGTGCTGGGCACGGCCGAGAGCGTGAGCCGACTCGATCGAGAAGCGCTCCGGAACCATTGGCAGGCGCATGCCGTCGCCGGCAACACGGTTCTGGCGCTGTTCGGGCCGATCTCGTTCGAAGAAGCCGAAGCGCTGGCCGAACAGCATTTTTCCGCCATGCCGGTCGGCACGGCGCCGGATCGCGTACCGCGCATGACGGAGCATCGGCTGCCCGCGCGCACCAAGCAGCGGCAGCCGCGCGCGCAAACGATTCTTATGGCCGGGTTCCCCGGCGTATCGCTCGACGATCCCCGTCACGACGCGCTCGAGCTGCTGGCTCGCGCGCTGTCGGGCCTTTCCTCGACGCTCGGCATGGAAATCCGCGAGAAACGCGGGCTGGCCTACTATGCCGGGGCCTATCATCGTGCCGGCTTCCAGGCCGGCTCGTTCGTCTTCTATGTGGGTACGCGCGAGGAGGCGCTGACCGACGCGGAAACGGTGATTCTCGAGGAAATCCGGCGGCTGACGGAAGTCGGCCTGGCCGAAGCCGAATTCGAGCGCACGCGCCGGCGCATCATTGCGCGGCATCGGCGGAACCTGCAGCGGCTCGACGACGCGGCCCTGCAATGCGCTCTGAACGAGCTCTACGGATTCGGCAGCGACCGGTTCTTCGGCTTGCCGGCTCGGTTCGAGGCGCTGTCCCGCGACGATGTGCGTCAGGCGGCCGCCTCGGTTCTGAACACCAACACCCTCGCCATTTCCATTCTCATGCCGGATTAGCGCCTTAATCTGCCGCCTCTGCCATAAACAACAAGAAATTGGAGGCGGCATTGTTTGTGAGTGTGTGAGTGTGTGGGGGATACTCACATACTCCCAGACCCACATACCCACACACTTGGGTTGCGGGCGAAGCCGGATTAGAGCTGGATATCAATGTCCAGATCGCGGGCTTCGACGACGCGGGGCGGCGGCTCGTTGTTGGCCGCCGCCTCGGCGGCGATCTGTTCGGGCGTTTGGAACGTGGGCAGGTAGCGGTAATAGACCATGAGCTGGAGCGCGCACAGCGTGGTGTTGTAGGAGAAGCTCTGGGACCATTCGGAGTCGGCGGCCGGTTGCCAGTATCCGATGTCCACCATTTTGCCGCTCAGGTCGGCAATGGCGTTGGGCACGACGGTCTGGTTTTTCACAAGGCTATGCGAGAACTGCTTGTTCCAGTTGCGCCAGGTTTCGCCGCCTTCGTGGAACATGGCCTGGGTGATGTAGTACCAGTTGTAGATCGGGTTGCCGTTCAGGTTGCGCGACGGATTTTCCCAGTTGAAATCCGTATTGTGGACGAGCCACTGCATGCCCTGGCGCGTTTCCTCCATTTGCGACTGGCCCATCAGTTGCAGGCCGAGCACGGCGGCGCCGGTGAGTCCCCACCAGCGGTTGTCGGGAACGCCCCCGGAAGCGCGGTATGAAAAAGCGCCATATCCGCCCCGGGGCCGGTAGCACAGTTTCATGGCTTCAATGGTTCTTTCCATGACCCGATCCAGTTCGGGAATGTTCAGGTTGGCCATTTGCGCCGCCTTGAAGGCCTGAGCCGCCCAGGCGGTAACGGAAATGTCAAGGCGGTCGGGAGCGTTTTCGCGATCGTAGTCGAACCCGCCATTCGCCTTTTGCCGACCGATGACGGCGCGTATCGCCGTTTCCGCGCTGCGGCCGAGCGTAGGGATGCGGGTCATGCCGTAGGCTTCCGACAAGGCGTAGGCGGCGATGATTTGCGAATAGTTTTTGCGGCCGTCAACGGTGTTTCGCGGAAAGTTCCCGCCGGAATCCATTGTTTCCTGCAGGTAGCGCATGGCGCCTTCCACCGTCCGGCCGAATTCGGGCGAAGCTGGCGTTTCGCCATGGGCCAGGAACGCGAGCAATCCCAGGCCTGTGATGCCGACCGGCGATCCGGCCGGCGCGCGCGTATGCCTCATTTCGGCCGTGCCGCCGCCGGACATGAGGGTCCAGCTTCCGTCTTCCTCCTGATGTTTCTTCAGCCAGCGCAGCGCGCGCAGAACCGCCCCTTCCGTATGGCCGCCGCCGCCGAACCGGCCCAGCATGCTGCCGCGCGCGCCCGGGCTGCGACTGCCGAAAATGCCGCGCATGACGACGGGGCTGCGAATGATCGCCACCGAATCGAATTGCGCCGGCTGCGGACTGAAATCCACGTCCGGCCCCACCGCCGTCTTGCTTGTGGACGGAATGAAATTGTCCATCGGCTCCACGATATGCTCGGGATCCGGCGGCTGGATTTCCGGTTCCGGGATGTCGATCGGCTCCTCGAGTTCGGGAATGTGCTGGTCCTCGACGATGCGCACGTTGACCACCTGCTGGCGCCTCGGCGCCATGCCGGCCAGCGCGACCATGAGCAACAGGGCCAGGGAGGGCACGACCACGGCGGATATGGGCGATATCATGCGGCGAAGCTGCAAGGCCGCCCATTTGTATTCGCCGCTTTCCTTCGGCTGTTTCAGCCCGTGCAGCATGCGCGAAAACCGCTCCCGAAACGACATTTTCTCGAACAGCTTCATCATTTTGCCGTGCGGGTCCAAGTGCATGTCGCTGTTGGCGGCGGACAGGATGTTGGCCTCGATATCGGGACGCAGGGCCAGAATGCCCGTGGTCCGGCCCATCATGCCGGAGATGGACCCGCCCAGCTTCTGCGCCTGGGCCAAAGTTTGCTGACAAGAGGAACAGGTTTGCAGATGGGCTTCCAGCGACGTTCTTTGCGCGCCGGGAAGCGAACCTTCCAGATATTCTTCCATGCTTTGACGAAACGCGTTGCAAGCCATGCGGCACCCCCTTTGCGGATTGGACGGTCTCTGTCTATGTGTGCCATCAAAGGGGGATTTCGTTGAAAGTATTTGGAAGAAATTTTTTCAGGCGTTTCAGCGCGAAGCGGAGCCGGGAACGGATGGTGCTGCTGTTCA
The DNA here is from genome assembly GCA_007134465.1 of Kiritimatiellia bacterium. GTDB lineage: Bacteria > Verrucomicrobiota > Kiritimatiellia > UBA8416 > SLMC01 > SLMC01. The sequence continues at coordinate 14,023 of SLKS01000365.1, read as the reverse complement.
CGCCCAATTGGCGGGCGATATCCTCCAGTTTCATGTTTTCGAAGAAGCGCAAAATGATGACTTCGCGGTGGGCCGGGCTGAGTTTTCGCAGACAGTCGGCCAAAACAGAGGCTTCCTGCATGATTTTCTGGGTCACCGCCGCCTGCAGGCCTTCCATGCGCTCGTCCAGCAGCCGATCGGTGAACACCATCTTTTTGCGCGCCTTCGCGCGCCGGTAATGACGGCTTTGGTTCAGCAAAATGCCGTGCAGCCACGTGTACAGGGCGGATTTGCCTTCGTACCGGGCAACAGCCTTGATGGCGACAATCAATGTTTCCTGGACCAGATCCTGCGCGTCGTCCTCGTTCTGGCATAATAGAAAGGCGGACCGCAGCAGGCGCGTACCATATTGCCGAACCAGCGCCTTGGCGCCGTCGGGATGGCCGGATTTCAGGTTGGCAACTATGCGCGCATCCTCTTCGGGCGGCGGATCGTTTTGCGGCGCGGCTTCCATAGGCTCCCGTTCGCAGGGGAACGCGGTTTATCTCTGTGTTTCGTAAATTCGGCCGATTTCCTCTTCGGTCAGTGCCCGGCGCAACAGGATCACTTCGTCTATCTTGCCCTTGAAGTTATAGTCCGTGTTCCTGTTGTCCCGGCCGATAAAAAGATCGCCGGAAATGCGGTGCCGCATTCTTTGCCATAGGGTGGCCCGTCTTCGCGAGGGCTTTGCGTCGAGGCAAGCGGCGTGGCGGGTGTCGGACAGTTTCTTCCCTGAAATCCGAGCACGGCACACGTTCGACGAAACCGACCAGTTTCAGGGACTATCCGAAAAACGGGGCGTATTGTCAACAGTCAAGGAGGAGTCCCCATGAAAAAGGCTTTCCTTGTTCCGTCGTTTCGCGTAGCTTCCCTGCTTCGATCTCTTGAAAAGCGCACGGGGCCGTCGAGGAGGCGGGCGCATGTCCGTCTCGGGACGCCGAACAGGGAGAATGCCGCATGAAACAGGAATGGCTGGAACGGATTGATCGCCGGTCGGCAACGGTCGGGGTTGTCGGGCTGGGCTATGTGGGCTTGCCGCTGGCGCTGGCCTTCGCGCGGGCGGGCTTCCGGGTTCTGGGTCTGGACGTGGACGAGGAGAAGACACGCTCGCTGGCGGCGGGCCGTTCCTACATCCGGCATATTTCCGACGAGACGATCGCGGAACAGTTCGCCGGCGTCGCGGCACGCGCGGAGGCCACGACCGATTTCGCGCGCGCGTCGGAATGCGACGCCGTGCTGATCTGCGTGCCCACGCCGCTGACCCGGCACCGGGAACCGGACCTGAGCTATGTGCGGCAGACCGCCGAAACGCTCGGCGCGCACGGGCGGCCCGGCCAACTGATCGTGCTCGAGTCCACAACCTGGCCGGGCACAACCGAAGACGTGCTTGTGCCGGCGCTGGAACAGGCCGGCCGACTCAAGGCGGGCCGCGATTTCCGGGTCGCCTATTCGCCCGAGCGAGAGGATCCCGGCAATCCCGCCTATTCGACGGCAACTATTCCCAAGGTGATTGGCGGACTCGATGCGGACGCGCTGGCCATGGCCGAGGCGCTGTACGGGACGATTGTCGAGCGAACCGTTCCCGTCTCGAATTGCCGCACGGCCGAAGCCGCCAAGCTGATGGAGAACATTTTTCGTTCCGTCAACATTGCGCTGGTCAACGAGCTTAAAATGGTGTTCGCCGATATGGATATTGACATTTGGGAAGTCGTGCGCGCGGCCTCCACCAAGCCGTTCGGGTTCATGCCCTTCCTGCCCGGGCCGGGACTGGGCGGACATTGCATCCCGATAGACCCGTTCTACCTGGCGTGGAAAGCGCGGGAATTCGGACGCTCCACCCGTTTCATCGAACTGGCCGGCGAAATCAACACCGGCATGCCAGCCTATGTGGTGCAGCGTACGGTCGCGGCGCTGAATGCGCGCGGGAAACCGGTCAAGAACAGCCGTGTGCTGATGGTCGGCCTGGCCTACAAGCCCAATGTGGACGACGACCGGGAAAGCCCGACCTATCGGCTGTGGGAAGCGTTCGAGGCGCTGGGCGCGCGCGTGGACTATTACGATCCGTTCTGCCCCGTTGTCCGGCCCTCGCGCGAATACGCAAAGTACGCCGGTCGGCCGTCGGTCGCCTGGGAAGCGATCGCCGCCAACCGCTACGACGCCATTGTCATTGCCACGGCGCACAGCGCCGTGGATCACGACGCGCTGACCGGCATGAGCGATCTCGTGGTGGACACCCGCGGCGTCTGCCGGGCGGCGAATTCCGTCGCGAGAGCTTGAGGTCGGCCATGAAAAGTCTCGTTGCCATCGTCGGCCGGCCCAATGTCGGCAAATCGGCCCTGTTCAACCGGCTGGTTGGCCGGCGCGCGGCCATTGTGCATGCGCAAAGCGGCGTGACGCGCGACCGGCTCGCGCTCGAAGCCGTGTGGGAAGATCGGCGTTTCGAGCTGGTGGATACGGGCGGCCTGGTCGCGGCGGGCCGCGAACAGGCGCCGAACCGCATCGAAGCCGGCATTCGGCAGCAGGTGGATGCCGCGCTGGCCGACGCCGCCGTTGCGATTCTGGTTGCCGATCTGGACGCCGGGCTTGTCGGCGCCGATCGAGACGTGGCCGAACATGTTCGCCGAACAGGCCTGCCGGTGGCCGTGGCGGCCAACAAGGCCGACGCACCCCAAAAGGACACGCTGGCCGACGAATTCTCGGCGCTCGGATTCCCGGTCTTTCCCGTGTCCGCGCTGCACAACCGAGGCGTCGGCTCGCTCATGCGACATGTGCTCGCGCATGTGCCCGCAACGCAAGCCGCCGCGCAATCCCAGCCTTTGAACATCGCCATTGTCGGCCGGCCCAATGTCGGCAAATCCTCCTTTGTGAACCGTATCGTCCGTTCGGAACGCGTGCTGGTTTCCGACATGCCCGGCACCACGCGCGACAGCGTGGACATTCCTTTCGTGTACGGCAAAGGCAAAGGAGCCCGCCCCTATGTGCTGATCGATACTGCCGGCATGCGACGCGCGGGCAAGATTGACAGCGCAGTCGAACGGTACGGACGGATGCGCGCGGAAACCAGCGTCGCGCGCGCGGACGTGGTTGTGCTCATGCTCGACGCCACCGTCGGACCCACCGCTTTCGACAAGAAAATTGCCACGCTCGTTCTGCGCCATCGGAAAGGATGCCTGCTGGCCGTCAACAAATGGGACATGGCCGAAACCACGCAACGGCAATGGCGCCCCGCGCTTCTGCGCGAAATGCCCTTCATGGACCATTGTCCAGCCGTGTTCGTCTCCGCCAAAACCGGGTTCAACATCCGGCAAAGCCTCGAAGCCATGGACCATGTCGCCGCCCTGACCCGCGCCACGCTGCCAACCGCGTTGCTCAACCGCGTCGTGCTGGATCTTCACGCCAAAGCCCAGATGCCGATCGCGCGCGGCAAAAGGCCCAAGCTGTACTATGCCGCGCAAACCGGCCAGGCGCCGTTGCGCGTCCGCATCTTCGTCAACTATCCCAAATCGGTGGCCCCCGCCTACCGCGTCTACCTGGTCCGCGGTTTGCGCCGCGCCTTCGGACTCGAAGGCGCCTTTCTCGATCTCGAATTCCGCGCGCGACGGACCAACAATCGTTAGCGCTTTTTGTGGACGGTCAAGGGCCAACTCGTTAGCCCTTCTCGTCGCCGCTCTCGTTAGCCGAAACTCAGGCCTTTCCCCTCGATTGGGTTGCGGGCGCAGCCCGCCTTAAAGTCTTTTTCAAATCAAACACACGTTCCCGTCGTTGAAAAAGCGAAGGAAATCGAGAACGAGGACGAAGGACGATCACGACAACGACAGAGGGCTGAAACATCAAGTATTCCGGGCGTTTCGGCCTGGCGCCGAATTTTTTGTAAATTTCTTCTTGCCATACCATATGTCGCGAGTAAAAGGGTCTTTTGCTTTGAAGACCACAACATCTTGTGGGCGCAGACACTTCTTTTTCTCTAATTGCTTCAAATGGAGAGGTTTATCATGCTGGATGCGCGCGAGCCTATGGTCGTGGAAGAGGAAGCTCCTGTTGTCAAGGGTCGAGGCGGGCGGGCGCGGGTGGCGCCGCGCAAGGCGGCAAAAGGCGGAGGATTGAAGATTCCCGCCGTGTTTTGCCGGCCGGGCGAGGATCCGTTCGAGAAGGTGGAGTGGGAAAAGCGCAAGGCGTCCATTGGCGGCGACAAAGGCGAAACGGTTTTCGAGCAGGACGGCGTCGAGGTGCCCAAGTCCTGGTCCATGCTGGCCACGAACGTGGTGGCCTCGAAGTATTTCTACGGGCCGCAAGGCACGGAGCAACGCGAATTTTCCGTACGGCAGCTTGTGCATCGGGTGGCGCGCACGATCGCGGACTGGGGACTGAACGAGGGATATTTCGCGACGCCGGAAGACGCGGAAACTTTCTATGCGGAACTGTGCCACGCGTGCGTGAACCAGTATGCGGCCTTCAACAGCCCGGTGTGGTTCAATGTGGGGCTGTTTCAGGTGTACGGGTGCGTGTCGCCGAGCCGCACCAGTTATTGCTGGGACCGCGAAAAGGAGGAAATCGGCCAGACGGAGAACACCTACGAACGGCCGCAGGCGTCCGCCTGCTTCATTCAGTCGGTGGGCGACACGATGGAAGACATCATGCGTCTGGCCGGCACGGAAGCGATCCTGTTCAAGTACGGGTCGGGCACGGGCACGGACCTGAGTTCGCTGCGCAGCTCGCGAGAAAAGCTGTCGGGCGGCGGCACGCCGTCGGGCCCGCTGAGTTTCATGCGGGTGTACGACCAGGTGGCCGCAGTGATCAAGTCGGGCGGCAAGACGCGGCGCGCGGCCAAGATGCAGAGCTTGCGCGTGGACCATCCGGACATTCGCGAATTCGTGGAGTGCAAGGTCAAGGAGGAGAAGAAGGCGCGGGCGCTGATGGCCGCAGGCTACGACGGCGGGTTCGGAGGCGAAGCCTACGATTCGGTCATGTACCAGAACTCGAACCTGTCCGTGCGGGTCACCGACGAGTTCATGCACGCGGTGGAGAACGACGGCACGTACCAGACGCGCGCGGTGCTCTCGGGCGAAGCGATGGATACGCTCAAGGCGCGGGACATGCTGCGCAAGATCGCGGAAAGCGCGCATGTCTGCGGCGATCCCGGCGTGCAGTACGACACGACCATCAACCGGTGGCATACCTGCGCGGAGTCGGGCCGTATCAACGCGAGCAACCCCTGCTCCGAATTCATGTTCCTGGACGACAGCGCATGCAATCTTTCGTCCGTGAACCTGATGAAGTTCGTGGACGACGCCGGCCGGTTCGACGTCAAGACCTTTCGGCACGTGGTGCGGCTCATGACGATCGCCCAGGACATCCTCGTGGACAGCGCCAGCTATCCGACAACCCAAATCGCGAAGAATTCCCACGATTTCCGGCCGCTCGGGCTTGGCTACGCGAATCTGGGCGCGCTGATCATGCGGCTCGGCCTGCCCTACGACAGCGCCGAAGGGCGCGCGTTCGCCTCGGCTGTCACCGCCTGCATGACCGGGTACGCCTACCGGACCTCGCAAGAGCTGGCGACCGCGCTGGGCCCGTTCGAGGGCTACGAACGCAACCGCGAGCGCATGGCGGAAACACTGCGCATGCATCGTGCGGCGGTGGACGAACTGGACGCCGGTCTTGGCGACCCCGCCCTGCGCCGCGCGGCGGAACAAATATGGGACGAAGTGGCCAAGGGCGGCGACGCAACCGGCTTCCGCAACGCGCAAGTCACCTTGCTGGCGCCAACCGGCACGATCGGATTCATGATGGACTGCGACACGACGGGCGTCGAGCCGGACATCGCCCTGGTCAAGTACAAGCAGCTTGCCGGGGGCGGCATGATGAAGATCGTCAACCGCACGCTGCGCCCGGCCCTCAACCGGCTGGGCTATACGGAAGACGAAACCGAAACGATCGTCCGCCATGTGGACGAGAAGGATACCATCGAGGGCGCGTCGGCCCTCAAAGGCGAACATCTCAAGGTGTTCGATTGCGCGTTCAAGCCGCGCAAAGGCAACCGCTGCATCTCCTACAAGGCCCACCTCAAGATGATGGCGGCCGTGCAGCCGTTCCTGAGCGGCGCCATCAGCAAAACGGTCAACTTGCCGGCGGAAGCGACGGTCAGCGAAATCGTCCAGGTCTTTCTGGACGGCTGGAAACTGAAACTCAAATCCGTGGCCATCTATCGCGACGGATCCAAGAACGCCCAGCCGCTGAACACGCGCGACGTGCGCGATAAAACCGCCGAGCCAGCCGACGCCGTCAAGGAGAAAATCGTACGCGAGCCGTTCCGCAAGCGCATGCCCGCCACGCGCCAGTCGCTAACCCACAAGTTCGAGGTGGCCGGCCATGAAGGCTATCTCACCGTAGGCGTTTACGAGGACGGCAAACCGGGCGAGGTGTTCATCACCATGGCCAAGGAAGGCAGCACGGTCGGCGGGACAATGGACTCGTTCGGCACGGCCATCTCGCTTTGCTTGCAATACGGCGTACCGCTCAAGGAGCTGTGCCAGAAATTCGCGCATAGCCGCTTCGAGCCGAGCGGGTTCACCAAGAACCCGGACATTCCCATCGCGAAATCCATCGTGGACTACATTTTCCGCTGGCTCGACCACTCGTTCCCGAGCGGCAAGGCCAAATTCGCGATGGCGCCCGCCACGCCGCCCGCCAAACCGGCCGGCCGCGATGCGGCCGCCGCGCCTGCGCGGGAAACAGCGCCCGTATCGGCCGCGCCCGGCAAGGAAGGCGCAACGGACAAAGCCGATGCGCAACGCCTGGACGATCAATTCAACCATTTCATGGCCGATGCGCCCGCCTGCGACAGTTGCGGCGCCATCACCGTGCGCAACGGCGCCTGCTACCGTTGCTACAACTGCGGCAATTCCATGGGCTGCTCTTAAGCCGCCTTTTCCCTTGCATCCAGCGCCGGTTTCCGTATAGTGCCGATTTCTCCGCGAAAAAAAGAGCATCCGGAGACAAACGCACTAGCACAGGGGAACCGACATGAGCGACATACCCGTTGCCAACACTCGCACATTCGCTGTCATGGGCCATCAGGGAAGCGGCAAGACCTCGCTGACCGATGCGCTGGCTTTCGCGCTCGGACTGAACGACCGGCTGGGTTCGGTCGCCAACGGGTCGAGTCTGGCCGATTACACCGACGCCGAGAAAGCGCGCAAGAACACGATCTTCGCGAAACCGTTCACCGGCGTCGCCAAATCCAAGTCGGGCAAGGCGATGAAACTTGTTTTCGTGGATACGCCGGGCTATGCCGACTTTTTCGGCCAAGTCTGCGCGGCGGCCAGCGCGGTCGACTACAGCCTGATGGTCGTGGACGCTTCGTCGGGCGTGCAGGTCGGCACGCGCCATGCCTGGAAGCTTTGCGAAAAACTCGGGCGCCCGCGCGCCATCGTCGTGACGGGGCTGGACAAGGACAATACCGACTTCGCCAAGACCTTGGCCGGCATTCAGGACGCGTTTGGCGACCGGTGCGTACCGGCATCCCTGTTGCTGCCGGACAAGAAAGGCGTCTGCGGAGCGCTGGCGTCCGATGGCGTGCCGGACGAACTGGCCGAAACAGTCGAGGAAGCGAAGAACGCGCTCACGGAACGCGCGTCGGAAACGGACGATGCGCTGATCGAGAAATTTCTTGACGGTCAGGCGCTCACGGCGGACGAGATGTCGAAAGGGCTGAAAAAAGCCGTGCAAGCCGGCATGTTGGTTCCTGTGTTCTGCTGCCTGCCCCTGGCCGGCGTCGGCATCCCCGAACTGATCGAGGCGCAGGATGTCTTCATGCCTTCGCCGCAGGACATGGACGTACGCGACGCCGAAGATCAGTTGGTGGGCGCAGGACCCGACGACCCCTTCGTCGGTTCCGTCTGGCGCACGGTGAACGACGAATTCGTGGGCCAGTTGGCTTTCGTTCGCGTATGGGGCGGCACGTTCAAAAGCGACAGCGAAGTCCTGAACATTTCCAAGGACCAGAAGGAACGGATTGGGTCCCTGCTGTCCATGCTGGGCAAGAAGCAGTCGGCGCTGGCAGCGGCAACGGCCGGCGACATTGTGGCCGTGCCCAAGCTCAAGGCGACGGCCATCAACGAAACGCTGTGCGCCGCCGGTCATCGGGCGCGTTGCAAGCCGATCGAATTCCCCGCGCCGGTCGCCTTTATGGCCGTGCGCGCCAAGACCCAGGCCGACGAGGACAAATTGGGCGCCGCGCTAACCCGCGTCTGCGAAGAAGACCCCGTTTTGCATGTGGAGCGCAACGCGGAAACCAAGCAGATGATCATTTCCGGACTGGGCGTCGTGCATATCGAAGTGGCAGTCGAACTCATGAAAACCCGCAGCAACGTGGATGTGCTGCTCGATACCCCCAAGGTGCCCTATCGCGAAACGGTCACCGCGCTGGGAGAAGGCCATCACAAACACAAGAAACAGTCCGGCGGACGAGGCCAGTACGGCGAGGTCTATCTGAAGGTCGAACCGAAACGGCCGGACGAAGAAGAATGGTTCGTGGATGCGATCGTGGGGGGAACCATCCCGGGCAACTATCTGCCGGCCGTGCAGAAAGGGCTGGTCGAAGGCATGCAGGCCGGCGCGGTTGCCGGCTACCCGGTCATGAACGTCAAGGTCACTGTGTACGACGGATCCTATCACGACGTGGACTCGTCGGAAATCGCTTTCAAGATCGCCGGCTCGAAGGCGTTCCGGGACGGCATGGCCAAGGCCAAACCCGTGTTGCTCGAGCCGATCATGGCGCTCAAGATCATGGCGCCCGACCAATGCATGGGCGACATCAACGGCGACATGAGCCATCGGCGCGGCCGCATTCTCGGCATGGGCGCCGAAGACGGATTGCAGGTCATCACGGCCGAGGCCCCGCAGGCCGAATTGTTCAAGTACGCCGCCGAGCTGCGCAGCATGACCGCCGGGCAAGGCTCGTTCGAAATGGCGTTCGAGCGCTACGACGTGGTCCCAGCCAACGTCGCCCAGAAAATCGTCGCCGAAGCCGCCAAGAACAAGGAAGAGGAATAGGCGGCGGGACGGGGCATGTCCTCGCGGAAATCCGTGCGCTGGCACAGCCGCTGAACCGTGCGCAAGCCGCCTGCCGCAGCCGCGTCGCGCACCTCGCGCACCTCGCCCGCGCCCCGCACGCTCCCGAAACGCCCAAACCGAAACCGTAGCGTGAAGCGCGAACCGAGGCGGCCCGGGCGAAACCGGAAAGGACGCCCGACCCGCAACTCCCGACGCTGCGGGAAGAGAAGCACGTGGCCGGCCGCAAAAGAACGGGCTCGGGTGAAACGCGCGCCAACGGAGGAGGAAAACCTTGAGCAAGATTTTCAGGCGCAGCGGCGGCTATCGCAAGCTCTACTCGTTCAACTTCGCGACGATCGTGCATCTGGGAGCGATCGCTTTCTGCAAGCGGTTCATTCCGTGGCAGGAAGATACGCTCGGCGCGCGGCCCTTTCTGGGGCTGCTCCGGTTACCCGGACTGCACGGCAACTCGTGAAAGCGGCACACAATCGTGACCCGCAAAGAACAACCGGCGTCGGGCGTCGAAAGTCGGGAGTCCTTCCCATGAAACCAAGCGAAGAAACGGTTTTGGATGGGGAACAGAATCAACCCGGCACATGCTTCTCCTGCGAGCGCTTTATCGGGCCGGCGGAGGTCTGCCCCTATTGCGACGCGGACGCGCCGTCGGCCGGATCGCGCCGCGCGTTGCGGTTCGGCGCCCTGCTCCTCGCGCTGGCCGGACTGGTCTGGCTGCATGCGACGGCGCGCTATCGCGAGCCACCGGTCGTGGCGATGGACCGCCTGGGCCCGGCCATGAACTTCGCGCGCGTACGCATTGCCGGCGAGGTGCAGCGCGACGCGTACGTTTCGCCGCGCGAAGGCGAGCCGGACTATCTGTCGTTCGTCGTGAGCGACGGCGCCGGCCAGGTGCGCGTACAGGCCTGGCGCGAGGTGGCCGCCGCGCTGGCCGCCGAGAACCGTCTGCCGCGGCGCGGCGACCGCGTGGATGTGGAAGGCCGGCTCCGTCTGTCGGCGCAAGGCGAACCGCGGCTGGCCCTGGATTCGGCGCACCATGTGCGTTTCGCGGAGGAACCGTCGCCATGACGCCGCACGTCGTGCCGGCCGCCATGGCGGGCGCCTTGCTGGGTTCGCTGCTGGCCTGCGTGCCCGGGCTGCATGTGTATAATGCGCTGGCGCTGGCCGTGGCGCTGCTGGCCCGCCATGCGCTGCCTGTGCCGCCCGCATTCGCCGTTCCATTCGTCTGCGGCATGATTGCCGCCTATTCCCTGCTCAACACGCTGCCCTCCATCCTGGCGGCGGCGCCCGACGAAAGCGCGTTCTTCACCGTCCTGCCCGGCCAGAAACTGCTGGCGCAAGGCCGCGGCTACGAAGCCTGCCTGCTTACCGCGCTCGGCGGCATGGGCGCGCTGCTGGCCCTTGTGTTTCTGATCGGGCCTTGGGCGCCGCGCTGGCTGCCGGTCGTGCGCCATGTCTTCCGGCCGCACGGCCATTGGATTCTATGGAGCGTTGTCGCGTTCATGCTGCTCTCGGAATGGCCGAAACCTATGGGCATGCGGCCGACGGGCTGGCGCGCGCGGGCGCGCGCCTGGCGGTCGCCGGGATTCGGACTGCTGACCTTTCTGCTGTCCGGCTGGCTCGGCTTCATCGCGATCTACCGTTCGCCGGTTCCGGCCGCCATGGCCTTTCAGAATCTCATGCCCGCCTTTGCCGGTTTGTTCACGCTGCCCTGGCTGATCATGAACCTTGTCAGTCGCGTTCGCATGCCCCGGCAAAGCGTCCGAACCGACGCCGTTCCCTGGCATTCGGTTCTGACCGGCGCCGGGGCAGGACTGCTGGGCGGTGGCTTCGCCGCGTTCTTCCCCGTTGTCACGGCCGGAGTCGGCGGTTTGCTGGCCGGCCATGCGACCAGTTTGCGCGACGACCGCGCCTTTCTCGTTTCGCAAGGCGCCGCCAAGACCATGTACATGGCCGGGGCCATGCTCCTGCTCTTCGCGCCGGGCGTTGGCCTGGTCCGCGGCGGGGCCGCCTGGATGACGCAAAGCCTGGTCGCCGCCGGAACACAGCGCGAATACGGCATGGCGCTGGCCGCGCTCGCCATCGGCGGAGCGACGGCCCTGCTGCTGTTCGGTCCGCTCGCCCGGCTTTGGATTGTTCTGCTGCAGCGGCTCGGCGTTCGTCGGCTTTCCTGGGGTTCGCTCGCCATGGTCGTCGGGCTCGTTTTCGCGTTGACCGGCGGCGGCGGACTGATCCTGATGCTGACCGGGCTGGGCATCGGCCTGATTCCCGTCCTGTTCGGCGCCCGCCGCATGAACGGGCTGGGCGTGGTCATGCTGCCGATCGCCTGCATCATGTCCGGCCACGGCCCCACCGTCGCCCGCTGGCTGGGGCTGCTGTAGGGCCGGGAAGAGACGTAGCCGCCGGTCGGCGATCGGTTCCAATTGAAAGGCATAATTTGCAATTGTCGGCGGCAGTCCGGTCAGGATGCTATTTCCGATTGTGACTTCCTATCGAAAAACCTATTGTCTTTTCAACGGGTATTGCGTAATTGGGCGGACGCCTGCCAAGGCACCTGTTGGCATCTCGGCAAAAAACTTCCTGGGGAGTGAAACCGGAGGACAACCTCTCCATAGAGACGCTTGCCGCGGAAATCCGGGCGAAGTCGATCCCGGGTCTTATCCTTCAGGTCCCCGCCCGTAGCGCTGACATGCTTTCCCTAAAAGACCTCCTGAGCCTCCAAACGCTGGTTCTCGAGTCAGCATATAGAAGGCTTGCCCATGATTACATTGCGCCGTGCCCATAGAAAGGCTAACAGGCACATGATTCCATCACATGCGACCTACAGGTCGGCAGGAGGACTGGTTATGACGGAGCCCCTGCCGATACATTTTCTCAGATGGCGAATCGGCCACGGCGACATTATGGCTGTTACGATAGCCGGCATACAGCGTCAGACAAGTTTGGTGGACGGGCGAGTGGAATGCCGCGGCCGCGGCAAGCATGCCCAATGGCGCCGTAGTAGGTAATCGGCAACGGTAATAGGCAACTTATTGAGCAATGAATTGGGGTCAACGTTATTCTCGACGCTTAGCGTCGTTATTGTATTGAAGGGCAATGCATTTCGTGGATTTTCGGAGTCGAAAACGGCGTTAGCGGCAAATTTTCGCCGGTTTTTTGCGCTGTAACGCGGGGCTTCTCTATTTTCGCCTGTGATTGGTCTGCTCGCGGGCGGAGAAATATCGTCTTTACATGCGTGGGCGTATCGCCTATTTTGTTCGCTCAATGGTGCGAAACTGGAACAGCGGGAGGATACCATGCGGGCAACGGCTATGGGAATACTGACCGAGGCAATGCTGGCAAGCGTACTGGCGTCCTTCGCCATGGCTGGCGAAGGACTGGAGCCGCCCGAATGGCTGAGCATGCGCGGCCATTATCGTCTGCGCAACTACCGCGTTTTCGAACGGAGCGGAGCGGAGCACAATATCGTCGAATGGCGGAACGATATCCGGTTCGGCGTGCGTACGCCGGAGCCGGGCGATCGAGGCGAACAGCTCGTGGTTTCGGCGAACGCGCATACCGCCCGCGGCGAAAACCGCGTCTGGGGATTCTGGTCCGAGGAGGAACGGCTGGAATGGTGGGAAGCCTATATCCGGTTCCGCCGCGACGAATGGGATTTTCGGATCGGCAAGCAGTCGGTGCGCTGGAGCCACGCGCTCGATCGCGGCCCATTGGACACGTTTACGCCGGAAGACCGTCGGGAATATGCGCGTTTCGCGATGGCGGACCGCATCCTGCCCGTCTGGGCCTTGCACGCCGCTTATACCGTGGCTCCGCTTTCCTACGAAGCGCTGGCGCAGCCGTCCTTCGAACCTTCGCCGCTGGCGCCGACCGGATCGAACTGGCGCCCGCGTCGGCTGGCGCTTCTGGAACAGGCCGGTTGGAGCGTGCGCGAAGACAAACCGTCCGCCGCCATTTGGGCGCACCGCATGCGATATAGCGCAGATTCGTTCGAGGCGGCGATCGTTCATGCCTATCATTGCAATCAGGCCCCGGGCCTGCGACTGAACTCCGCCCGCTCCGAAGTCGTTCTGGACTATCGACGCCAGCACACGTTCGGCGCAACGCTGGCCTGGCTAAACAACGGATCGAAGATTTTCGCGGAAGCCGCGTATACGACCCGCCAGCCGTGGGAAACCCGCAACCCCGCCGCGACGGACAACCTGACGAGTCGGGACGCCATGACGCTGGCGATCGGATTCGATCATGCGCTGGACGATGCGACGCAGGTGGGACTGCAGTGGACCGGACGTTCGATTGTCAATTATCCATCGCATATCGAGGACAAGGCCTTTGCGCAGGCCGTGATTGGCGAATGGCGACGGCGTCTGGCGGAGGACAAGGTTGAAATCGGCCTGCGCGGCCGCTACCATTTCGACCCGGCCGGCTACAGGCTCAGTCCCGAAATCGCCTATTGGCTGCACGAACGCATCTGCGTGCGCGCCTTGCTCGACCTGTACGGCGGCTCGCGCGCCAGCGAGCCAGGCCAGTTTCGCGACAACGATCAGGGCGGCATGGAATTGACCGTGCTATTCTAAATCCAACAGTAACCGTTTACGGTCGCTATCACAAGCATTGCGCAACGAATGCCAACCATTTTGAGTGCGCTCCCTTATCAAGCGTTTCTTCAATCTGCGGACGGCGGGAATCCGGCTTGAAGCCACCATGCGGACGGCTTTGGATATGTTGCCTTCGTCTCCCATGGCCAGGCGTTCCGCCAGCCATTGCATTCATCAGTCAGGGCTTCTTTTTGGCATCCGGCTGGCAAACAATAAACTTGCGCAAGCAGCGTTCTTCCCGCCAAGAGCGTCAGACGTGTTGTCTGGCTCGGTCCCGGCAGCCCTGTCTCCCGTTCTTCGCGCGCCAGATGGACGTCCATCTCCTCCAATGCCTGCTT
>SLKS01000358.1 GCA_007134465.1 Kiritimatiellia bacterium | reverse complement strand
CGCACGGCTTTCGCTTCGTCGGTCGCCGGCGTCTTTTGGCTGTCCTTGACCAGTTCCACACCGATCATCAGGCCCTGGCCGCGCACGTCGCCGATCAACGGGAAGCGTTCCCGTAAAGCGTTCAGCCCGTCCATGAACTGCCGGCCGCGTTCCTCGGCGGCCTGCGGCAGCTTCTCGTCCTGCAACACGCGAATGTTGGCCATGGCGGCGGCGCAGCAGATCGGGTTGCCGCCGAACGTGGACAGATGGTCGCCCGGCTTGAACGCGTCGCCGATGTCCGGCGTGGCGATGAAGTTGCCCAGCGGGAATCCGTCGGCGATGCCCTTGGCCATGCACAGGATGTCCGGCTCGACGCCGTACCGTTCGATGGCGAACATGCGACCGGTGCGCCCGAAGCCGCTTTGCACCTCGTCGCATATGAACACCGCGCCGTCCTTGCGCGCAATGTCTACGGCGATCTTGAAATATTCCGGCGGAGGCACGAGAATGCCGCCCTCGCCCATGACCGGCTCCGCCAGAAACGCCGCCACATCGCCGGACGTCTGGTAGTTCAGCACGTACTCCAGGTTCTCGGCGCAGGCCAGCCCGCAATCGGGATAGCGCAGCTTGAACGGACAGCGATAGCAGTACGGCGCCGGCGCGTACGCGACCCCGGACAGATACGGACCCGCCCCCTTCTTGCGGCCGCGGTTGCCCGTAACCGACAGCGTGGCGGCGGTGCGGCCATGAAAGCTCATGGCCAGACAAACCGTTTCCTTGCGTTTCGTGTGCTGCTTGGCCAAACGCAACGCGCCTTCGATGGCCTCCGCGCCGCTATTGCTCAAAAACGATTTGCGCAAGGCGCCGGGCGAAATATCCGCCAGCATCTCCGCCAGCTCTCCCGCACGCGGATTGTAATACACATACGTGCAGCAATGCACCAGCTTCTCCATCTGCTCGCGCGCGGCGGCCAGCACTTTCGGATGGCCATGCCCGGCGTTGCAGACCGATATGCCGCTGAAACAGTCCAGATAGTCCTTGCCGTCCGAACCTGTCATCGTGCAGCCGACCGCTTTTTCCACTTCGATCGGCTCGAATCCGGCCACCATGCCGGTGATCATGTATTCGTCGTAGCGCCGTTTCGTTTCCATTTCGCTCTCCTTAGGGCGGGCTTCGCCCGCATTCCAAATCTCACATCTCACATTTCACATTTCACATTTCACATTTCATATTTCATATTTCATATTCAAATGATGCGACGCGGATGCGTAGCATCTCTATTCGCGTGAATTCGTGTTCATTCGTGGTTCTGGCGTTCGGTTGCTGGCGACCATCGTCAAGATTTATCAACCGATTCGAACAGCTTGGCTTCGTCCGGAACCACCGGCTCGATCGGCTTGGACACCCATGTGGTGTTGAGAAAATGTTTCCAGACAATGTTTTCGGAGGTAATGTTGCCGCCCCACGTGCCGCAGCCGAGCGTCATGGTGAACGGCATGCCGTTGTCGTAATTGCCGCTGTTGCCGTAGCATTGCGGCTGACGGACAAGCAAACGGCTGACATGCGCCTTCATGGCCAATTCCATGATATGCTCGTCGTTGACGCTGTGAATGCCGCAGGAATGGCCGTAGCCGCACTTCCGCGTAATGCGTTCGACCAGCTCGACGGCCTCGGCGAATTCGCCGTAGGTCCAGACCGTGGCCACCGGCGAGAGCTTTTCGCGCGCGAACAGATCGTCCTCGAGCGGCTGTTCGCCTTCCACCAGCAGAAAGCGCGTGCCTTCGGGCACGGTCAACCCGGCCATCTCGGCGATGCGCGCGGCAGGCTGCGCCACGATTTTCGGGCTCAGCGCTTGGCCGTCGGGCCACATCGTCGCCCGCAACGCTTTCTTGTCCTCGGCCGAACACAGATAGCCGCCATGCCCGCGCAAGGCTTCGACGAGGGCGTCGCGCACGGCCGCCTGCGCCACGATCGAATTTTCGCTCGAGCAGGAGGTGGCGTTGTCGAAGGTTTTGCTGAGAAATATCTTCTTGGCCGCATCGGCCACGTCCGCCGTCTCGTCCACGATGGTCACCGCATTGCCCGCGCCCACCCCGTAGGCCGGCGTACCGCTCGAATAGGCGGCTTTCACCAGCGCGCCGGAGCCGGTAGCCACAATCAGATCGGCCGCCGCCATGAGCTCCTGAATGCGTTCCTTCGTCGGCTTCGGCAGCTCCTGGATCAGGTCGGCCGGCGCGCCGGCCTTTTCGAGCCCGGCCCGCATGAGCTTGATCGCCAGGCCCGTCGTCCTGCGCGCGAACAGATGCGCCCCGAAAATGGCGGCATTGCGCGTCTTGAGAATGGCCAGCCCGTTGCCGGCGGGGGTCGAAGTGGGATTGGTGACCGGGGTGATGGCCGCCACGACGCCCACCGGCTTGGCCACCTTCATCAGCCCTTTCGCCTCGTCCGTTTCGATCACGCCCACCGTCTTGAGTCCGTGCAGGTCGCGCAGAACACCCAGCGTCTTTTTCCGGTGTTTGAGGAGCTTGTCCTCGTACACGCCCATCTTGGTTTCCTTGATGGCCTGCTCGGCGCATTGGACCGCGTTCTCTTCCTTGTAGAGTTCCCAGCCCACCGTGGCCACCATGCGATCCACTTGCTCCTGCGACCAATGCTCGATCGCCTGCTGCGCCGCCCGCGCCCGTGCCACCAAATCGCCAATGCTGTCGCTCATGTTTCGGATTCCTTTCGAGCTAACGGTTCATACACTTGTATCCCAGGCGAAAACGAACGCGATAGTGCGATGTCCGCCCCCGACTGTCAACGGGAATTTCAGCCCAAAACGACTACGATGTCGCACGTTCGCTTACGGGAAAGCGGTACGAGGCAGCCGTTCAGCGGCTTGCCGTCCACCGTCACGCTCTTCACACCGCGACAGACGCCGTCCGGATTGAAAATCTCGACGCGGTAACGGCAGCCGCGAAAATCCTTTTCCACCGCCGCGCGCCGCAGGAACGATGGCAGACACGGCGCGATGCGCACGCCGTCGTACTCGGCCATGATCCCGAACATGCGCATCAGATTCTTGCGATACCAATTGAGGGAGCCGGTAAAGTTGTTGTAGTAGTTCTTTCCGAAATCGGCATTGTCCGGCCCCACAGTGAAGTTGCTCTGCTGATGCGGGGGCTGCGTGGAAACCTGCGGCAGCGTACGCGAGGGCATGGTGCGTTTCATGCTCTCCCAGGCCTCGTCGCCCCGGCCCATTTCCAGCAAGGCGGCGGTCACGAAGGACTGGCCGTGCGTGTAGATGGAGCCGTTCTCGAACAGGCCGGGCAGCATGTCCGCAATGCGGCCGACGGCCTTGCTGCGCGCCGTGTAGGGCGGCGCCAGCAGCTTATAGCCCAGCGGCGTGTTCAGAGTTTCGATCGCGGCCAGCACGGCCCGTTCGCGTTCCGCCCCGCCGCCCGCCCGGGCCACGCCCGTGAACAAGGCCCAGGAATTGACGTTGAGATGCAAGCGGCCTTCTTCGCAGGACCGCGCCCCGATCGGACAGCCCTTGTCGTCGAATCCGTACACGTAATGCTTCCCGTCCCAAGCGCCGCGGTTGACGTTGCGCGTCAAGGTCTTCGCAATGGCGGCCATGGCGGCGGCATCCTTCTTGCGGCCGAGCCGCTGCGCCAGCTCGCGCATAATGTGCGCCGCATGGATCACGGCCACCGTCAGCCACACGCTAACCCCGCGCCCACCGCGGCCAATTCCGTCCAATGCGTCGTTCCAGTCGCCATGCCCGACCAGGCACAGGCCCTTCTGCCCGCGCAACCGATAGCAGCTTTGCACCGCCAGCAAGGCATGCGCGTATACGGAAGCCGTCTTGCCGGGAACCGGCTGCTTGCGATCCAGATCGAAAAAACCGACCGACTCGTCCAGCACGCTCCAGTCGCCGGTTTCCTTAAGATAGGTCGTCAATGTATCGGGAATCCAGACCGGCGAATCCATATACATGCGCAGATCGTGCGCGGCACCCGCGAACTTGCAGTATTGCCGGATGGCCCGGCCGTCCGGGAGCTGATACGACAGCGCCCGCAGCAACTCGCCCCGTACGTATGCCGGATCGAAATCGCAAATGCCCATGATATCCTGCAGCACGTCGCGATAGCCCATCATGTCCAGCGCCCGAATGAAACGGGCCTGATGACTGGCCTGATATTTGGACCACACGTTGAAAAAGCGATCGGTTTCCGCGTCGCCCGACTGGATCATGTTGGCGCGGCAGCGCCGGCGCCATACGGTCCGAACACGGGCAAGCGCCTTGTCCGCCGCGCCCGGCGCCAGATATTTCCTGCGCCAGCGCGCGCGCTGCGCGGCGGCCGCCTTTCTGTCCGCCACCCCCGCGCCCAGCACGAAACGCAGTGTCGTTTCGGCGCCCGGCCCGATCGTAACGGCCTGCTGCAACGCGCCGATCATCCCGGCATAGGGCGCTTCGCCCAGCGAGTTGCGGCAGCGACCCTCGGCCACCGCCTGCGGGAAAGTCCGGAACACGCCGGCGCCGTCGAACGCCTCGCGCGACAAATCGTAGCCGACAATCGGCACATCGCTCATCAGCAGCCCGGAACGGGGCGCTTTGTTGTTCTGATCGCAGTTGAACGCCGCCAGCGCGTTGTTGCGCGCATCGAATTCCCCGCGGCATACCACCCGCATGTCGAAATAGTAGCCTGGATACGAACGCAATCCCCAGTTGACCCGCGAGAACAGCGCGAGCCGACGGCGCCGCCGCGTACGGTTCCGCAAGCGCAGCGTCCATATCTCGAGCGGATCGTCCTGCGTAACGAACACATGCAACGTCGCCTCGATGCCGCGGCTTTCCGCCGCAATCTCGAGCTCGCCCAGTCCTTGCCGGCAGGAAAAACGGCGAACGCTTCCCTCGTCCCGGCCCGGCTGCGGCAGCAGAAACCACAGGTCCGGCGCCGCGCCTTTCACACCCTCTTCGCGCGCGTAAAAGGCGCGATAGTCCACGTCCGTCGGACAGGTCGGCACATAGCTTGTATCGAGATGCGAGGTCACCGGCCCCGCCAGCACGCTGTCCAGGCAGGAAAACCCGCGCCCGGTCTGATCCCAGAACGAACCGTACACGCCCATGCCCCGCGCATGCAACGACGACATCAGATGCAAATACGGACGCGGCGTTTCGAGCGCCGTCACGCGGTGCGCGCCGCCTTCGACAAATCCGCGACGGTCCCTGACATCCTCGAATCCGCCGAACTGCGCCTGCGCCTCGGCAATCTCCCGCTCGCTCAACCCGCGTAACGGCGAACATCCGCTTCGCACATTGGCTTGCGCCTTATCCAGAACCGATCGTTTCATTGCGTTCTCCTTCTTTTGTAGTGGCAAGTGGCGAGTGGCAAGTGGCAGGTGGAGCTCATTTCAAGCGCCTTTCCAGACTCTTGATCGTTGAACTGAGCATACGGTTGATCTCTTCGGCCAAAGCCATGCGGGCCTTGACCACATCGCTCGGAATCCAATGCCTCATCCGCCAATAGCGGCCGCGTGTCTCGCGCAATGAGCCTCTGGCAATAATCAGAAAACGTCTGTATTCTGCCGTACTCTCTCGTCCGTAACCCTCTTCTATGTTGGCGCATACGGAATCTGCGCTGGCCAATTGCTGGCTTACCAAACGCTCCAAGCAACGAGATCGCATATATTCGTTCATGTCCGCCACTACACGGTCAAACAGATCAGAGGCATCGAGATATGCCTTGAATTCCCCAAGTTTGCCACTGCTCATCGCCACCTGCCACTTGCCACTTGCCACTCGCCACCTGCCACTCGCCACCTGCCACATTCCCCTTGCGTCGGGCCTCCCGCTTGCGCTATATCCCTACTGCTTCTAGCAAAGCTGGAAAGCCACAAGCAAGAGCAATCGAACTGGAGCCGCCATGACGACGGACGACATCGCAACCGTAGCCAGAGAGTATTTCCCGAACCGCACCGTCGAGGACGCGCACGCGCACGGGTCCGGCCATATCAACGACACGTACGCCACAACGATGCGCGACGGCGAAGAAAGCAAGCGTTACATCTTTCAGCGCATCAACCGAACCATCTTCCGGGATGTCGAAGGACTGATGGACAATATCGCCCGCGTTACCGCTCATCTGCGCAAGAAAGCCGACGCGTCGCCGCAAGACGCCCATACCCGCCCGCTGACGCTGGTTCCGACCCGCACCGGCCGCTTCTATCACGAAGCGGCCACCGGCGAAGCCTGGCGCGTATACGAATTCATTGAAAACGCCCAATCCTTCGATGTGTGCACCGGCCCCGAACAGGCCCGCGAAGCCGCTGGCGCATTCGCACGCTTCCAACGCGACCTGTGCGACCTGCCCGGCGGCCCGCTCAAGGAAACCATCCCCTATTTCCACCATACGCCCCGCCGCTATGCCGCACTGGAAAATGCCTTGCTCGACAATGCGGCAGGCCGAGCGGCGGGCGTCAAGGCCGAAATCGCCTTTTGCTCGGCGCGCAAGGCCATGACCGCGCGCGTGCTCGACCTCATGGAGGCCGGCCGCATCCCGCAACGAACCACGCATAACGACACCAAGCTGAACAACGTCATGATAGACGCGCGCAGCGGACGCGCCGTCTGCGTCATTGACCTCGACACCGTAATGCCCGGATCGGTCCTGTTCGATTTCGGCGATATGATTCGCACCTCCACTCCTACCGCACCGGAAGACGAACCCGATCTGAATAAAGTTCGGATCGATCTCGCCATCTTCGAGGGACTGGCCAACGGCTACGGCGCCGTCGCGCGCAATTTCCTGGCCGAATACGAGCGCGAAAACCTCGTCTTCTCCGGCAAGCTGATCACCTTCACCATCGGCATCCGCTTCCTCGCCGACTATCTAGCAGGCGACGTGTACTTCAAGGTCCACCGGCCCGGCCACAACCTGGACCGCGCCCGCACCCAGTTCAAGATGGTCGAGGAAATCGAACGCCACGAGGACGAAATGGAGGCCATCGTCCGCTCCGCACTCGCCTAGCCATTCGCATTATGGCATCCGTCGGAACACGACTACGGCGACGACTACGGGGGACGACCTGCCCGCAGTGCTACAGCGTTGCAGGCGGGCTTCCGTCACTCGTAATCCGTCCAGACCGCGAAGCGCATCGGGATCGCCGTGGTCGTCCACCGAATTTTCTTGTTTTTTGACGCAGCAACGCGTGATTAAGGCGCAGGAGGAAGGCTTGGCGCGGGCATATCCCACCCATGAAACATGGGCAATATGCCCGTGCCACAGTGGCAGACAGAGAATCCAGCAAAAAACAACGATTTCCCCTTGACAACAGACCGACCGGTCTGTCACTGTGCGCGGGAAAGGGTGGGGACTGTCAACAATTGAATGAAAACGGATTAGACTGGGGTCGGTGAACGAGAACGGTAAACGATTATGTTGCCCGCGACTCGCAATCCGCTCGCGTCGCCGTTCTCGTAGACCAAAACAGAGGGAAAACGATGTGTGCCGGTCTGTCATTCCGAGCGAAGTCGAGGAATCTCGTTTTTTTGGCAATGGGTAAGGAGCCGTTATGAAACACAAGATATCGCATGCCCTTAAAAGCGCGCTGCTGGCCTTGGTCGCCTTCGCGTTGCGTTTCCCGAAAACCGTCATGCTCGCGCATGCGCTGCTTGTGCTGGGTTCGCTGGGCGTGATACGCGGCCTTACATTCGACACGAGCATTGACGTGTTTTTCGATCAGAAATCCGATCTGTGGACAAGAAGCGACCAGCTCGAAGAGACATTCGACATTGGCGAACGCTCCATCATCGCGCTTCATGCCGAGGACGGCATATTCACGCGCGAACGGCTCGAGGCGATCCGCGCCATATCGGAACGGCTCGAAACGATCGGCGATGTCATGGACGTGGTCAGCCTAACAACCGTCAACAACACGAAGGGCGAAGAGGACAGCTTCATTGTTGAAAAGCTTATCGAGGATATTCCGGAAGACGCGGATGCCCTGCTTGCGCTCCGCGAACGAACACTGAACAATCCGCTGTATGTGGGCAACATAATTTCCGCCGACGGCCGGACTGCCGGCATCGTGCTGGAAACGGAAAACGTGCCGTCCGATATCGAAGACAACCGCGAGCGCATCGTACGCGCGGTGGAAGCCATTCTCGACGACGAGATGCCCGATGGGATGACCGTCCATTTGGCGGGACCGGTACCGATGGGCTATTTCTACTCGCTGCATTTGAGCGAGGATTTAGGCAAGTTTCTGCCGCTTTCGTTTCTGGCCATGATCGTTTTGCTGTTCGCGACATTCCGTCGCCTGCGCTGGGCGCTCATGCCACTGCTGGCTGTCACCGTTACCCTGATCTACACCATGGCGTCCATCGGACTGTACGGCTACAAGCTGAACAATGTGACGGTTGTCGTGCCGCCGCTGATTCTGGCCATCGCCGTTGCGGTAGCCATTCACTTTGTGGCGCAT
Organism: Kiritimatiellia bacterium; assembly: GCA_007134465.1. GTDB lineage: Bacteria > Verrucomicrobiota > Kiritimatiellia > UBA8416 > SLMC01 > SLMC01. Next base: position 7,780 of record SLKS01000358.1, on the reverse strand, counting down.
GCCATGCGCATTCCGGATGCCGTCCGCAACGCCGGCATTTTCGACACGGCACGGCTGCTGATCATGCCTTGCTTTCTCACCAGCGTAACTACCTCCGTAGGCTTTTTCTCGCTCATGGTCAGCCGCAGCCCAGCCATCCGGCAAATGGGCCTGATATCGGGTACCGGCGTGATCTTTTCGTTTATCGTTGCCTTCTCGCTTCTGCCCGCGCTCATGCGCGGGCGCAGGCGTTCCGACTCCCGCCCGCCCGCCGAATCCTTGGCGAAAACATCTCCCCCGCCTGCCGACCGCAGCCTTGGCGAAAGCGGGACGCCCCCTGCGTCTCCCCCCGACGGCCCCATGGACAGGATGCTGACCGGCATTGGCCGGTTCAACGAGCGGCGGCCGGGCCTGATCCTGGCGCTGGCCGGCATCGTGGCGTTTCTGACCCTTTTCGGCATCCGCCGCATGAACGTGGAATCGAGCTTGCTGGCGCAGTTGCATCCGAGCATGCGCATCCACCAGAGCACGGTGTTCATAGACCAAAACCTGACTGGCTCCATGATCGCCTATGTCTCGCTCAAGCATACGGACATGGACGCGTTCAAAGAGCCGAACCGCCTACGCGTCATCGAGGCGATCCAGCGCAAGTTCGACACCTTCCCCGACGTGGTCAACACGCTTTCGATCGCGGATTTCCTCAAGGACATGAACGCGGCCTTCCACAACGAGAACCGCGAATTCTTCGCCATCCCGGACTCCGCCGAACTGGTGGCGCAGTATGCGCTGCTGTACGGCGACGATGATTTGGACAACTTCATGACGTCGTCATGGGACTGGGGCATGATCCTGGTCTCGCTCTCGGAACATGGCGCGGAAGCGCTGGAGGCCATCTTCGACGAAATCCGGGCGTATGCCGCCACCATCCCCGACTTGGATGTCGCCATCGAGATTCTCGGGCCCGCCGTGCGCATGGCGGACGGCGCCAACACGGTGGTGGACGGGCAGGTGCAGAGCCTCTTTCTGGCCATGACCGCCATTTTCCTGATGATGTTCCTGGTGTTTCGGTCCGTCTCGGTGGGACTCATCAGCATCGTGCCCAATCTGGTTCCGTTGCTGATCAATTTCGGGATCATGGGCCTGTTCGGCATCCCGCTCGATACGGCTACGTCGCTGATTGCCGCCATCGGGATCGGCATCATCGTGGACGACACCATCCACTACACCTACGGCTTCGGCGAGGCGTTGCACGCCTGCGGGGGAGACTACGTCAAAGCCATGCACGAATCCTTGCGCCGCAAGGGCCGGGCCATCGTATTCACCTCGCTCGTGCTTGCCTGCAGCTTTGGAATCCTGACGGCTTCGGTCTTCCCCCCCACGTTCCAGTTCGGCCTGCTCAGCGCCATGGTCATGATCAACGCTCTGTTCACCGACCTGTTCCTGCTGCCGGTCCTCTTCGTCAAGCTGAAGCCGCACTTCGCGCGCATGGCGTGAAACATCGCGATCCCGCCGGGCTTGCCCCGGCGGTGAAAAATATACGGAGGAGGAGCGGCGCGCCCCACCAACCCCAACGTCCGCCCCTACGGGACAACCCTCTGCCGGGACACGTTCGGCAGGCGGCAAAAACGGCGCCGGGTCATTTGGCTTGAACGAATCCGCGCGCATCGGTATGGTACAGCTTTTTCATTCGCAAAGATCTGTCTGCGCCGCGCTGTGTGTCGAGGCGGCATTGCCCGTTCAATACCGGCTGTCTTCGAGGGAATATGCCCGTGCTATTTTCCGTGATCATCCCTTTCCGCAATGCGGAACAGACGCTGTCCCGCTGTCTGGAGGGGCTTAACGATCAAACATGGCGCGGCGCCGAAAATATTTTGGTGAACAACGGCTCCACGGACAATTCTGCCGCTATCGCCAGGGAGTTCCGCGCCCGGCGCCCGAACCTGAATTTGCGCCTGATCGAGGAGCGCAAACCGGGCGCCGCCGCCGCGCGCAATGCTGGCGCGCGCGAGGCACAAGCGCCCTGGCTCGTGTTCACCGATGCCGATTGCGTACCCGCCCCGGACTGGCTGGCCGATCTGGCGCGCGAAACCGAAGCGCCGGCCGAGATCGGCGCGCTGGCCGGCTGCGTGCGAACGGCGCCGGCCCAAGGGACGATCGGCCGTTTTCTGGGTTTGTACACGCTGCCGGCCAATCCGAAAGACGAAATCGTTTCCGCCATCGAGCTCGGCGGTCGCGGCGGCTTCCCAACCGCCAATCTGGCGGTGCGCAAATCGCTGTTCGACCAGCTTGGCGGCTTCAATGAAACCTTGCGCCTGTACGGCGAAGACACCGATCTGTGCCGACGCATCTACGAAAGCGGGTGCGCTATCAAGGCCCTGACCAACGCCGTGATTCATCACATTCACCGTGAAAGTTTCGCCGCCATGACGCGACAGGCGCGCGGGTTCGGGCGCGCGCACGCCTGGGCCTTGCGGCAGACCCCCATTGGAACCTTGGTCGCGCAGGCGCCGGGCCTGCATTGGCGCGGCAAGGCTCCCGCGCCCGTCCGCTGCTGGCTCGATTTAAATCCGGCAGACAAGAAAATGGCGTTGACGCTGCTTCCCGCCTTGCTCTGGCCTCCGTTGTGGGCGCTGCCCGCCGTCTATTTCTGCTATCTTGCCTTGACAACCGCGCGCCGGATGCGAGCACGCGGCCAAGCGTTGAAACTCGCCGATCCACTGCTGATGCCCGCACTGCTGCTTGCGAAATCGGCCGCCATGACCTGGGGCCGTTGGAGCGGCAGCGTGGAAAACAAGGTTTTCTGCCTATGACCGCCAACGCGACAGACTGGCCCGCGCTATCGGTGATCATCATCAGCAAGGACCGTCGCGCCGATTTGGACCGGTGCCTGGCCTCCTTGCGCGAAGTGGAGTATCCGCCGGAACGCCGCCAGATCGTGGTCGTTGAGGAATGCGACAACCCGCGTCTGATCGCCGATGTCTCGTACGTGACGATTCCGCGGGAAAATCGCGGATGGGGCCATGCTCGCAACATCGGACTGCGCCATGCGCAACACGCCCTGCTCGTGTTCACCGACGACGATTGCCAGTTCGACCGGCGCTGGCTCAAGGAGCTGGTCGGCACCCTTCAGGACCGGCCCGATATCGCCGGCGTATCCGGCGGCGTGCTGGCGCGGAACGCCAATGCGGTGGGACAATGCGAGATCGTCCTGGGTTTCCCCAACGGCGGATTGCGCCGCATCCATGCCGCTCGCGGCCGCATCGTCGAAACCAGAGACATGTCCACCTGCAACTGCCTGTACAAGAGAGAAGTATTCGACCGTATGGGCGGATTCTTCGACAAGCGAAACACCCGGGCCACGGACATGGAATTCGGGCAACGAGCCGCGCGCGAATTCCGCTTCGTGTTCAACCCGAACGCGCTTGTCTATCACAAGCCGCGTGGCAGCCTGCGCAAAGTGTTCCGCTGGTTCGTCGAGCGCGGCCGCAGCCAATTCCTCATTGGCGACGCGCTGCCCGAACGGCGCCGTCATTACCTGTACAACCTGAAGAACTCGCTCACGGTCCGACTGGCTCTGCTGACGGGCCTGCTGACGGCGATGGGACCCTTCTGGCGCTGGCGCGCGCTGGCCGTTATGATTCCCGCCTATTACCTGGTCGTGCTGAGACGATACGCCTTTCAATGGCGCTATGCGAAACGGCTCGACGCCTTCTTCCTGACCCCGGTCGTCAAATTCGTCATGGACGTCGGCATGGAAACCGGCCGTCTGCGCCAGCTTCTTGCCCGCGGACGAAAGGCTGGCAAACCATGATCGCGGGCTGGCTGACAAAACACGCGGGCGGCCGGCAATCGTTGCGGCGTCAGGCGCTGACTGGCGCGCAATGGCTGCTGATCAGGTCCGCCGCCGTCTCGGGCATTGAATTGCTGCGCAGCATGCTGTTTCTGCGTCTGTTGAACGCGCATGACTACGGCGTCATGGGGCTGGCCGTCCTTGCGCCGGGGCTAGTGCGCGCTTTCACCGTCACCGGCACAGATGTCATGATTCAGCGGGCGGGCGACGATGTCGAGGAACAACTGCCGCACTACTGGACGATCAATGCCGTGCGCGGCGCTGCGGCGGTTGTCGCCCTCTGGCTGCTGGCCTTCGTTCTGGCACGCTTCTACGGCATGCCCGAATTGCTGTGGCCGATCCGCGCGCTTTCCGTTCCGCTTCTGCTGGAAAGCCTGGGCGGGTTCGGCGTTCAGCTCCGGCAACGGCGCATGGATTTCAAGCCGGTAGCCGCGGCGGGCATTGTTTCCGAACTGGCCGTGGCGACCATGTCCCTTGTCGCCGTCTTCTTCTGGAGGAACTACTGGGCCATTGTTCTGCACTATGGCGGCATCGCCCTGGCCGGACTCGTCTGCTCGTACGCGCTCCGCCCCTGGCGACCGCGCTGGGCCTTCGATCCGCGCGTCGCGAAAGGCGTGGCCCTGTTCGCGCTGTCGGCTATCGCGCTGAACGTGTTCAACTACATCCATGTCAGCCTGGACCGCGGCATTGTCGGCCGCCTGTTTACCGTCGAAGATGTCGGGTTCTATACCCGCGCGCATTTCCTGGCGCTGCTGCCCGTGCAGTGCCTGGCAACGGCGGTCGCACAGGTCTTTCTGCCGGCATTCCGGGCCGCGGCCGGCGATGTTGGAAGACTGCGGCGCGCCTTTGCCAAAACGGCGGGAACGCTGGCCTGCCTCTACACGGCGCTGGGCGTCGCGCTCTATCTCGCCGCCCGTCCGTTCATCCTGATTGTCGCCGGCGAACAATGGCTCGGCATCGTGCCCCTGTTCCGCGTTCTGCTCCTGTACGGCGTTTCTAAAAGCATTGTGCTGACGGTCGGCCCGATCTTCCATCTGTACAAAAAGCCCATGCTGCTGTCTCTGTGCGCCGGCGTCATGGCCGGCGCTTTCACCCTGCTCGCTCTGCCCATGACCCGAAATTTCGGACTGTCCGGCATGGCGTGGGCCGTCGTTCTTTCGGGACTGCTTTCGCATGCGCTGGCCTTCGCTCTGGTCGCTTGGCTTTTGCGCAAAGGATCCCTGCCGCACGATGCGCAACCTGCTGCGGCGTGCCGCGAACGCAGCCCGGCGCCGCCAACGGGACGAACAGGAAGCGCGACGGACGCACCGCCATCGGATAGCGCGCGCTTCGACCTGATCGTCACGTCGGATTTCCCGCCCGTCGGCGGCGGCATAGCGACATATTTCGATCTCATCGCACGAAGCTATCCGGGACCGGCCATGGTCCTGACTTCGGCCCCGCAAACCGGCGCCGACCGGGAACGCCCTCTCGTGGTCAAGCGCATCGGCAACCTGGGCCCCTTTACGCCGATTCTGTACTTTCTTTCCGTCGCGCTGCGCCTCCCGAAACGGCGGATCCGCTTCATCCATTGCGGGCAGATGCGTACGGTCGGCCTCGCCTGTCTGCTGCTGAAACGCATGTTCGGCATCCCGTACGGCATCCATGTCTATGGCGGAGAACGCGCGAAATTCGCCGACAAGCCGTTCTGGCGTTTCCTGCTCAAGCCCGTTCTGGACCATGCCTCGATCCTCTTCGCGATCAGCCGTTGGACTCGCCAGCAGTGGATTGACTATGGCGTGAAGCCTGACCGCATTGTTGTTGTCAACCCGCCGGTGGACACGGAACGATACCATCCTCTTCCGAACCCTGCCGCCATCCGCGCCGCGCTGGGCCTCTGCGCGCGGCAACAGGTCCTGCTCTCTATCTGCCGTCTCGATCCGCACAAGGGCACGGACATGGTTCTGCGAGCCATGCCCGAACTGGTCGCATCGTTCCCGGACATTCTGTTTGTCGTTGGAGGCGCCGGACGCATGCTGCCTGCCCTGCGCGCGCTGGCCCGCGAATTGAACGTGGAGAAACACGTGCGCTTCATCGGCCGTGTTCCCGAAAACGAAATGATCCAATGGTACAACGCGGCCGAAATCTTTGTCATGCCGAGCCGATCGGGCCGCAACGCGAAAGGCGGCGCCGAGGGATTCGGCATCGTCTATCTGGAAGCCAACCTGTGCGGACGCGCCGTGATCGGCGGCCGAAGCGGCGGCACGGCTGACGCCATCGAAGACGGCGTCAGCGGCATGCTTGTGGACCCGGAATCCGTCCCGGCCATCGTCGGCGCCGCGACAACGCTGCTGCGAGACCCGGCCTTGCGCGAGACGCTCGGCGCCAACGGCCGAAAACGGGCGATCGAGCGATTCAGCGCCAAAGCGTGCAGCCGAAAACTGTACGAGGCCGTATCGGGCATCTGCCCATGAAAACACAGCCGCCCACCGGGCTTGCGTGTCCGCCGTCTTGTCCGCCGTAGCCCGAAGGGCGGAGGCGGAAGCCTGCAAGGCGAAGGCTGGGCCCCGTAGGGGCAAACGTTGAAGGGGCTGGGAAACCACGCCGCCCGTTCGCCTGCGGGTCATCCTGTCACCGGGTCACCGAGTCGGGAAGCCGCTCCGCAAGCGAGGGCCCGATGACAGGGTGACCCGATGACCCGCAGGCTGGGAACGTACACTCCGCTCCGTGCCGCCCGGCGGGATCGGTGAAAACCGGCCCTACGTCCCTGTCAACCGTTCGAGATGCGCGAGAAAGGCGCGCGGCGTGGAGCCGTCCAGAAAACGAATTGCGTTCTCGCGACCGCGCGCGATCAGCGCGGCGCGTTCGTTCGGCGCCAAGGCGAGCGCGGCCCGCAAGCCTTCGCGAACCCCCGGCGGATCTAAACGCGGCACGGAGAGCGCGCAACCGGCCGCAATTTCCTTCAGCGACGTGTTCGGATGGCAGAGGACCGGACAGCCGCAGGCCATCGCCTCCACAACCGGATACCCGAACCCTTCGTAGGCGGACAACGTGACCGTCCAGTCGGCGGCCCGATACAGGGCTTGCAGCGTATCGTCGCCAATGTCGCGCAACAGGCGGACGTCGTTGCCGCCACCACCGTCGGCGACACGGGCTTCGATCTCCGGCATATGCCGCGGATCGCCGCCCGCCAGCAGCAACATCCGGTTTGCCGTCTCGCCGTCGCGGGTCATATCCAGGAAAACCTCCACAAGCAGACGAACGTTCTTGTGCGGCTTGAAATTGCCCGCGTACAGCAGGAACGGACGCCCCTGCGCGAACCGGCCGCGAACCGTTTCGGCATCTCCCTCGCCCGCGCCACCGCCCCAGCCCGGATCGAGGCAGGGATACAGCGTTTCCGTCTTGCGCGCGATCGCGGGAAGAAACGCGCACAGCTCCTGACGCGTGAATACGGAGTCCACAAGAATCAAATCGGCGCGGGCGACGGCCAGACGCAGTTGCAGCGCCGACACAGCCCGTCGCCACGCGGAAAACTCCGGCAGCTTCAGAAACATGATGTCGTGAACCGTGACGATTTTCCTGAACGGCCCGAACAAGGGCGTTTTGTAATAGGGACTGAACAGGACATCCGCCCGCTCGCGCGCTGCGATTCGCGGAAGCGCAACCTGATCCACGAACGGCGTCGGCGCCGCCGGCAGCCGCACGCAACGGGCGGCCGAATCCCGGATCGAGGCGGGCAGCAACCCGTTATCATGGGCGCAGAAAACCCAGTCGAGACCTGGCTCGTTCAGCAGCGGACGCAGCAGGTTCTCGGCATGACGGCCGATGCCGGTCTTGCGGCTCCCCATGAATTCGCGAGCATCCACGCAGATTCTGATGGCGCGTCCTCCCGGCATTTGGGCGCATTTTCGATTGGCGGCAAAACGGCGCACCTCACGTTTCGGCGCGAATGCGGCGATAACGTGGAGGTGT
>SLKS01000284.1 GCA_007134465.1 Kiritimatiellia bacterium | reverse complement strand
TTCAGAAAGAGATGCAGCATGCCTTCCATGTCCTCGGTATTGCCGCATGATTCAAAGTAGACAATCTATTGTTCAATTGAAACCCGTAAGGCCCAATCTCCGGCGCCTGCCGCGCAAGGCGGCAGGGGGCCAAGCCCACAATGCGAATCGTTGCGGCAATCCTTGCCGAGTTGACAGAGCGTGGCCGATTATGGTTTGCTGCTGGCCGGTTGGAATCTCGGGAAAGGAACGCTATGAACCTGTTCGAAAACAATGCGTTGTCGGTGGGGCGTACGCCATTGGTGAAGTTGAACCGTATCGTGCCGGCCGACGGGCCGCGCGTTCTGGCCAAGATCGAAGGCCGCAATCCGGCCTTTTCCGTGAAGTGCCGGATCGGCGTGGCCATGACGCTGGACGCCGAGCAGCGCGGCGCGCTCAAGCCGGGCATGACGATCGTCGAGCCGACCAGCGGGAATACGGGGATCGCGCTGGCGTTCGTGGGCGCGGCGCGCGGCTATCCGGTGACGCTGGCCATGCCGGAAACCATGAGTCTGGAACGGCGCAAAGTTTTGCGCGCGTTCGGCGCGAATCTCGTTCTGACCGACGGCAAGCTGGGCATGAACGGGGCCATTGCCAAGGCCCGGGAACTGGCCGAGTCCGAGCCGGACCGCTATTTCATGCCGCAACAGTTCCAGAATCCGGCCAATCCCGCCGTGCACGAGAAAACGACCGGCCCGGAAATCTGGGCCGATACCGACGGCCAGATTGACGCGCTGGTGGCCGGGGTCGGCACGGGCGGCACGATCACCGGCGTATCGCGCCACATCAAGAAGACCTGCGGCAAGGCGATCGTTTCCGTCGCGGTCGAGCCCGCGAACAGTCCCGTGCTGACCCAGACGCGCGCCGGTCAGCCGCTCCAACCCGGCCCGCACAAGATTCAGGGCATTGGCGCCGGGTTCGTGCCCGACGTGCTCGATCTCGATCTGGTGGATCGGATCGAAACGGTCGGCAACGAGGAAGCCATGGACTTCGCGCGCCGGCTCGCGCGCGAGGAAGGGATTCTGGCCGGCATCTCCTGCGGCGCGGCCGTAGCCGCCGCCGTTCGGCTGGCCAGCGAGCCCGAATGGCAGGGCAAGACCATTGTGGCGATCCTGCCCGATTCCGGCGAGCGCTATCTGTCCACCGAACTCTACCCGGAGGCGCTATGACCGACAATACGGAATTCGTTACGGTATGGACGACGGTCGGCAAGGAGGCCGACGCCGACGCGCTGGCGTCGGCGCTGGTCGAGGAACGGCTGGCGGCCTGCGCGCAGCGCTGGCCGATCCGCAGCGTGTACCGCTGGAAAGGGCGCGTGGAGAAGGACGACGAAATCCTGCTCGTCGCCAAGACGCGCCGCGAGCTGGCGGACGAGACGGTCGCGTTTGTCAAGGCCCGGCACGGCTACGAGACGCCCGAGATTCTCGTCATGCCCGTGCGCGACGGATGGCGGCCCTATCTCGACTGGATCGCAACGGAAACACGCGACGCAACCGCGCTATAAGCAACGTGGCAAACGGCGGCAGTTCTTCATAGGAAAGCGGCAAAGCCGCTGGAAAGGAGGCAGGCGGGCCTGCCGTGAGTTTTGCCATGAATGCGAACGAACGAATGCGGACAGGGATCATCCTCGGCTTGTCGGCGGTGGTGGCGGCGATCGCGTTCGTTTTCGTCGCGCGCGACGCGCGCCGGCCCGGCCCGGGTTCGGCATGGGTGTACGATGCCGACCGCTTTCGCGAAACCGACCCCGCCCTGCTTCTGTATCGCGAAACGGCGCGCTTCGAACTCGGTTTCCAGGCGGCGCGCGGCATTGCGCTCGCCCGCGACAATCGGCTGTACGCGGTTGGCGATGCCACGCTGCGGCTGTTCGACGCGGACGGCATGCCGATCCGCGATGTCGCCCTGCCGGGCGAACCGCGCTGCGTCGCCGTCGGTCCGCAAGGCGAAGCCTATATCGGCATGGACGGGCGCGTGGCCGTCTGGACGCCCGACGGCGACCGCATTTCGTTCTGGCCCGATTTCGGACCGCGCGCCCGTCTGGTCAGCCTGGTCTGGCATGACGACGAAGTGTTCGTGGCCGATGCCGGCAACCGCACGGTTGCGCGACATGCTCCCGACGGAACGTTCCGCGCCACGCTGGCCCGGCCGGCCGGCCTGGACGAGCACGGCGAATCGGTCGGGCTGATCGTGCCGAGCCCTCACCTGGACATCGCCATGGCGCCGGACGGCCTTCTGCGCGTGGTCAATCCCGGCCGCCAGCGCATCGAGGCAGTGACGATGGACGGGAAAACCGAATGGATGTGGGGCCGGGCGTCGTTCGGGATCGAAGGGTTTTCCGGCTGCTGCAACCCCACGGACATCGCGATTCTGGCCAATGGCGACATTGTCACCGCCGAGAAAGGCTTGCCCCGCGTCAAGGTGCATCGCAGCCTCACCGGCGAGCTGGTCGGCGTGGTGGCCGGCCCCGAAGCCTTCGACGAAAAAACGGCGGGCATGGATCTGGCCGTTGATTCACAGGATCGGATCTTCGTTCTCGATCCCATGCGCGGCCATGTGCGTATCTACGAACGGTAGAAAAAGAACACGCAGCATGTCCCGTTGGCGCTGTATTGAAACCACGGGGAGGCATAACAAGCCGAATGCTGGCGACGGCAAATAGGCGCGTCTGATTCGCGACGTTGGCAGAGGAAGATCGAGATCGACGAAGCGGGCGGACGAAGTGTGCGATCAAGAGTAAAGGCGCCCTGCGGGCGAGATCCCTCGCAGGCTCGGGATGACAGACTGTTCGAGTACAGCATCACAAGCCGTGTCATTCCGAGCGCAGCGAGGAATCTCGCCCGCAGGGCGTTCGGGGGCGGGAACAGATCGGCGGTTGCCAACGGAAAACGAATAATAACGCAGAACCAGTCCCTTCACGGTACGTCGCTGACGCGCGCCGCTCAAGGGCGACGTTCTGCCACAAAAAAAATCAGCGATAGCGCTTGACGCCAAGCCTTGTGCACGTGTAATATACGTGTAGATTGCAAAGAAAGGCGGTGTGTGATGCAAAAGAAATTGACGCTTACGATAGACGAAGATGTCTACGCTGGTCTGCGCCAGGTCATTGGTCCGCGCAAGATAAGCCGCTTTGTGGAAGAACTTGTGCGCCCGCACGTCCTCAAAACAGATATCTATGAAGGCTACCGAGCCATGTCGGCGGACCGTGTTCGGGAATCCGATGCTCTTAATTGGGCTGAAACGACATGCAAGGATGTGAGCGATGAAGAGATCTGAAGTCTGGTGGGTCAATTTTGATCCTTCGGTCGGCGGGGAGATACGGAAGCAGCGTCCGGCCGTGATCGTCAGCAACGATGCGGCAAACCGTTTTCTAAACCGTGTGCAAGTTGTGCCGCTGACAGGGGCCACCGGCAAGCTCTATCCTAGCGAAGCTTATGTGACATGGGGTGGTAAACAGTCCAAAGCCATGGCGGACCAGTTGACCACGGTCAGCAAGAAACGGTTGGTTAACAAGGCCGGATCGCTCTCTTTTCCGGATATGAAAGCCGTTGCCCGCGCAATCACGACACAACTGGACATATGACGGACAGGCAGAACAACATAAGGAGAAGGCCATGATCCCGTCGGGAATGTTTATCGCGGGTGCGATTCGGCAGAGCATGGAAGCGGGCGAATCGGCGGGCCGCGCGGCGGTGCGGACGGCGCGCGATGCGCGCGGGCGCGCCGATATTCAGCAGGGCGATATCGAGCGGCTGTTCATGATCACGGAAGCGTTGTGGGAGTTCCTGAAGGAGGAACGCGGCTATACGGATGCGGAGCTGATCCGCAAGATCGAAGCCATTGACATGCGCGACGGAAAACTCGACGGCAAAGTGGCCAAGCAGCCCAATCTGGCGTGTCCGAGCTGTCGCCGCACCATGATCGGCAAGCATACGGTCTGTCTCTATTGCGGGACGGCCGTCGAGCGCAGCCCGTTCGAGCGGTAGGTCGCGCAGCGGAAGGGTGGAGGGCGGAAACCTGCTTGCCCGCCGTAGTGCTCGGACGAAGGCTGGAACCCTGAAGATACACATCAAAGTTCCGCCCGAGGACTTTCAAGGGTTTACAATATTCCTGTCTTCCGCTATTCCATGAATCCAGGCGTTATGGGATGGCGCTGAAACAGGTTAAGGAACAAGGACGGGGATCAGGGATCATGAGCCGGAAGGACAATGCCATGAGCCGGCGCGAGGTCTTGCTCGCCATCGCGCGCGGCGTGGCGCTGGCCGCGCTGGGCGGCTTGGCCTTCGCGGTTTCCGCCGGCAAGCGCGACGGGCGGGAGCCCTGTCGCCAACCGGGCCCTTGCGCCCGCTGCCCGGCCCGACGCCGTTGTTCGCTGCCTCGCAAAAACGCAGACAATTGAACCTGAAAAGAGCAGACAACCGCAAAGAACACAGAGAACACAAAGATGGAGAACAGCTTGCAGAGATGCGCCCTAACACCCGATTGGTGTGGCCATAAAACTGCACAACTGTCTTTCTTTGCGATCTTTGTGCTCTTT
>SLKS01000250.1 GCA_007134465.1 Kiritimatiellia bacterium | reverse complement strand
GTGTAGGCTGAGAGGGGCTTCCGGCGATGGTCCAGCCCTTACAGTTCAATAATAATGTCCACCGTCCGATCTGCTTCATCTCGGGGTTCGCTTTCCAGCAATTCGGGAGCGGATTCCCTGTCAAAAACCGGGAGGGTGCGTCGCCAGACAAGCATGAGCGTGCAGAGAGCCGTATCCATAACCCGATGATTCTTCTTACACCAATACCCAATGCTTGCCATCCGCCCTTCCGTGTCCGCGAGCCCAAATGGAATCACCCTTTGCGCCGCGTATATTTCCCTGGAAAACGCGCGGCTCCACTCACGCCATATTGTTCCACCCTCATGGTAGAGCGCTTCCGTATCGAAATACCAATAGTAGACATCCTGCCAGCGCGCGTTTTCCCAATCGAAGCCGGACCGGCGCTCGACAAGATAGCGTACAGCGGCCCGTGTTTCGGGCAGATTCGCAGCGCCTAACAATTGCAATGAATAAACACCGGATCCGGTCAATCCCGGATAGGCATCGTTCCCGACCATATACTGAAATGTTCCCGTCCCGGCCGATTCGTTGAACAACGTCTTCCACCCCTCGACAGCCTGGCGCATCGCGTCCTCCATTCCGGGCCGATCCAGGCCGGCCATTTGACCCGCTTTAAGAGCCAGACAACACCATGCCGATGCCGAAGCGCTGCTTGGTTCAGACGGAGCCAATTCGTACCGCCACCCACCCTGCGAATTCTGTCCGGCAATAATGATGTCCAAGCCGCGCTCCACTGTTGGACGCAAAGGCGGAATCCGCATAAGCGCATAGGCCTCGGCCATGGCGAAGGTCGCGATCGCATGCTGATATTTCCTGTTCCAGCCGCCCCCTTCCAATTGATTCTCCACCAGCCAGGAGAGCGCATTGGCTACCGTATCGCCGAATTCCGGAGATTCGGTCGTCTGTCCATACGCAAGAAAAGGCAACAAAGCCAACCCGGTCATGCCTGCCGCCACGTCCATATCCGAGCCGGGCCCGGATTCTGACCAGCCTCCCGTCCAGCAACCGCTGGAATGCTGATGTTTTTTCAACCAGCGCAAAGCACGCAGCACGGCTGAATCGTCAACACTGCCACTGTCGCAAACCGGGGATTCGGTCGGCTCGACCAGGCACGGCTCAGACGAAACAACGCGGGTACGGCCCTTCACAAGAAAAAGGGTTGCGACAACCACCATCAGTAGAGCCAACGGCAAAAAAATCCGGAACAGCAATCTCGATGTTCGTTTCATGACATCCCCGTTATTTGTTTCAGCAGGGAAGCATGACAAAGCCCCTTGCGAATGAAAAGAACGCATTTCAAGGAATCCGCTATTCTCATTATGGATGCAGCCTCATCTCTCAGGTATCAAAGCGAATTCGCAAAATTCCATTTGGATTCCTGGCCTACGTTGGCATGGAATTGCGGTTTCGACATAGGCCCTGAATCATTGCACGAACAAGTTGAACATCAACAAGAAATGGCGTCAACCATTTGACTGGACACGCGGCCCCGCTTTCCGCTACGGTTTCAGCACCATTCGCGAATCTCCCGACGGAGGCATGGCGACCATGAAACGCAAACTGTTTGTTGCGGGCCGAACGATCGTCCTCGTCTATGCGGTGTTGCTTGTGACGATGGCGAGTTGTCAGCGACAGCTTATCTATCATCCGCGACGCGCCGGGGAGGATATGCTGCTGACGATCGCGCGGGGCGAACGGCTCGAACCCTGGCGCGACGCCGACGACAGAATCGTCGGATGGCGAACTCCGGGCTCGGGAACGAACGGCACGGAAAATGCCGTGGTCGTGTTTCACGGCAACGCCGGCTACGCTCTGCACCGGACCTATTATGCGGAAGGGTTCCGGGCGCTCCCCGGCGCGGACGCCTGGCAGGTGCACATTTTCGAGTACCCGGGCTACGGCGCCCGGACCGGCCGCCCGTCCGAAAGCGCCATCAAGCTGGCTGCCGACGTGGCGGTTCGGCCGCTGAGAGAGAAAGGCCGCCGCGTGTTTCTGGTCGGCGAGTCGCTGGGCAGCGGCGTAGCCTGCCATCTGGCCGGGAAACATCCCGACGACATCGCCGGCCTGTTGCTGATCACGCCGTTCACCAGCCTTGCGGATGTGGGCCGGCATCATTATCCCGTTTTCCCCGTCGGCCTTCTCCTCCGGGAACGGTACGACAACACGAAAGCGCTCGGAACCTATCGCGGCCCCGCAGTCTTTCTGCTGGCGGGCCGCGACGAAGTCATCCCCGCAAAGCTCGGGCGCCGCCTGCACGACGGATACGAGGGTCCCAGGAAGCTGATCGTCCAGGAAGGCCGCACCCACAACACGCTGAATCTTCATCCGCGCGCGGAGTGGTGGAGCGAGGCCGCCGCGTTTCTGCTCGATCCGGACCCGGAAACCGGCGCCCCCGCCGAGCGTTCGAACAACGGCGGAAGCCCCCCAAAAGGCGCCGCACACCAAGACTTATGATCGAGAAAGCGAGTCGGCCAATCGTTGGCGACAAAGGGGTGTCAAACGGAGATCAGGACGTAACACTATAAAACGTCCACCTCCGCAAGGCCTACGGCGTGGCAAGCGCCAAACGAAAACCGAGGTGATTGTCGCGATACGAAGCGACACCTCCAAGACGGTACGAAACGCGCAGTGTACTCCGACAGAAGTAGCTGATCCAGGACGCGCCGCGCCACGCGCCAAACGACCTGCCGTCGCTATCGCATGCGCAGGCCTCCCACACATTCCCTCCGACTCCGTGCAGTCCCCAGGGATTCGCCCAAAGCTTGTCCACTGGAGCTGTGACGGGGAAGCCGTCGTTGTAGCCGGGAATCTTGTCGCCCCACGCGCTCTCCTGTCCCGAGTAGTTCCCTGCCCGTCCGCTCGGCGGCGGCCACTCGTTCCCCCATGGGTATTCTCTACCGTCTCCGCACTGCGCAAACGTCGTCCACTCGTCGTTGCTTGGCAGCCGGTATCGGGCGTCGCCCAATACCGCGCGATCCCGCTGCGTCATCCACTCCGCATAGGCCTTGGCGTCGTCGAAACTCACGTACACCACCGGCTGCCGGTCGCCGTTCAGGCTGTGGCCTTCAAAATTGGGGCTGCTGTGCCTTGGCGCCTTCTTGCGGTACTCGGCGTTGGTCACCTCGTACTTGCCAACCCACATCTTCATCTGCGGGATCCACACGAACTCCATGCCGGTCGCCGGGGAAATCCAGTTCCGGCCTTCGACAGGACTTCGGACCGCCTCGGCCTGCGGATGCCGGACGTCGTCGGACCGTGTTCCGCCGTCGCGCGATTCTTTTCCGCAACCTTGCGCCAGCACAACCAGGGCCAGCGCCGCAACATGCAAATGCGTCTTCGCCATCATCCCTTTTCCTGCAACCCGGCAGCCATACAATCACGATACAAGATCATTCCGACCATTATACGATCCGGGTTTCCGTGCTTCCGGCAGCCGGGCGACGAAGAATTCGTAGGCGTAGCAGTCCGAGTGTTGGTTGTGCATGTCGGGTTCGCGCGCGATTTCGTCGAGCGCGGCCAGCGCCTCGGCATCGCCGCCATACGTGCGACGCAGTTCCGCGATGCGATGGCGCATGGGCGTGTAGAAGTCGTCCTGCCAGGCTTCGTCGGGCAGGAGGAAGCCGCCAACATAGTCGAACCCGGCATCCGCAAGGGCGGCGAGGACATCCTCGGACCGGCCCATTCCGGGGTAGTCGGCGTCGAAGGCGGCCTTCACCTCCGCGGGCGGGTCGTCCTTGCGCCAGACAGCGTCGGTAAAGGCAAGGCAGCCGCCGGGCCGCAGCAAACCGCGACAAACCCGCAGCGCCTTGCGCAGGCCGATGCTGTAGAGCGCGCCTTCGGACCAGACGAGATCGAAGCTGCGCTCCGGCAGACCCGGTTTCGCCATGTCGGCTTCGACAGCCTTCAGGCGCGCATCGAGCCCGCGCTTCCGCGCCTCGGACTTCAGGCGTGCAAGGAGCGGGGCATGGCTGTCGATCGCGACGATAGAGGCTGTCGGCAGAAGCTCGGCAAGATGGAGGGTCTGTCCGCCGCCGCCGCAGCCCACGTCCAGAACGGCGGGCGCAGGCGGGAGTTCCCGGCACAGGGCCAGAGCTCGGGCCGCGCAGGCGCGATTGCCAGGCCCCTGCCGAGGCAAGGCTTCATACACCTCGAAGAACAGTTCGAGAAAACGGTTTCCTGTCTCGTTCATGCCCGTCGGCTCCACTCTTGCGCGTGTCGGTTCATGAAACGTACCGAAGCCCGACTGCGAAAGCAAGTGGCAAGCGCGTCGCTGTCGCAGGGGGGCGCATCCGCGATTGGCTGACCTATCGTCAGCCTTGAGGCGCTTCGGGTGGAGCGCGAAGCGCGGAACCCGAAGTCGCTTCGGAGGCTTTGTTTGCGTTTTCATCATTTGTTTCTTCGTCTACGCCTAGCGGAAACGACACGGCCGGTTCGCACTTTCCGGATCGTCCACCGTACGCGTCGCCGTACGCGTCAACCGATCTTCCCACGTTCCGGTCGACGCGTACGGCGACGATTACGGATCACGATTCCC
>SLKS01000325.1 GCA_007134465.1 Kiritimatiellia bacterium | reverse complement strand
CTGTACACGAATCGCGACCGGATACCGCCGGACGAGTCCGGCAACGACCGCGGCTGCATGTACCGGGCGCGTTTGCTGTACGAAATCACGGCCGACGTGCGGGTGAACGGGTTCCCCATGGTTCTGCGCAAATATGTCGGCTCGCAGGAAAGCTTCTACGAACCCTACGCGATCAACGGGACAAGGATCTGGTTCGACGCGGTGTCCGACATATTCGAGGAGGACGGCGGCTTTCTGAACACGGTCAGGGCGGCGAACGGCTGCGGCAATCTTATTGTGGACGGCAGGCCGAACAAGAAGGCGCGCTTCGTTTTCCACGACATGACCCGCCGGATTTGTCCCGGCGAACTCAAGCCCTGGTTCCGCGACGGCGACAACCGGGACGGCAACTTCGTCTATCGGGAGCGCTTCATCGATGTCGGCCGGACGTTCAACGGCGACGACTGCTATCTGGGCGCCTATCTGGGCGGGGAATGCCACGGCGCCCTGGACGTCGACATGGCCATGGATTCCCTGATGTACGCGCCCTTCGATTTAGACGGTCTGGCGGGCAGAAAGGGAACAAAAACCTGGCCGGACGGTTCGCAATGGATCATCGATACCGGGCACGTGATGGAAGCGCTCGTGCCGGAGCATGTTCCGCTCAAGGCCGGCACGCCCTACGCTAGGGGGGCGCGCCGGGGCTGCTGGTGGCATCCGCACTCGCATTTCGGGCTGCAAATTGTCGAGGACGGCACGCGCTACGATGTCGATCCATGGATGGTCTTCTGGCAGCTTTTCGAGGATAGCAAGCGACGCGACGGTCGGCTCCGCGCCATGATGCTCCCCTTGTCGCCGGCGAAGACCGGCGAGCCGGTCCGGTTCGTCAACACGAGCCGTGCGGCCGGGCCCGTCCGCGTATGCTGGACGTTCGGCGACGGCGCCTGGTCCGACGAACCTGAAGCCCGGCACGCGTATGCCCGTCCCGGCATCTACGCGGCGACCTTGACCGTGGACGACGGCCGCGAGCGCGCCTCGTTCACCCAGCACGTTACCGTGGCCGGCGAGAGGGTCCGCAAACCGTTCCTGACGATTGCCGCGCCCGACGAACCCTCGTTCCGGCCGCGCCCGCTGGACGCCATGGACGTGTACGGGGAACCGGTTCGGCTAATGCCGCATACCCTGGACTTTCTCTCCCGTCCCAGCCGGCCCCGGCCCCGATCCCGGTTTCTGGAAGCGGACCTCGGCGATTTCTCGTCGGCGCCGGCGGCCGCTGTTCGTTGCGCCGTCGACAACGGCCGGGACGCAAAATGGTTGAGCCTCGACTGGAGCGTGAAGGAATCCCGACTGACGATCGAGGCGGGCGTCGACGGGACCGGCATGGCTCCGGGCCGCTACGAGGCGGTCGTGTCCGTTCATGTCGACGGCGCATGCAGTTCTCCGCAAAAGTTTCGGGTGGTCATGACCGTTACGGACAAGCCCCCCTGCACCGGCAGCGTTGTCGTGGACGACCAGGACCCGGAATTCCACTGCACGCCGTACTTCTGGATCGGCCATCGCTTCCACGGCTGGGGCTGGCCGGAACTGCGCGAGGCGGAAGGGTGCAATCACTTCTACCGGATCAATGGCCAGCGGCCCAAAGAGGGAGAGTTCGCCCGTTTCACGCCCGACCTGGAAGCCGGGCTGCACGATGTGTGGCTGCACGAGAGGACGCCGTTCGCCTCGGGCCCGCCGGCGAACAACGAGCCGGCCAAATTCCGGGTGCGCGTGGTGCATGCGGACGGCGAAACCGTTGTCTGGATGGCCCCGGAAAAAATCCGGGGCTTCTATCCGCGCCCCTACCGGTCCCAGGACCGCTGGAAATGGATCGAACCTCAGCCGTCCAGGAAGATAGGCGAGTTTCGTTTCGAGGAGGGTCGGGACGGGTTTGTCGAGATTCTGGCCGGTGATGCGTCCGGCCAGGTCATCGCCGATGCCGTACGCTTTCTTAGATTGGACGTATAGGCGCCCGGCCGGCCAGACGTGAAATAAGCGAAGATTTCGTCGCGATATTAGGTTTGCGACGGGATACCCCGCTCGTTGTCCGTGAAGCGGCAGAGATAACGATTACGATTACGACAACGACAACGAGGAAGAGGAAGACAACCTCCTATGTGAAAGCCAATATTGCTTGTCATGGTTCCCGAGAATGCCAGGGACACACCTCTTTTCGGACATGAGCGTGTTTAACAAAAAACATAGGCTATGTCGTCAGAGACGCTTTCCTTGTCTGCTGAACTGAGTTTTGCACGATAAAAGGTGTGTCCCTTGTGAAAACTCCCCGTTTTTAACTCTCGCTTAATGTCCTGTGGTTTGGTAGGTCTTTGATGAGCGGCGGGGGTTTGCGTTGCTTTCAATTTCTCTCTGGTTGTTTCTGGCCGCGCATGGCCTTGATCGGGGACAGGCATTATGGACATATTCGCCACGCATTCGGATATCGTCCGCGATTACCGCGAATACATCAACAGCTTCATTCTGATCGAAGACGAGCAGATCAGGGGTAAAGTTCAACAGGAACTGGAATCCGGGAAGCTATGGCCGGATCCGCTTATCCAATTCAATCCCGCTTTTCGCAAGGCAGGCCCGATAGATCAAGTTTGCAAGGAAACGGGTC
The DNA here is from genome assembly GCA_007134465.1 of Kiritimatiellia bacterium. Classification (GTDB taxonomy): domain Bacteria; phylum Verrucomicrobiota; class Kiritimatiellia; order UBA8416; family SLMC01; genus SLMC01. Next base: position 1,926 of record SLKS01000325.1, on the reverse strand, counting down.
TGCATCCCGGCTTGAATCAGGCTTTTGCCGGATATCAGTTGTTTGAGCATCAGGCGGCGGCCCTTTCCCATGGCATAGCCGGCCGCGATTTTGTTGTAACCTCCGGGACCGGCTCCGGAAAATCGCTCGCCTATATTGCCAGCATATTTCATCATCTGTTTACGAACCCGACCGATGAAGGCATTCAGGCCGTGATCGTATATCCGATGAACGCCCTGATCAACTCCCAGCGCGAGGCCCTGGAAGGGTTCGAGGCGTCCTACAAGAAAAACTCGAACGGGGCCGATTTCCCGATTCGCTTCCGGCAGTATACCGGCCAGGAAAACCAGGATAAACGCGACGAAGTCAAGGCGCGTCCCCCGCATATCCTGCTGACCAATTACATGATGCTCGAGCTGATCCTGACGCGCTTGGGCGAAAAGGCGATCAGGGACGCCATTTTCGAGAATCTGCGGTTTCTTGTCTTTGACGAGCTGCATACCTACCGCGGACGACAGGGGGCCGATGTCGCCCTGTTGATCCGTCGCATTCTGAGCCAGTGCGCTCGACCGGTCGCCTGCATTGGCACCTCGGCCACCATGGTCTCCGGCGGCACGCTTTCGGAGCAAAAGGAACGCATAGCGGAAGTGGCAACCCGTTTTTTCGGCAAGCCTATTTCCGCCCGGCAGGTCATTGCCGAAACGCTCGAGCGTTCCATCAGCTCGGACGGAGCGCCCGAGCGCGCGGCCCTGTGCCAAGCCATAAACGCCCCGTTTTCGGAGACAACGGATCCCGACTTTTTTTCGCAGCACCCCGTGCTGGTTTGGCTTGAGTCCCGCGTTGCCTTGCGCGAGCGCGATGGAGATCTGGTTCGCCATGAACCCTTGCGGCTGGATGAAATCGCCGAACGGCTGGCTGCCGCCTCCGGCTGTTCCCCGGAAGCTTGCGCGGACCATCTGCGCGCCCTCTTGCAGCGTCTGAGCCTGGCTAATGCCGCCGCCACGCAGTCCGGTCGACGCTCCGCCGTGCTTTTGCCGTTCAAGCTGCACCAGTTTTTCGCACAAACCGGATCGGTTTGGGCCACGCTGGACCGGCCGGAAACCCGTACGATAGAGATTGACCCGAGCGTTCGCGAAATCACCACCGCCGACGGCGAATCCAAGCCGCTTTACCCCGTGGTGTTCAGTCGCACATCGGGCTGCGCCTTCACCTGCGTGCGCTTGCAGCAGGACGGAACGCTCCTCCCCAGGGAATTTCAGGATATGGAAGAACCCGACGAGGACACCCCTCCGGATGCGCAGGAATACGACGGCTATCTCCTCGGGGAATCTGTCTGGACGGATTCCGACTGCGCCGACATGCCGGCAGCATGGATCAAGGAAACGCGCGACGGGAACTTTGTTCCCAAACCCGACAAGCGAGATCGCTTCCCGTGCGCAATCTGGTATGCCGAGACCGGCCACTGGAGTCCGAAACCGCGCAAAGACTGGCAGCGCGGCTGGTTCATGTCGGCTCCGCTCCTGTTCGATCCGTCTTCCGGCACCGATTTCGCCGGACAAACCCGCGAAGCCAACAAGCTGACCAGCCTTGGCAAGGAAGGCCGCAGCACCTCGACCACCATCACCTGCTTTTCCATTCTGGACCGGCTGGCCCAGCACGGTTGCGCGCCGCAATTCCGCAAAGTGCTCAGCTTCACCGACAATCGTCAGGACGCCGCCCTGCAGGCCGGTCACTTCAACGACTTCATCAAGCTCATCCGCATTCGCGCCGCCATCGCCAAGGCGGTACAGGAAGCCCCTGATCAGGCGCTGAACCTCCATACGCTTGGCGACGCCGTCTTCAATGCGTTGAACATTCCGTTCACCGACTATGCCAGTCTCAAAACGGACAATCCCATGCATTCGACTCGCATGCTGCATGAGGATATGTTCCGAAAATTCCTGACCT
>SLKS01000303.1 GCA_007134465.1 Kiritimatiellia bacterium | reverse complement strand
CGAACAAAATCGTCACCATTCATCATGGCGTGTTTCCAGAAACCTTTAACGCCGCCAAACCCGAACCCGATTTCGTCTTGGCCATAGGCCGGCTTGTGCCGAAAAAAGGCTTTCATGTGCTCGTGGACGCCTGTCGCATCCTCAAGGAGCGCGGAACAACCGTTCAAACGGCCATCGTCGGCAACGGACCCGAAGCCGACCGCCTGAAAGAGCAAACCGAACGTTTCGGCCTCGCGGATCGCGTGGCGTGGCTCGGAGAAAAAACATTCGATGAACTGTCGCCAAGCTTCCAACGCGCGCGCATGCTGGTCCTGCCGTCGGTCGAGGCGCCTGACGGCGACCGGGACGGCATCGCCAATGTCCTGATCGAAGCCATGGCGCAAGGCGTTCCGGTTATCGCCACAACCGCCTCCGCCGCTTCGGAAGCGATCGAAGACGGCATCCAGGGATTCCTGATCCCGCCCGAGAACAGCGTCGCGCTAGCCGACCGCATGGAACGCCTCTTGCGCACGCCCGACCTGGCCGCCCGCATGGGACAGGCCGGTCGGCAACGAGTCGCCGAACGCTTCGACATCGGAAATAACGCGAAAACACTCGCCAAACAGTTTCGAAATACATAAGTATTGCCGTCATGCAGCGCCATCCAGGAAGGGTGCGGAATGCTGGAATACCGGAATATTGGAATGGTGGAATGGTGGAATGGTGGAAGACTGGAATGATGGAATGATGGAATGGTGGAATGGTGGAAGCGCGAGGTTTCAGGTGTCAGGATTTTATATGCTGCTCATCAATACTGTTCCGGCGCAATTTCCAAACAAACCCCATGTTGCTGCTCCTGAAACCTGAACACTGAAACCTATCCAACCAAGCAGCCGGAAAAGACTTATACATAAGCAAAAACGTGATTTTTCAAGAAAGGCTAACGGAAAACAAGCATGAAAGAACACTGGGGAACAGGCGTGGCGAGCGGAGCGGCGACCATCACTTTTTTTACGATTCTCGCCAAAATCCTGGGCTTTGCGCAAACGCTGATCATCGCCAACCGCTTTGGAGCGGGCATGGCCGTGGACGCCTTTGCGGTAGCGTTTTCGAGCATTGTCTTCACACTGATCGTCATTCCGCGCGATCTCTTGCAGCCGTTCCTGCCCCTGTTCACGGAACATAAAACGCGCGAAGGCGAAACCGCCGCCTGGCGTTTCGCCAGCTCGGCGGGAACCTGGATAGCCCTGCTGATCGGCGCCGCCGCCGGGCTCGGCATGATCCATGCCGAAAAACTGATCCGTCTGGCATCGAACTTCGAATCCGAGGAAACGCTCCTCCTGACCGCTACCCTGACACGCATCATGCTGCCCGCCGCCTTCTTCATGGCGCTGTTCTGGCTGGCCACATTGATCATGCACGCCTACAAACGGTTCGGCCCGCCCGCCGCCGCTGAAGTTATAAACAAGATCGTGATTATCGCAAGCATCGTTCTGCTGCATACCGTACTGGGCATTCGCGGACTGGCCGTCGGCGTCGTTCTCGGCGCGCTGGCCACCCTGCTTTTCCCGGTCGTCGGATTCGGAAAGACCATCCGCCTGTTCAAGCCCTCGCTCGACTGGAAAAGCCCGGTCATGAAAAAAATGGCGCGTCTTGTGCTGCCCATCCTGATCGGCACACTGATCGCCCAGTCGCGCGTGATTCTCAACAACTGGTTCGCCTCCGGCATGGGCGAAGGCATGCCCGCCAGCCTGCTCTTCGCCAAACGGCTTTCGGATACCATTGTGCTTCTGGTTCCGTTCGCGATCGGCACCGCCATTTATCCGTTCTTTTCGGAAATGACCGCGCGACGCCAATTGACGGATGCCGGCAACGCGCTGGCGCAAGTCCTTCGCCTGATGGCCGTGCTTTTCGTGCCGCTGTCGGTCGGGCTCGGCATCCTGCGCGTGCCTTTCGTCCAGATTCTTTTTCATCATGGTCTTTTCACCATGGACAACGTCCATGATACGGCCGCGCCGCTTCTTTTCTACTCGGCGGGCCTGACCATCCTGGCATGGGAAATCATGCTTATGCGTTTCTATTTTTCCGCCAAGGACACCCTGACCCCCATTACGATCGGACTGGGCTGCATGGCGCTGCATGTCGCTATGGTCGCCATGCTGCGCAACCGCTTCGGTCATGTCAGCATCCCTATGGCGGAAGCCTTGTCCAAAGGCGTCAAAGTCGCCCTGCTTCTGGTTCTTATCGGAAAAATCACGCCCTTCCCGCGCATCCGCGAAAATCTGTTGTTTATGGTCAAGCTGTTCGTGGCCGCCACGGCCATGGGCGCGGTCGTCTATGGCTTGGCAGCATGGAGCGGCGTGCTCGACGGCATTACGGAAAGCGTGGGCATAATCGCCAGGATACGCGAACTGGGTCTGCCCCTAGCCCTTTGCGCCGCGACCGGCAGCCTGGTGTACGCCGCACTGATCTGGGCGCTCCGCATTCCCGAAGCCCGCATCGCGCTTGATTTCGCGGTTAAACGTATTTCGCACAGATGATGAAACCTGTCCCCATACTTCTGATGACCGAGGCCACGGCGGGCGGAACACGACGCCATCTCTTCGATCTCGTCACGGGGCTGGACCGAAACAAGTTCGCTCCCTCCATACTCTGTTCGACCTTGCGCGATCCGGCGTTCCAAACGGATATCGAGCGATTCAAGGAACTGGACATTCCCGTCCGGATCGTGACCATGCATCGGGATCCGTTCCATCCCTGGCGCGATAATGCCGCCCTTGCGGCCATTCGCCGCCATCTGGACGCCGAACCCTGCCGGATACTGCACACGCATTCGTCCAAAGCCGGATTTCTGGGGCGGCTCGCGGCTCGACAAAGCGCCCGAAAGCTTCGCGTCATCCATACCCCGCATGTCTTCCCGTTTAGAATGAGAGCGCCGCTCCCGCTGGGCCTGCTGTACGAACGTCTGGAAAAAACGGCGGCACGCTGGACCGACCAGTTCATTTGCGTCTGCGAAGAAGAACGTTTTGATGCGCTCCGGCGCCGTCTGGCCGAACCGGACAAATTCACGGTCATCCGCAACGGCATCGATCAACCCGTCGCAACAGCGCCGGACACGGACGCGGAGACGGAACGAGCGCGGGCACGCTTCGGCTACCGGCCCCAGGACATTGTCATCGGAAGCGTGGGCCGGTTCGCCATTCAAAAGGGGTTCGACGTTCTGTTGCAAGCCGCGCGCATTCTGGCGCCGCGTCTGCCGAACATGCATCTGTTCCTGGCAGGCGAAGGCCCCGAACAGCGCCGTATCGAAACCTTGGCGCGACGCTTGGGCCTGCAATCGAAATTGCGCATTCTGCCGCCACCCGCCAACCCCGACGAGATACATCGGCTGCTCGACATTTTCGTGCTGCCCTCGCTCTGGGAAGGCCTGCCCTATGGCCTGCTCGAAGCTATGGCCGCGCGCAAAGCCATCGCCGCCGCCCGAACCGGCGGCGTACCGGAAGCCATTGCGGACAACGAAAACGGCCTGCTGACCCCGCCCGGCCATGCCGAAGCCCTCGCCGATGCGCTGAACCGGCTCGCCCAAGACCCCGCACTGCGAAAACGCCTCGGGAAACACGCGGCGGAAACCGTCGCCGAAAAATTCCGGCTCGATGCCATGATCGCCAAAACCGAGCAAATATACGATAAATGGATTGACAACCCGCCAGCCTGACTGCTATATTGTTTGTGAGTTTGTGAGTTTGTGAGTTTGTGAGTTTGTGAGTTTGTGGGTGCGTGAGTGTATGAGTGCGTGTGTTTGTGGGAAAAATTCTCCTACTCCCAAACCCACACACCCACATACCCACACACTTGGCTTGCGGGCGTAGCCCGCTTTAGCAAGAATACATCCTGTCAGGTTTGACAGAGCGTTAACGACTAACCGGAGATTCGATATGAAGCCGCAGACCTTGCCCGTCCGCCTTTTCGCGGCAGTTGGCGCGTTGGCGCTGCTGGTCCAATCCGAACCGGCCCAGGCGGAAACCGTCTGTTTCGATGCCGGAACCGCCGAGCATATTCAGGCGCCTATGCGCCGGGTTGACGCATCCGACAAAGCTTTTGCGGCAACGAACACCGTCGTGGAGGGCGCATCGGAAAACGTCTATCTCGAAATCCCGAAGATCGAGAATCCGACCGACAAGGATAAACAGGCCCAGGCCCGCTACAGTTTTTCGGTCGCGAAAGCAGGCGAATATTTTCTGTGGCTGCGCGTGTGGTGGGACGACGAATGCTCCAACTCCTTTCGCGCAAGCCTTAACGGACAAGCCCCTTTCATTATGGGCCGGAACCGAACGTTCCGGCGCTGGCACTGGGTCAAGTCCCCGCCCCGCACGAAGCAGCTCAACCTGGAAAAGGGAACCCATACGCTTGCCATCATGTACCGGGAAGACCGCGTCAAGCTGGATCAAATTCTTCTGACAACGGACCGGCGCTTCGTTCCCGTGGACATCGAGCGGACCACGCCAACGGAATGAGCCACTCTGTCATGCATCGAATCTCCGCCATGGCCCGACATATCGCGACTTGGGGCACAGTCGCGATCATCGTGTT
>SLKS01000089.1 GCA_007134465.1 Kiritimatiellia bacterium | reverse complement strand
CTGTTCAACAATCGGCGCGTGGAAGCTGCGAAAGAGCAGATCGAGAAATGTCTCGAGGCCTCGCCCGAATATCCTTACGCCCATCTCTTGCTGGCCCGCATCCTGGCGGAAACGGGCGAACACGAGCGGGCCATGAAATCCTGCCTCGACACGCTGAGGTTTTCCCACGGTTGGGGCACGGATTTTGTCTCGCTAGTCGATGAAGCGCTACAAGCGATCGAAAAAGGAAAAACTGTCCATAGAGAATGATGCGGGAACAAGGCGGGCAGGCAATCATATCTAAGTTCTTGTCGAGGAACTGAACGAGCCTCGATGTCATCCTGTGTTTCTTTTTTCGAATTCGAAACGCCATGCTCTGTCTATCGAATGGGAACGGTATGCTCCTCGCTTGCGATGGGGAATGAAATGAGAACGGTTGCGTTTGCCGGATTGTTTGTTCTTATGGCTGTCTCGGTCTTTGCCGGGACGGATGCCCGGAAACGGGTGTTGGACCGTGTTCAAACCCTTGAAACCAAGGGCCGTATGCCGTCGGATGTTGCGCGACGCATTCGATGGCATGTACTGACCCCGCCATCGAGAGAAATCAACTTAAGGCGGGCTCTGCCCGCAACCCAATTTGTATTTCTACCACGGAATACCCGCCTACGCGAAGCCTACGGCGTGGCATGCGCGGAATACACGGAAATCATACACGCAAAAGCGTGTATCTGCTCTTTCCAGGATCAATAGACGGCGCGGGCTTCCGCGGCTCTGGGCAGGCGTGCTTATTCTTTCCCGCGCGCCAGCGCGGCCATGAAGTCAATCACGGACAGGCCCGTGTGATAACCGGGATCCAGATCGGGCGTGGCGGGAATGACGGGGACGGGCCGGGCATTCTCGTCAAGAGTCTGATAGGCCATGAAGCGCACGTTCGGATTGACGTAGTTCTTCAGAAAAGCGTTGCTGCAAAGGCGCGCGATGTCGAGACAGGCGCGGCGCGTTTCGTCGTCCGCGGCGACGTTGTGGCAGAAGAGGGCCGCGCGCATGGTTTCCGGCAGGTTCCACCAGGGCATGTCCGCGTTCAAGGGCCGGTTCAGGTCGAGCGCGAAGGTTTTGCAGATACCGCCTTGCGGATTGAAGCCCTGCCGGAAGACGTGCTGGAGCAGACGCGGGAACACCCGGTCGCATTCGGCGATGTCCGCCTGTTGCGCGACGGTCAGATCGGCGCGCGATCGGATCGTGTTCAGGAACTTGAACCCGAGCCCGACGAATTCGAGGGCGTGTCCGGGGTCGCAGACGATATGGCCGTCCTGCCGGTAGGGGGCGCCGTCGGGCGCGATGAATTCGACGAAATCGAGCGGCGCCAGTTCCGGGAAGCGGTTGTTCATGTTGACATGCTTGTCCAGGATGTGGCGAATGAAATCCAGGCCGTCGGCGACGTGGGCGGGGTCGTCGTACAGCCGCGCGTAGAGGGCGAGCGAGCCCAGCGTGATCATGCGCAGCCCGTGCGAACGCCGGCCGGGAACGCGGCCGACGGGATTCTTTGGATCGAACGGCTGCTGGTCGCCGCGCACGGCATCGGTACGGATTGCGCGAATCCAGCGGGCGAAATAGCGGGCGGCTTCGGCGCGCAAGTCGGTATCGCCGAGAAAGTCGGCGGCGGCGGCCACGGCCTTGACATGGAACATGTCGCTGCCGTAGCAGAAGGCGGGATCGAGTTGGAGTTCGTTCTTCTGGCCGTCGGGCGTCAGCGTGAACGGGCGGCCGTCCGCATCCATCCAGAAAAAGAGCGAGCCGCCGTTGGCGTGGCGGGCCGCTTCGAGCGCGCGGACGACGCGCGCGACCGTCCGTCGGATGCGCTCGCGCAAGGCCTGCTTCCGCTCGGCGGTCAGATCGGGCAGCGTTTCGATCCATTGCGCATGTCCGCACAGCGCTTCGACACCCCGGCTTTGAATCCAGGCGTAGACGGTTTCCCTTCCGAAAATATCGGTGGCGCCCACCGTGCGGGACAGGTCTTTGCCGCTGAAAACGTCTATTTTGGTGTCCAGAAATGGATAGGCCCCGTTGCGCTCGAACCGCTCGAGAATAGTGTCAACCGTTTCCAGCAGAATGCGACGGTACTGGGGAACAACCCGTTCGAGCTCGCGAAGCGATGCGGTTTCTACCAGGACAGGCGAGTAAGAAGTCATGCGAAGCGTCTTTCAGTCGAGACCGCTGACAGAGCGGCGGCTCCGTGTCTCCGCGGTTAATCTCATTCTCTCTGCGTTCTCACAGGTGTCCATCGGCGAACCGCATTCTTTATTTCGCATCCAGCGCGGCTTTCGCCCGGCGGATTTCGGAGATGATCGGCAGTTTCTGCGGACAGACGTCCTCGCATTTGCCGCATTCAACGCACCGGGCCAGCGCGTCGGCGACGGTCTGCCGGGTTTCGTAACGCGAAATCAACCAGGGAACAAGGCGCTCCTCGTCTCCTGCGTACAGGGCGAAATCGCGCATGGTCTTCATGAATTTCGGCGGCTTGAACCCTTCCGGACATTCCTTGCAATAGCCGCAGCCTGTGCAGAAGCGGCCATCGGGTCTGGCCACGCCTTCGATGCGCTTGATCAGGTCGCGACGCAAAGGTTCGGCCAGGTCGTCGGGCGTATCGAGCGCGCGCAGGCTCTCGTCCAGTTCGGCGGGGACTCGGTATCCGACAAGCGCGGCGGAGATGTTCGGGTTGGCCAGCAGGAAGCGCAGCGAGCCGTAAACGGGGCCGCTGTCCGGTCCGCGCAGAAAGGCGTAGTCCTGCCGTTCGGCCAGCGCCAGCATGCCGCCGGCCAGCGGGTTCATGATCAGAATGCCCACGCCGCGTTCGGCGGCGTAGGCCAGCAGAGGTTCGGCTTCGCGGTTGAGCAAGCTGTAGCTGACGGTGGCCGAAAGGAACTCGCCGGAATCCACGGCGGCCTTGAACACCTCGGGTGGCCCGTGAAACGTGAAGCCGATCCCATGCCGCACGAGCCCGTCCTTTTGCGCCTGACGCGCACCGGCCACCGTTCCGTCCTTAGCCAGCGCGGCTTCGAGCGTGGCCATGGTCTCGATGCCCCAGACCTGAACCATGTCGGCATGGTCCAGGCGCAGCTTCTTGAGCCGCGCGGCCAGGCTGGCGACGAACTCCTTGGCCTTATGCGCCTGACCGTAGCCGGTTTTCGTGGAAAACAGAATGTCGTCGCGCCGTTCGCGAATGGCGTTGGCCACCCAGACCTGGCTTTGCCCGCCCACGTAGCCGGTGGACGTGTCCACGTAGTTGAGGCCGGCGTCCATGCCGCGTTCCATGATGGCGCGACAGTCGGCTTCGTTCTGCCAGCGCATGGCGCCGAAGGCCAGGCTCGAAATGCGAATGCCGGATGTGCCCAATTCGTGATAGATCATGGTTCTTTTCCCTTTAAGCCCTTCAACGGACGAAAACGGATCACGATGCGTTTTCGCCAATGCTTCGCCCATCCGGAGGGGGCTGAAGCCCCGAAAATTTCCGCCTGAAGGCGGAACTCTGGCAAGAGAGGCAGAATTTCTTGTCCGTGTGCATGGTCGGAGTACCGACTTCAGCCGGAAGCTCTGCGGCGGCTTCAGCCGCCGGGCAGGCGGAATTCGCGACCGATATCCCGCCCTCGCCCCTCGTTCTCACCCGCATCTTTTTCCGCCCAACGGAATTCTTCGCGCTTGCCTTGCCGTCTTGTCCGCCGGAGCCCGAAGGGCGTAGGAGGAAGGCCTTGCGAAGGCGGGTGTTTCGCGCCTTCTGCGAAGTCGGTTAGCTCTCGGCAGAGGAGCGGGGGGCGAATGTCAGCAGTCCGTTCACGGTCGAATAGCGGGCCTGTCGCGCTCCGTCCGCCGATCGCCACTTTCGAAATCCGGGCGCGGGCGGTTTGGCCAGCCATTCGCTTGCTCCCGCATGGCGGGCCAGCGCCGCGTTCGTTTCCTGTTCCGTCATCGGTTGCTTGTCGCGCCTGCGGTAGCCCAGCAGCACGGCGCGCCCGTCCCTGTATTCGACCCGGATATAATAGTCGTTCCAGCGATGCAAGGCGACGGCGGCAGGCTTGTTGACCGATACCGGCTTGCCATATCGTTCCTGGATTTGTTCCTGCGTCTCGCCCAGGCGGGCCTGGGCGGCGGTGAACGGGATCAGCAGAGCGCACGCGAACAGCAGAGCGGAAACGGCTTTCATCGCAGGGTCTCCTCGGCAGTTGGGGTGTCGAGCCCGCGTTTCGGCAAGGCGCGCCACCATGATTGAACTTCAGAAGCCTACCCTAGCGGCAGGCGGGGAGGGGTGCAACCATAAATCGTCATTAATCCACCGGCGCACTCGAACTTGCCCGTACACGTAGTCGCTTGCTTCACCGCCACCCTTGGCCGGTTTCGCATAACGTCAGCCTTGAGGCGCTTCGGGGGAAGCGCGAAGCGTGGAAACCGAAGTCGCCCTCTCCGAGTCTTAGTTGGCGTCCTCATCATTTATCCTAAGTGGAGCAGTTGATTAACCGCAAAGAGCACAAAGATCGCAAAGAAAGACAGTTGTGCAGTTTTATGGCCACACCAATCGGGTGTTAGGGCGCATCTCTGCAAGCTGTTCTCCATCT